>JBOGTA010000001.1:0-9937 GCA_050695855.1 Candidatus Limnocylindria bacterium
GAGGACGACGCCCTCCGCGCGGTGAAAGCGGCCGCCACCGTCCGGGATCGGGTGACCGGCCTGGGCGGCGAGCTCGCGGAAGAGCTGGGGCGACGCCTCGAGGTCCGGATCGGCGTGAACTCCGGAGAGGTGGTCGCCGCCGACCCGGGTTCCGGCCACGGCTTCGTGACCGGCGACGCCGTCAACGTGGCGGCCCGCCTGGAGCAGCTCGCGGAGCCAAGCGAGATCCTGCTGGGCGAGCGGACGTACGAGCTGGTCCGGCACGCGGTCACCGCCGAACCGAGTGGCGAGCTGACGCTCAAGGGCAAAGCGACCGGCGTGGCGGCCTGGCGGCTGCTCGGCATCGGCCCCGAATCGCCGACCATCTTCATGCCGGCCGCCGCACCTCTCGTCGGACGCCGAGAGGAGCTGGCCCTCCTGCGCGGCGCCCTCCAGCGCGCGATCGACACCCGAACCTGCCAGCTCGGCACGGTCCTCGGCGAGCCCGGCATCGGGAAGTCGCGGCTCGCGCGCGAGCTCATCGACCATGCCCGCCCAACGTGGCAGGTCGTCATCGGCCGATGCCTGTCGTACGGCGAAGGCATCACCTTCTGGCCGCTGGCCGAGGTCGTCCGACAGCTGGCACCCGACGACGGCCTCGACGGGGTCCTGGCGCACGACCCCGACGGCCCGCTGGTCGGGACCCGCATCCGTGGCGCGATCGGCACCGGCGGCTCGCCTGGGCCGGCTGAGGAGACGAGCTGGGCATTCCGTCGGCTGTTCGAGCAGGTGGCCAAGCAGCAGCCGCTGATCGTAGTCGTCGACGACATCCACTGGGCCGAGCCCGCCCTCCTCGATGTCCTCGAGTACGTCGTGGACTACGCCACCGACGCCCCGCTGCTGCTCCTGTGCCTCGCCCGACCCGAGCTTCGCGAACGGCGTCCCTCGTGGGTCGAACGCCAGGGGAGCGCCGTCCTGACCCTTGGCCCGCTGGCCGATGCCGATGCCGCGCAGCTGGTCGCCGGCCTCAGCCCCGCAGGGACGCTGGCGCCGGCGGAGCGCGATCGACTGATCCGCGCCGCCGAGGGCAACGCGCTCTTCCTCGAGCAGATCGTGGCCCACCAGCTGGAGCATGGCGGGGACCAGGCGACCGTCCCGCCGTCCGTCGAGGCGCTGCTGGCCGCCCGCATCGACCTCCTCGGACCCGATGAGCGCGCGGTCGTAGTACGCGCCGCGGTCGAGGGGCGCGAGTTCCACCGCGGAGCGGTCCGCGAGCTCCTGGGCGCCACCGGCCCGACGTCGATCGACACGACCCTGCAGGCGCTGGTGGCCAAGGGGTTCGTCGAGCCGGGTCAGGCGGCGTTCCCGGGCGAGGATGGGTTCCGGTTCGGCCACCAGCTCATTCGCGAGGCCGCCTACGCCGCATCATCCAAGGCGCTGCGCGTCGATCTCCACCGCCGCTACGCCGATTGGCTGGAGGGGCAGGCCATGGACCGCGTCACCGAGTACGAGGAGATCATCGGCTACCACCTCGAGCAGGCCTACCGATTCCTCCGTGAGCTGCGCCAACCGGACGAGCGGTTGGGAGAGCGTGCCGCCGAGCGCCTGGGCAGCGCCGGGGAGCGCGCACTCGCGCGCGGCGACACTCGGGCCGCCACGAACCTCCTGGAGCGTGCGGCGGAGATCGCCGGGGAGCGGACCTCGCCTGCCGTCTGGCACGCGCTCGGGGTCGCCCGCATGCAGGCCGGCGACCTGGCCGGGGCAGCCGACCCGTTGGCGAAGGCAGTCGCCCGCGCCGAGGAGATCGGGGACCAGCGGGCGGCCGCGCGAGCCGCTATCGAACGCGCCGGGTTGGGCAACTGGACAGGGGAACTGACCGCTGACGCCGTTCAGGCCGAGACCGAGCGTGCCATCGCCGTGCTGGAGCCGATGGGGGATGAGCTCGGCATGGCCAAGGCCTGGTTGAACCTGGTCCAAATCCACAACATGCGGCTGGAGATCGGCAGGTGGGAGCGGGCCGGCGGGCGGGCCCTCGAGCATGCGCGGCGCGCCGGGTCGCCTCCCGACCAGGCGCAGGCGATCATGTGGCGCTGCGGCGCCCTGCTCCTCGGTGTGCTGCCGGTGACTGAGGCGATCGGAATCTGTGAGGACATGCGTACCGACGCGCGCGGCCCCTTGGCCGAGGCCGCCGTGCTGCAGGTGCTTGGCCCACTGCGGATGATGGCCGGGCAGGTTGCGGAGGGCCGTGAGCTCTTTGACCGATCTCAGCAGATCCACCTCGACCTGGGCATGCGTCTGGTCGCCACCCTGTGGACGACCGCTCGCTCGCTGGGGGAGCTGGCCGCTGCCGAGTTTGCGGCCGCCGAGGCCGTCCTCCGCGGATCGATCCAGAGTTTTCAGGAAATGGGCGAGCGCGGGGCCCTGTCGACACAGGCCGCACTGCTCGCGCACGCGCTCTGCTCGCTTGGCCGGCATGCCGAGGCCACGCCATACCTCGACCTGAGCCTCGAGACGTCCGGCCCGCAGGACCTCATCAACTACATCCTCGTCCCCGCCGGTCGAGCGCGGGTCCTGGCCGCGGCAGGCGATGGCGAGGCCGCCCTGCGGGCTGCCCGCGAGGGGGTCGAGCTGGTGGACCGCACCGATGCCACCGACATTCGCGCCATGGCCCGGGTTGCGCTGGCCGAGGCCTTCGCCGCGACGAACCAGCCACGGGAGGAGGCGGTCGTCCGCCGGGAGATGCTCGAGCTCTACGAGCAGCGCGGCTTCCCGGTCCTCGCCGCCCTTGCCCGCGAGCGCCTCACCGCGCTGGGGTCGCCCGTCACCTAGCCAAGGCGGCACACTTCCCACGCGGCTCTAGTGATGAGCCGATCCACCACCTCGGGATGGGCGAACGCGGTCTCCCAGGCGATGAGGCCGCGCCAGCCATGGCCGATGAGGTGCGCGTTCCGCGCGCCGAGGGCATCGATCAGGGCGGCGACGTCATCGCCGAGGATGCGGAGCCGATAGTCGGCGATCCGCGTCGGCCGGCTGGTCTCGCCGATGCCGCGCATGTCCGCAGCGACAGCCTATACCCCCGCTCCGCGAGCGCCGGCGCGATATGCCTCCATTGATATGAAAACTGAGGAAAGCCGTGAAGGGGTAGGACGAGCGGTCCCTTGCCGTCGACCTCGACGTGGAACCGCATCCCGTTCGCTTCGACGGTTCCCATCGGCCGGAATGGTGTTCGGAGCTGTGCCGGGACCGGCTACTGGGCCTGCAGGAAGACTTCATAGCGCTCTTCGAGGCGGCGTCGGTCTGGCTGCTGTTGCGGATGACGCGGGAGAAGGATGTTCTGAAGATGTAGGGCCTTGAGGCCGTGGACGAGCATCGGTCCATCCTGTTCCTCAAGAATCGACCGCCGAACTTCAATCCGGTAGTCCGGCCGAACCGTGAGGAAGTAGCGGTCGAACGCCGCGTGGTGGAGTTTGCATAGCGACATTCCATTCGATACGGCCGGTTCGCCCTCGGGCGCCGCATCTGGGGTGATGTGCGCAGCGTCGAGCAGTTCCTGATGACGGAGCCGACAGAGCGCGCACTGGACTCGATAGGCTTCGAGGACCCGTTCTCTGAAGGCCTGCTGATGGAGTCGCTGCTTCACCAGCAGTGTTACGTACTGCCTCCGAATGGCGGCGCGGTCCTCGCGAATCGAATGCGTCGATTCGGTGGCGAACGGCCCAGGCTGGTCGTCCACAGCAACCTCAAAGAACAACTTGTCTGGACGATCCGAAACGATGTAGACAGGCCAGACCGGCAGATAGCGCCCTGGACGGACACCGTAGAGATAGACCAGTGGAAGCTGGAGCCTCATCGCCTCTCGGAGGCTCCGGTTGTCCGGGTGTTCGGGGTCGGTTCCTCTGTAGGCGTACCACAGGAGCCCTTCGCTGAATCGGTCCTCATATGGTCCTTGTGGTGCAGTCGTAATCGACAAGGGCACGTGGGTAAGCACCTTCGGCTTGAAGATCCCCTGAGGACCTACTAACGGGACGCGATTCCCCTCGAACGTGAAGCCATCCGCGAGGGCTGATCGTGGTAAGACCTCACCGTAAAGATCCACCTGGGCACGCAGCCACTCGAAGGCTGCGATGCGAACACGACCGTCCCGTTCGTCCATCAGCCGAGAAACCGCTCGCTCGAGTGCCAATCGAGGAAAGTCGCGTTGGGCTGATACCTGGGGTCATCGGGTACCTGAAGCATCCGTCCCGCCATCGCGTAGTAGTCACGGCCGTTCTCATAGTCCTCGCGGATACGCCGGCTCACGAGGACGCGCAGGTCCGGCCGCACTGTGACATAGCCGGCGTCGAACAGAGCGTGGAGGTCCTTCCTTAGGAGAAGGCCGTTGTCGACGCGGTGCTCCCCGTGCAGGCTGTAAGGCCTGATGTGCGCGGCGTCGAGGGCGGGCAACGTTCGCTCCGACGTAATGGCACATCGCCGGTGATACGCATCGGTCACTGCAATCCGGAACTCGCCTTGGCCGAGCCGACGTGCGATGAGGCCTGGTGCTCCGAACCTGGCCCGGACATCGGCGACCGCATCTGGGGCGGAGCCTGACGTCGCCGCCTGGAATGCTCCCCACACGCGGGCCCCGATGGGTGTCTCATCCGAATACGTCTTCCCCTGCACGATATTCGGCGCCCAGTCTTCTGGAGGCGGGATCCATTGATCCCTTGCCAGGAAGGTCGGGCCGGTCAGAATCGTGCAGCCGATCTCATCGTGTGCCACCTCGATCCGCTCACCTCGGTAACGCTGGATTCTGGCGACCATCTCCGACTCGGTCGCGGCCCCGTTCTTTCCTCCGAATGCCTCCCATACCAGATAGATCGGCACCTTCGAGTACCGAGCCACGAAGCCGCCGCCAAAATGAACCCCCCCTGCGCCGCATGGAGTTTGAAGAGGAAGGGGGCTCCCGTTTCCAGGGTGACGGGCGCTCGCCCTGCGCTCGGCTGCCAGAAGTTGACCTCATCAAGGTCATCTCGCGACGACAGATATCGGTACCAGTCGTAATCAGTGATTCCGATCCAGTAGCGCATGGAATCGGCCCCGGGGTGAATCCGCGCCATCCTAGTTGAGGCACACCTGAGGAGGAAGACGCGCGTGCGGTTCGATCTGGCGCCAGCCGTGGATAAGGTTGGGGGCATGACGGTCGTGGGCGACACGTGTCAGCGCCCGCGTGGATGATTTCATGCGTGCGGTCGTCCGGTTCTACGCCGAGCTGAAGGACTTCCTCGGCGCTGACAATCGGTCGGGGACCGTGGTTCACACCTTTCGGGTACCGGGCAGCGTGAAGGACGTGATCGAGTCCCACGGGGTGCCGCACACCGAGCTCGAGCTCATCCTGGTCGGCGGGGAATCGGTCGATTTCTCGTACCAGGTGCAGGACGGCGACCGGATCAGCGTCTACCCGGTGTTCGAGTCGTTCGACGTGGCATCCGTGGTCCGGGTGCGGCCCGAACCGATGCGGCAGGTCCGATTCGTCCTGGATGGGCACCTGGGCACCCTGGCCCGCTATCTGCGCCTGCTCGGATTCGACACGGCGTACGCGCCCAACCCGCCCGACCGCGAGCTCATCCGGGTGGCGACCACCGAGGGCCGCATCCTGCTCACCCGCGATGTTGCCCTCCTCAAGCATCGGTCCATCACCCACGGCCACTTCGTCCCCTCCGACGACCCTCGCCGGCAGGTCCTGGACGTCATCGCCCGCTTCCAGCTGGGTGCGCGGCTGCAGCCGTACTCGAGGTGCGTGGCCTGCAACGGGGTGCTGGAGCCGGTGGTCAAGGAGGCCATTGCCCATCGGCTGCCGCCGTTGACCCGTCAGTACATCGACCGGTTCTGGACGTGCCCCGATTGCGGGAAGGATTACTGGCGCGGCGCCCACGCCCGTGAGCTGGATCGCATCGTGGCCGCGGCGCAGGGGACCTAGGCCCTCGGCTCGCTGGACGCCAGGGGTAGGCTCATCCCGACAGCGGCGCATCCGAGTGCAGCGGTGCCCCCGAAGGGAGGACCGGCATGCTCGTCTTCAGGCGCTACACATCTTGTCGATGTTCGCCGTGGTCACGATGGAGATCGGCGCGGAGTTTCTCTTTGCTTTCGCGATCTCACGACGTGACGTTCGCGGGCTGGCAACGATTCATCGCATCCTGGAGCAGGCCCGCCTCGGCCCGATCAGCATCATCGTCTTCGTCGCGGGGGTGGTGTTTGGCCTGTTGACCGTGGTGGCCGATGGGCAAGCTTCCCCGCCGCTGGATGGTGTCACCACCGCCTGGTGCTCAGTTTGCCCTCGTCCAGGTACCGCAGCCTTCAGTCGAGAAGCCGTGATCCGTCTCCTCAATGGTGACAGTCATCCCGCCGCTCTCCGTGAAGTCGCGGAAACTCACCTCCAGCTCGTTGCCACCGAACCCGATCAGCAGTTCGACAAAGCATCTGACGTCCGCATCGGAGCTGGCGGTGCTGGTCCAGGTGCCCGGTGCGACGTCGGTGCCGACGATGAACACGCCATCGTCGGATATCGGGCCCTCCGGATCGATCACGGCCGAGAGGTCCCCGGACCACTGGCCGCAGCCTTCCGATTCGAATCCAGGATCGGTGTCCTGAATGGTGACCGTGGCAAATCCGGCGCCCCGGTGGCCATCGATGATGTCGAGGTGCGATCCCCCGAACCCACTCACCCGCTTCCAGTAGCAATCCTCGGCCGGCTCCCGGATTCGGTACGTGCCCGGCTCGATGTCCACCCCGACCTCGTACACGCCGTCCCCGAATTCGCTGACGCCCGGGACCAGGGGCCACGGCGGCTGGTAGAGGTCCGCGTCCATAGACCCGGAGAGAGTCACCGTCACCTGGCCGTCCGTGGTGACGGCCACCGGCTGTCGGCAATCAAACGTGGCGGTGACTCCGGAGGCGTCGTTGCGCGTGAAGTCGAACGCACAGTCCTCGCCGACGACGATGAAGGAGTACTCGTCGCCGTAGAACGGGTCGAAGTACCTGAAGACGAGGTCCTCACCGATGCCCAGGCTGACACCGTTCCCGTCGGCCCAAAGCGAGACGGACGCCACAGCGGTGCCGTCGAAGAACGAGAGGTAGACCGTGTCGTCCGAGGCGCTGCCGTGCGTTTCTTCGGGCACGAACACCAGCATCCCCTCGGCGCGGTAATCGCCCGTGATGAGGTAGCTCAGGAAGTTCCTGGAGCCGCTTGCCGATGACGGCGAGGCCGATGCGGTGGCTTCGGCGTCTTCTTCGGATGAGATCGGCGACTCCGACGGTGCCGCGGGCGTCGGCGATGAACACGCGACCAGCGCAACCGCAACGAGAAGGGGGACGGACCCTCTCACCTTAAGGGCTGATGGTCGTCCTCCGTCCGCTCACGGTCAAGGCCTGGCTCGGATCTACCAGGAAGAGCCCACCTGGCCGCGGTGGCGCGGCGCGGCGGAGTACCTGGGGGAGCTGCGACGGCAGGCGTCAGCCATGGCGGAGCGCACCGGCTAGGCGACGGCGACCGCGAACAGCCGATGGGTGCCCTCGAGCCCCTTCAGCTCGACGTCGCGGCTCTCGAGGAACGTGACTCCCGAATCGCCGACGAGATCGTGGACGAGGCTCGAGACGATCACCTCACCGCCGAGCGCATGGCTCGCGACGCGTGCGGCGTAGTTCACCGTCGTCCCGAAGAAGCGATCGGCCTCCTGCAGGACGTCGCCGGTGTGAATGCCAATCCTCACCCGGATCGGCGGTGAGGCATCGGCGAAGGCGAGACTGATGGCCGCCTGGATGTCCTTCGCGCACGACACCGCCCGACGCGCGCTCGCAAACGCCAGCAGCGAGCCGTCACCCTGGGTCTCCACGACCCGGCCGCCGTGGCTCTCCACCGTCTCGCGGATCACCTCGTGGTGGCGGCGGACGGTCTCCATCCAAGCCCGGTCACCGAGCCGCGCGGTCAGCACGGTCGAATCCACGATGTCGGTGAAGACGAGGGTCACCGTCCCATCGGAGGCGGTCGTCTCGGACAGGTCGGGCCGCTCCTGCTGGATGGCCTGCTCGATCTGGTCGAGGCTGGTGGGCAGCTCCACGCCGAGCACATCGACATTCGGGATGCCCAGCGACCAGTGGGCCTGCACGATCTTCCACTCGCCGCGTTCGAGGTGGAGGATGTACGACCCGCGGAGCAGGGAATGGGCTCCGGATCCACTGATTGGCCGGATGGTCATCTTGCTCGCCGCCCAGCCGACGGTCCCTTCCTCCCAGGCCTCGATCTCGTCCCAGGCGATGGGGAAGCCTCCGGTCTCTTCGACCTGACGCCGCCAGACTGGGATGTCCGCGGCATGGAACCATTCCTCATCGTCGGTTCCGATCCCGAGCATGCCCGGGTGCTCAGAGATTCTCGCGGCATAGCCATCGGCGTCCCCGTCCCTGGCCGCGACGAGCCACCGATGCACGACCCGGCGAATCTCCTCCGAGGGCTCCATGCGCCGGAGTGTGGTCGACCCCGCGCGCCGGCGCAATTACCTACTCTGATGGCCGAAAGCGGTCGGACTCGTTGGGCCTAGGTGACCCCCACCTGGTGAGCCCACGACGTGGGCCTCGGAATCGGATCCCCGCTTTCGCGCATCAACTCCAGATGAGCCTGGATGGCCGATGCAATCAGCGCCTCGGTCTCGGCGCGCGTGTCCGCGGCAGCGATGCACCCGGGCAGGTCGGGCACATAGGCGGCGTACCCATTGCCCGTCTTCTCGATGACGACGGCGTATCGCATCACCGCTCCTTCGGGTCGATGTTGGCCTGTCTGAGGATACTCCGCCAGGTCTCCGCATCCAGGTCCTTGCTCAGGTTGCCGGCATATCGCATCGCGTTAGACGGCGATCTCCTCGGGCGAGAAGCGCCCACCCTCGACGAGGCGGGGCATGATCGCGGCATGGCGGCGGGTGAGGAAGCGCTCGGGTGACCAGGGGAGGGCGAAGTAGAACGCGTACCAGCTGCGCGCCAGCTGCCGGAGGCGAGCCCGCCATCCGCGCGGCGCGATGTGCGCCGGCGGCCCGTTCACGGTGATGAGCCGATCCACCACCTCCGGGTGGGCGAGCGCGGTCTCCCAGGCGATGAGGCCGCCCCAGTCATGGCCGATGAGGTGCGCCTTGCGCTCGCCGAGGGCCTCGATCAGGGCAGCGACGTCATCGCCCAGGATCTGGAGCCGATAATCGGCGATCCGGCTCGGCCGCCCGGTCTCGCCGATACCGCGCGTATCCGGCGCGACTGCCCGATACCCGCGCTCCGCGAGCGCCGGCAGGACGTGCCGCCACATGTACGAGAACTGCGGAAAGCCATGGAGGAGGAGGACTAGCGGCCCCTCGCCATCAACCTCGGCGTGGAACCGGATCCCATTCGCCTCGACGAACTCGGTCCGCATGCCGGATCGATAGTAGGACCGATGAGAAGGCTGACCGCCACCAGCTATAGGGGATTGGCCTGTCAATCGACCGATGAATGCGGAGCACCAACTGTCGATGCTCGGGCAAGCCGCTTAGTCACGCCGCCAATACGCTTTGAAGGCCCCAGAATCGTCCCCAACCACGGCGTAGGCCAGATCAAGACCTACTGTCTCGAACGCCTGCTTCGCCTCCTGATTTCGTTCCAGCGCGTTTTTCACCGCTTCCATTCCGCCATCCCGACTGTACGGTTCACTCCACACCGGATGGTTGGCGATGCGAGCGATTGCCTTCTGGATCTCGCTTTTCTGGAGATCCGTAAGGCGTGTGAGGCCTAGTTCGTCCACCATCGTGTAGTGATTGAAAACCTTCTTCAGAAGCTCCGAAACAAACGAAAGAGCGGACTGGTAAAGCATTCGCTTGGCTGCGCCGGCCCTAGCGGGGGACAACTCGGGCTCCCCTGCGCTAGGGGTCAACGTCATGTCGACCAAGGTATTAAGTAGGAACAGGAC
>JBOGTA010000002.1:0-5371 GCA_050695855.1 Candidatus Limnocylindria bacterium
ATGTAGATAATCCCGGTTTCCGCCCGCTTGACGTCGAAGTCTGAGGTTTGGAGCAGTTTCAGCACGACGTTCTCGACGTCCTCCCCGACATAGCCGGCCTCGGTCAGGCTGGTGGCGTCCGCGATGCAGAACGGGACGTCCAGGACTCGGGCCAGAGTCTGCGCCAGGAGGGTCTTGCCCGACCCGGTGGGCCCAACCAGCAGGACGTTGCTCTTGCCCAGCTCCACGTCATCCACCGCCGACCCGGCGTTGACCCGCTTGTAGTGGTTGTAAACCGCCACCGACAGGACCTTCTTGGCCGCGTCCTGGCTGATGACGTACTGGTCCAGCGCTTCCTTGATCTTGCGCGGGCTGGGGAGCGGGGGCGGTGGCGTGCGGCTGGCGCGCGGCGCCTCGGCCATCTCCTCGTCGATGATCTCCTGGCACAGGTTGATGCACTCATCGCAGATGTAGACGCCCTGGCCGGCAATGAGCTTGCGGACCTGCTCCTGGCTCTTGCCACAGAACGAGCAGCGATACGGAGCCTTCGTCTTGGTGGTCATCGCCGGCCGAGGATAGCACGGCCCCATCCACGCTCCGCTATCGGCCAGGGGTCCTGGGCCGCAGGGTCGGCGCGGAGCTACTTCTTGGGCTTGGCCTCCGACGCCGTCGTCGTTTCCTTGGCGCTGGGCACCGTCCCCCCGGCTGCCTGCTTCATGCTGATCAGCGACTCGCCGGTGGGCTCGAAGACCGCATCGATGACGCCATACGCCTTGGCTTCCTCGGCGCTCATGAAGTAGTCGCGATCCGCGTCCTTCTTGACCTTCTCGAATTCCTGGCCGGTGTGCTCGGCCAGGATGCGCATCAGCCGATCCGTCAGGTGCAGCACCTCGCGGAACTGGATCTCGATGTCCGGCGTGTTGCCGCGAAAGCCGCCCGAACCCTGGTGGATCATGACCCGCGAGTTCGGCAGCGCGTATCGCTTGCCCTTGGTCCCGGCCGCCAAGAGGACGGCTCCCATGCTGGCCGCCTGACCGATGCAGATGGTGCTGACCGGCGCCTTGAGGTACTGCATCGTGTCGTAGATCGCCATCCCGCTGGTCACGATCCCACCCGGAGAGTTGATGTAGAGCGAGATGTCCTTGTCCTGGTCCTCGCTCTCGAGGAACAGGAGCTGGGCGATCACCAGGTTGGCGACGTGGTCCTCGATCGGCTCGCCCAGGAAGATGATCCGCTCCTTGAGCAGGCGCGAGTAGATGTCGAAGGCCCGCTCTCCGCGGGCGCTGCTCTCGATGACCATCGGGACGAGCATCGTGTCTTTACTCCGCGCTGGGTTCGGTTGGCGCTTCTTCCTGGGCCGCGGGGGGCGCGGCCCGGTTGATCAGGCTGTCCACGAGTTTACGGTTCCGCAGCGTCATCCGCAGGTAGGACCGACCGCGCCGCGAGCCGAGGTACTCGCGCAGCCGCGGCTCGTCGGGATATCGGGCCAGCTGTGACTCGACCTCGGACTCGATCTCGGCATCGGAGGCGTCGATGCCTTCCTTCTCCGCGATGGCCGACAGGACGAGGAGGGTCTTCACCCGCCGGCTGGCGGGCTCCCGTAGCTCGGCCATCAGCTCCTCGGGCGTCTGGCGGGCCAGCTCGAGGTACTGGTCGATCCCGATCCGTTGTTCGGCAAGGCGAGCACGCAGCTCGTCCCGCATGATCTCGACCTCGTTGGCGATCATGACCTCGGGCAGCTCGACGGTGGCATTGGCGGTGGCGAACTCGATGATCCGGTCCCCGAGCTGGTGCCGGGCTTCGGCTTCGGCGCGTCGCTCGAGCGCATCGCGGATCTCGGCCCGCAGCAGGTCCAGCGTCTGGCCCTCGGTGACCGATGCGGCGAATCCGTCGTCGAGCTCGGGGAGAATCCGCTCGCGGAGGTCGATCAGGGTGACGCTGAAGTGCGCTTCGCGACCGGCGAGGGTCTCGACCCGATAGTCGGCCGGAAAGGTAAGGTCGAACTCCCGCGTTTCGTCGATTCGCTGACCGACCAGCTGGTCTTCCCAGCCAGGGATCATCCGCTCCTCGCCCAGAATCAGCGGCAGCCGCTCCGCGGTCCCTCCGTCAAAGGGCTCGCCGTCGATCGTGCCGCGGAAGGACACCGCGACCAGATCCCCTGTTACGGCGCCTCGGTCGTCGACCGGTTTGAGGGTCGCCTGCTGGTCACGGAGCTCAGACAGCACGGCACCTACGTCAGCGTCGCTGACCGGCGGCACTTCCAAGCCAAATGGATAATCCGTGTACTGCCCCGGTGTCACGGTGGGACGGACCGCCACGACCGCCGCAAACTTCGCCGGGCCGCCATCGCGGATGGTGGCGGAGTCGATTTCCACATCCGGCTGGTCAATGGGGATCAGATCGGTCTGGTCGATTGCGGCGTCGTAGCCCTCGCCGACGAGGTGCTCGACGGCTTCGGCCACTACGGCATCGTGGCCCACGTAGCGCTCGATCACGTTACGGGGCGCCTTGCCGGGTCGAAACCCCGGCACGCGGGTCCGCGCTGCCAGATGACGGTACGCCGTCTCGAAGTGGCGCGAGACCTCGTCGGGGGGGACCTCGATCTCGAGCCGCACCCGAGAGCCGGGTTCGGGGCGCGTGGAAACCGTGATCATGCGAGCGGTGTCACAGGCAGGATGACCTTCTGGCGGGTGGTGGGCGAGGCGAGATTCGAACTCGCACGTCTTGCGACACCAGCTCCTAAAGCTGGCGCGTCTGCCGTTCCGCCACTCGCCCGGATGAGGGTGCTCGGCGGCTCGCGGAGTCTAGCAAACTGCCCGTGCGCGTCGGCGCGGACCGGTCAGGGCGACTCCCTGCCAGGCTGTGACCGTCCACTGGCCGGCGTCGCCGGTTCCTTGGCCGGGCCGGCGGGCGTGGCCCGCTGGCCGGACCAGCCGGCGTAGCGATCTGTCGTCACGGTCGCCTTGCCGCTGGTTCCGGCAGCCGGTGGATGCGACGCAGGCCCGCGCGGGTGGCGTAGCTCCCCGGCCAACCACCGCGCCACGACCTGGCGCGCGACGATCGCCACACCGGTCGTGGCCGCGAGCTCGACGACCGACCAGAAGGCGCGCTCGGGCCCCGGCGGCGTAAGGGTTTCGCTCGCCAGGCGCGCCCCGCGCTTCCGGTTCTTTGGGTCCTCGCGCCAGGCAGCGAAGGCCAACGCCAGCTGGCGACGAGCTTCTTCACGGTCCTGTCCCCCGCCCGCGACCGACGCGTCAACCAGGGCGCGGAGTGAGGCGGGCAGCGCGGCGTATGCCCGCTCGCCGTCCTTGGTTCCGCGGACGGCACGACGGATGGCGCGGAGGGTGTGACGTGGCCCTCCGACGAGGAGGAACCCGATCCCTGCCGCCACGCCTGCGACCTTGACCGGGTTCTCGCGCACCATGGTCTTGAGGTCGAGCGCGCGGCGGGCCTTTGCCTCCAGCCGATCGGCGGTGGCACGCAGCTCAGCTCGCCGCGCCGCGAGCTCTATCCGCGTTTCGTCCAGTGTTGCGCCCACTCGAGATCCTCTCTGGCCGCGGCGATCGTTTTCTCCGGCATCAGTCTGGCACGCCGGAACCGTCGGTACGCGAGCCACAGCAACACGCCCGCCACGATCAGGACGAGCGTCAGCACGATCAGCGCCACGACCCACAAGGGGAGCCCGCTGGCAGCACTGATGGCGGACACCAGCAACAGGACGAGGACCATCGCCCCGACCGCCAGAAAGGCCAGCGCAATCCCCACCAGCAGGCTGCCCACCTTCAGGTGGTTCAGTCCCTCGCCGACTTCCTGGCGCGCGGCGGCCACGTACACGCGGGCCAGCTCGGACACCTGCTCGATGAGCAGGCGGAGGAGGCCTCGGATGCTGCTCGGGTCAGGCGTCGGGGCGGCCACGGCCCGCCGATTCTATCAACGCCTTCGCAACCACCTTCCCGGACCAATGGTCCGGGCTCGGCTATCCTGACCCGCCGTATGAGTCGCCGCCGAACGTCCTCACCCCAGCGACGGACTCGCGCCAGCGAGGCCGCCCTCGGTCGTCGCCTGTCGGCGGAAGGCGGCAGCCGGCTGAGCGGGACGACCATGGCCATCGTCGGCATCGGCCTCCTGATCGTCGCCGGCCTGTCGGCGATCCTGCTCTTTGCCCTTCTCTCGCCAGCCGCCGGCGACACGATCGGCGAGCCGCAAGCGATGGACGGCCGAACGCACATTGCGACCGGCTCTGCAGGGGGCCCGTACTCCTCGACACCCGCCGCCTCGGGCCCGCACTGGGATACGCCCCTGAACTGGGGGGTCTATGAGTCCAGGCAGCCGCAGGAGCCGATCATTCACAACCTGGAGCACGGCGGAATCGTGATCTGGTACCAGGCCGCTCAGGTCACCGCCGATCAGATCGTCGAGCTCGAGCAGTACGTCCGCTCCTGGAACGCCACCGAGCGTTACAAGGTCATCGTTGCCCCATGGGCCGGGGCCGATTTCGGACACCCCATGGCCATCACGGCCTGGACATGGCTGCTATATCTCGACGAGGTCGACACCGACCTGATGGACCAGTTCGTGGACCAGCACTACGGGGACGCGCCCGAGCCGGGCGGCGGCCCGGGGCCCCCTCCCCAGTAGTTGCATGCCCCCGGCCGGGTCGGGCATCATCGGCCGGGCGCCTAGCTCAACGGCAGAGCAAGTGACTCTTAATCACTAGGTTCAGGGTTCGAATCCCTGGGCGCTCACCAAACCTCAATCATGGCGCCGCAACGGGCTCCCGCGGGCCCGTCGCGCTCGCCTCCCAGGCTCGCGAGGCACCGCCATGGCCCACGTTCCCATCGAGCGGCACCGGCTGGACAACGGCCTCCGGGTGATCCTGTCCCCGGATGGGCGGACGCCCATCGTCGGCGTCAACCTGTGGTACGAGGTGGGCAGCCGGCACGAGCAGCGCGGAAGGACCGGATTCGCCCACCTGTTCGAGCACATGATGTTCCAGGGCTCGGCCAATGTCGGCAAGGGCGAGCACTTCGCCATGGTGAATGGCGTGGGCGGCACCCTGAACGCCTCGACGTGGACCGATAGGACCAACTATTTCGAGACGCTCCCCAGTCACGAGCTGGAGCTGGCCCTCTGGCTCGAATCGGACCGGATGGCGAGCCTCCTGCCCGCCATGACCCAGGAGAAGCTCGACAACCAGCGCGATGTGGTCAAGAACGAGCGTCGTCTGTCGGTTGACAACCAGCCCTACGGCACCGCCGAGGAGAAGATGCAGGCCCTGCTGTGGCCGGAGGGCCACCCCTACCACCACTCGACCATCGGCTCCATGGAGGACCTGTCGGCCGCGTCCCTGGATGATGTCAGCCGCTTCTTCGCCACCTATTACGCACCGAAC
>JBOGTA010000003.1:0-5239 GCA_050695855.1 Candidatus Limnocylindria bacterium
GTCGAGGTCAGTCGCATTTACTCGGTCGCCGGGCTGGCGGACCGTGGTCGGCCGCTGACCCGCGTGCGCCCGGTCAGGTCGCCCCACCACACCCTCTCGGTCCAGGCGCTGGTCGGCGGCGGGGAGCGAATTCGGCCCGGCGAAGCGAGCCTCGCTCACCGGGGAGCGCTGGTCCTCGACGAGCTGCTGCAGTTTCGGCCCGACGCCCTGGATGCGCTCCGCCAGCCCATCGAGGCGGGGGAGGTCACCATCGCCCGCGTCGAGGGATCGCTGCGCCTGCCGGCACGCTTCATGCTGCTGGTCGCCTTCAATCCCTGCCCCTGCGGCTGGCTCGGATCCCGCTCTCGGGCATGCGACTGCGATCCATCGGCCGTCCAGCGGTACGTCCGCCGGCTCTCAGGGCCACTCCGCGACCGAATTGATCTGTGGGTCATCCTCGACGAGCCGCGCCGACTGGTGGCCGATGCCGACACCGAACCCAGCGCCGTAGTGGCGGAGCGCGTCGCGGCAGGCTGGGCGCGCCAACGCTCCCGCCAGGGCGGGCCCAATGCGGCGCTGGGGCCGGAGGCTCTCACTCCCGAGCATGGCTTTGGACCGGAGGCCATCCGCTCGTTGATGGCGTTGGCCCGGGGACTGCGCCTGTCGCCTCGCCGCGTCCACCGCGCCGCATGGCTGGCGCGCACCATTGCGGACCTGGAGGGCGAGCCGGCCGTTCAGGCCGGGCATCTCGAGGAAGCGCTGCGCTATCGCCCGCCGGTGATGGCGTGATCAGCCGGGCGCAGCGACGATCTCCGGGGTGGGCCGGTCTGCGCCTGGACCGTCTCGATCCGGACGCGGAACGACCGTACTGGATCGCGCTGTCCCAGGTGCCCGGCCTTGGCCCGGCGGCCGTGGCCCGCCTGCTGTCCACGTCGGGAACGTTGCGCGCCGCGTGGCAGGAGCGCGCCATTGATCAGGCCGTTGACGAGCTGCCGGCCGAGACGCGGGTCGCTGCCCTCCAACAGCTGCGCGTCATCCGGACGCGGGGCGTGCGGCGACTCGCGTCCGAGCTCGTCGCCCACGGTCGGCGCCATGGCGCGGTGGCCCTCACCGCGCTCGACGCGCGGTACCCGCCCTCGTTGGCGCATCTCGACCCGCGGCCGCCGGTCTTGTGGGCTGCCGGCGACCCCGCCGCGTGGCAGACCCCGGGAGTCGCGGTGGTCGGCACCCGGCGTCCAAGCGGCTACGGGCGGTCGGCGGCTGAGGAGATCGGCGATGAGCTGGCCCGAGCGGGGATGACCGTCATCTCGGGTCTCGCGATCGGGATCGATGCGATCGCCCACCGCGCCGCGGTTATGGCCGGCGGGCGCAGCGTGGCCGTCCTGCCGTCGCCCATCGATGCCATCTACCCGCCGGTCCACCACGAGCTGGCGATGCGGCTGTTGGCCGCCGGGGGCGCGTTGCTCACCGAGCTGCCGCCCGGCCGCCGAATCGGCAAGCCCGACTTCGCGCGCCGCAATCGGATCATCGCCGGCCTCGCCGAGGCCGTGGTCGTGGTCGAGGCACCGGATCGATCGGGCGCCCTGCTCACCGCCGATGCCGCCATCGCCCTCGGGCGCGAGCTGTTCGCGGTTCCCGGTCCGATGGACGCGGCAACCTCGCGCGGCACGAACCGCCTCATCGCCGATCACCTCGCCACGTTGGTCACCTCCCCGGCCGCCCTGCTCCACATGGTGGGTCTCCGCCGAGGGCGGTTCCCGATCAGCGTCCGGTCCTTGTCCGAAGCCGAGGGCCTGGTCCTGGCGGCCGTCCTGCGCCGTGCCGCATCGATCGAGGAGCTGGTCGACGGAACGCGGTTATCGACCTCGGCCCTGGCAGCCACCCTCACCATGCTCGAGGCGCGCGGGCTCGTGACCGCCTACGCGGGGGCGACCTTTCATCCCACCCTGGCCGCCCGGCGCAGCGGGTGGGGGCGCCGGCCCGGTGACAGGACGCACCAGGCCGTCGCTCGCGCTTGACCGAGGCCCCGGGCTATACTCCCGCGGTCCTACGACCCCCGGGCCGTCCACAAGGCGGACCCGCCGGTCCGCAGGAGCGATTGTCTATTGACCTCTCCGTCGACACGCGTCGCGGGGGACTTCCGCCGGTTTGCCGTGGTGGCTGTACCACTGCGTCGACACCGGGCCATAACCCATCTCGTCATCGCCGCCACGGCGCTCGCGGTTGCGGTGGGCCTCGCCATACCGAACGCCCAGCTCATCCAGGCCGGGCTCCGCGACGTCCCTCGCGATGGACCGATCCTGCCCGCCAATATCGGCGTCGGCGTCGCGAGCACCCACGAGGTGGTCATCGAGTTTCCGGGCGCCATGGACCGAGACGCCGTCCAGGCCGGGTTAAGACTCGCGCCGGCGACCGATGTGACCCTGGTGTGGAGCGCCGACTCCACCGCCCTGACCCTGGTGCCCAACGCCGGTTGGGCCGCGGATGAGCGCTACCTCGTATCCGTCCCCGCCGGCACCGCCCTGGCCGATGGCGGCGCCCTTGCCGACGCTTGGTGGGCGTCCTTCACGACCCAGACCGCCCCGTGGGTGGTGAGCCTCGGCGTTGCCGGCGTGACAGGGACGCCGAGGGGTGATACCCCCATCGCGGTGCAGGAGGTCATGGCCTCCACCGGCTATCCGGAAATGGCGCTCAGTGCGGCGACCGACGACGTGGCGGCCGACACGAGCGCCGACTCGACGATCCGCTTGACGTTCAGTGCCGCAATGGACCACGCCCGGACGCAGGCCGCATTCCGGATTTCTCCCACCGTCGCCGGGACGTTCCGATGGCAGGGCACGACGCTGTTGTTCGTCCCGGACCAGCGCTTGACGCCGGGTGTCCGCTACGCCATCAGCGTGGCCGGCGCCCGCGACGCGGACGGGACCCGGCTGGGCGGCGATACGAGCTTCTCCTTCACGACCCGCTCCGGCGCGCAGGCCATGACCGTCACTCCGGCCATCGGAGCACAGGGCATCAGCGGCCAGACGGTGACCATCAGCTTCAGCCAGCCCATGGACCGCGTGGCGACCGGCGCGGCCTTCCTCCTGGCGGACACCGTGACCGGTGAGCGCGTGACGGGCCAGATCACGTGGAGTGCCGATTCACGGACCCTGACCTTCACCGCCGCATCCGCGCTCGCCGCTGGCCGCACCTACGCCGCTCGTCTGGCCGGCGGGGCCCGCGACGCGGACCGCAACCCGGTGGGCATCTCGTGGCAGTTCACGACCGCGGGAGGTGCCGCGCCCCGAACCTTCACGCCAGCTCCCGCGGCGGCGGCCAGCTCCGACATGGTGGTATACGCCCTGAACCAGCTCAACGCGGCCCGCGCATCGTACGGGCTGGCCCCACTGACCCTGGACTCCGCCATCTCAGCGGTCGCCTACGCCCACGCCGCCGAAATGCTGGCTTACGGCTATTTCAGCCACAACTCGCTGGATGGGACGACCTACAAGCAACGGCTGACCAACGGTGGCATCTCGTATGGATACTCCGGCGAGAACCAGTGCTACCTGGGCTACGGAGGAGGCGTGCAGGCCACCCTGGACTGGTGCCACGCCCAGTTCTGGGCCGAGCCGTATCCGGGCGGCGGGAACCACAAGGACAACATCCTGAGCACCCATTTCCGCCGCGTCGGAATCGGCATCGCCGTTGGATCCAACAAGGTCATCATCGTCTGGGACTTCACCGACTGACGCGAGACGGCCGGTAAGGCGGTCGTACCGGGGTCTCCCACACCCGGTGCTACACTCGCCGACCGATGGCGGGACCCCGGTCCAGCGGTGGCGACCTCGTGATCGTCGAGTCGCCGGCCAAGGCCAAAACGATCGAGCGCTACCTCGGCGACGGCTTCCGCGTGCTCGCCTCGTACGGTCATGTCCGCGATCTCCCCAAGCGTGGCCTCGGCGTTGACCTCGAGCACGACTTCGCCCCCCGCTACGAACCGCTGCCCGACCGCACGGACGAATTGAAGCGCCTGACCGATGCGGCCCGCTCGGCGGGCCGGGTGTGGCTGGCCACCGACCTGGACCGCGAAGGCGAGTCGATCGCGTGGCACATCGCGGAGCACGCCGGCCTGGCCGAGGACCGCATCCGGCGGGTGACGTTCAGCGAGATCACCCGATCAGCCATTGAAAAGGCGTTCGCCAGCCCGCGCGACCTGAACCTGGACCTGGTCGACGCCCAGCAGGCCCGCCGCATCATCGATCGGCTGGTCGGGTACAAGCTCAGCCCGCTGGTCGCCAGCAAGATCCGGCGCGGCCTGACCGCCGGCCGCGTCCAGAGCGTGGCGGTGCGGATGGTGGTCGACCGGGAGCGGGAGATCCGGGCCTTCACGGCAGTCGAGTACTGGACCATAGCGGCGGACCTGCGTCGGCGCACGGATGAAACCGTGTTCCGGGTCGGGCTTACCCGGATCGATGGCAAGAAGGCGCAGATCGGCTCCAAGGCGGAGGCCGACGATCACGTTGGCTCGCTGCGTGACGCGAGCTACCGCGTCTCGGACATCAGCCGCAGCCAGCGGCGGCAGGGTCCACCGGCCCCGTTCACGACCAGCACCCTGCAGCAGGAGGCCTCCCGCAAGTTGGGCTTTTCGGCCCGACGGACGATGTCCGCCGCCCAGGCCCTGTACGAGGGCATTGCCCTGCCGGGCGGTCAGGAGGGCCTCATCACCTACATGCGCACCGACTCGCTGGCCATGTCCGCCGGCGCCGTGGCCGAAGCCCGCGAGGTGATCGCGCAGCGCTATGGGGCAGCCTCGGTCCCCGAGCGCCCAAACGCGTTCCGCACCCGGACCCGTGGCGCGCAGGAGGCACATGAGGCCATTCGGCCGTCGAGCTTCGGGCGGACTCCTGAATCGGTGCAGAGCGCGCTCAAGCCGGACCAGTTCCGCCTGTACGACCTCATCTGGCGCCGCGCCATGGCCAGCCAGATGGCGGCCGCGGTGTTCGATCAGGTCGGCGTCGACGTCGAGGCCGGCCGGTACCTGCTCCACGCCGGCGCACGACGCCGGGTCTTCGATGGCTACCAGGCGGTGTACATCGAGGGCCGCGACGAGGACGACGACGAGGGTGCCACGCGGCTGCCGGAGCTCGCCATCGGCGAGGCGCTCGACCTGGTCGAATTGACGGCCGACCAGCATTTCACCGAGCCGCCACCGCGCTACAGCGAGGCGACCCTGATCCGCGCCCTGGAGGAGCACGGCATCGGCCGGCCGTCCACC
>JBOGTA010000004.1:0-5363 GCA_050695855.1 Candidatus Limnocylindria bacterium
AAGATCCCGCGGGTGGTCGACCTGTTCGCCCATCGGCTCCAGATCCAGGAGCGGATGACGCAGCAGATCGCCGATTTTCTGATGACCCGCCTTCAGCCGAAGGGGGTGGGGGTCGTTCTCGAGACCACCCATCTGTGCATCGCGATGCGCGGAGTCCGCCGGCCGGGCGCCACCATGGTCACCTCGGCCATGCTCGGCACGTTCCGCAGCGATCCCAAGACCCGAGCCGAGTTCCTGACCTTCATCGGCCGCTCGTCCGAGCGATAAGGCGACCACCGGACCGATGCCCTGGGCCCCGCTGCTGTCCGACCAGGAGATCGACGAGGCACTGCGGACCCTGCCGGCCTGGAAGCGCGAGGGGGAGACCCTGGTCCGGACGGTGCGCTGCCCATCCTTTCGAGACGCCATCGCCCTGGTCAACGCGGTGGCCGATGCCGCCGAGGCGGCCGATCACCATCCCGACATCGATATTCGCTGGCGACGGATTACGTTCCACCTCACGACCAAGGCCGCCGACGGTCTGACCGAGCGTGACGCCCAGATGGCGGCCACGATCGACGGGCTCGTGCCGGCTGAGGCCACCGGACTAGAATCGCCGGGCCGATGACCGCCGACGCGTCCGCCCGACCGATCCGCGTCCTGCTCGCCAAGCCCGGCCTGGACGGCCATGACCGCGGAGCCAAGGTCCTGGCCCGGGGCCTCCGCGACGAGGGCTTCGAGGTGATCTACACCGGCCTGCGCCAGACCCCCGAGATGGTGGCCGATGCCACCGAGCAGGAGGACGTCGACGTGGTCGGCCTATCCATCCTGTCCGGCGCCCACATGACGCTCCTGCCCCGGATCGTGGAGCTCATCCGGGCCAAGGGCATGGATGACGTCCTGGTGGCGGCCGGAGGGATCATCCCGGACGCCGACGTCGCCAAGCTCAAGGCGGCCGGGGTGGCCGAGGTGTTCGGCCCGGGGACGACCATCGGCCAGGTGGCGACCTACTTCCGGGAGCACGCCCGTCGGCGTGCCTGAGCTGGCTGAGCGGCTGCAGGACGCGCAGGCCGGGGACCGCCGGGCGCTGGCCCGGGTGCTGACCGATCTCGAGGACGGGGCGCTGGCGCTGTCCGAGTTGGGAGCCCTGTTCGCGGCCGGCCATGACGCTCACCTGGTGGGGATCACCGGACCCCCCGGCAGCGGCAAGTCGACCCTCGTCAACGCGCTCATCGCCTCGTGGCGGAGCCGTGGCCGGAAGGTCGGCGTCATCGCGGTGGACCCCAGCTCCCCGATGACCGGCGGCGCGATCATGGGGGACCGGATCCGGATGATGGACCACGCCGGCGATGACGGTGTCTTCGTCCGTTCCATGGCCTCGCGCGGCGCGCTGGGCGGGCTGGCGGCCTCGACCTGGCTGACGGCCGCCGCCCTGGATGCGGCCGGGTACGACCCGGTCCTGGTCGAGACGGTCGGCGCCGGGCAGTCGGAGGTGGAGATCGCGTCGCTGGCCGAGACGACGGTCGTCGTGGAGGTTCCCGAGATGGGGGACGAAGTGCAGGCCATCAAGGCCGGGCTGCTGGAGGTCGCCGACGTCATCGTCGTCAACAAGGGCGACCGCCCCGGCGCCGACCGAGCCGCGCGACAGCTCCGCGCGATGCTCTCCACGGCGGGCGGCCGCGTAAGCCGAGCGGCACCGCCGGTGCTGGTCACCATCGCGACCGCCGGCGAAGGGGTCGAGCCCCTGCGCGAGGCGATCGAGGGCCATCGGGCCGCGCGGACCCCCGAGCAGATCCGGTCCCGGGCCGGTGAATTGCTGCGCCGGGCCCTCGCCGCGCGCGCCTACGAGCGAGCCTCCGCGTCGGTGGACTGGGCATCCTCCGTGCTGGCCGTGGCCGAGCGGCGCGAGGACCCCTTCAGCGCCGCTGACCGGCTGCTCGACTGACGGTGGCTGCTACGCTTCAGGACATGAGCCTGGACCGCGTCTACGTTCTCGGCGCGGGCCTGATGGGGCACGGCATCGCACAGGTCAGCGCCGCCGCCGGCAAGGCCGTCACCCTCGCCGACCGGACCGAGGACCTGGCGGTCAAGGGACGGCAACGAATAGCCGGCAACCTCGCTCGCCAGGTCGAGAAGGGCAAGCTGGAGCAATCGGCCGCGGACGCCATCCTGGACCGGGTGAAGACCGCGGTGGGCGTCGAGGCGGCGCGCGGTCACGACCTCGTCATCGAAGCGGTGTTCGAAGATGAGGCCCTCAAGCGCGAGACGTGGGCCGCCGTGACTGATGCCGCCGACAGCGCAGCCATTTTTGCGACCAACACCTCATCGATCAGCATCACCGGCCTGGCCACGGCCACCGATCGGCCGGATCGGTTCATTGGGCTCCACTTCTTCTCGCCGGTCCCGGTCATGGGCCTCGTCGAGATCATTCGCGGCCTGGATACAGCCGACGGAACCGCTGCGGCCTGCCATCAATTCGCCGGCCAGCTGGGCAAGACGGTGATCGAGAGCCGCGACTTTCCCGGTTTCATCGTCAACCGCATGCTGGCGCCGCTCATCAACGAGGCCGTGTTCGCGCTCATGGACGGGACGGGCACCGCTGAAGCGATCGACACTGGGGCCCGGCTGGGCCTGAACCACCCCATCGGCCCGTTGGCCCTGTCCGACTTCGTCGGCAACGACGTGATGCTCAGCATCCTCGACGTCCTGTATCGCGGTTTTGGCGACCCGAAGTTCCGGGCGGCGCCGCTCCTGCGACAGATGGTGGCCGCCGGACACCTCGGCCGGAAGACGGGACGCGGGTTCTATCGGTACGACGAGCAGGGGAATAAGATCGGCTGACCAAGCGTCGGCTGACACGGAGGAGAGGACACACCGATGACGACCGCGGCGCCTGCCCCACCCGCCACCGCCACCACCCCAGTTCCCGCCGGCGGGAAACGGATGTGGAATGAGGTCGAGCCGCTCCTCATGCCCGACGCGGAGAAGGCGCGCAACGTGGTGGAGTTGATCGACCGCTCCGTCGAGCGCATCCCGGACAAGGAGGCCCTGCGCTGGAAGCTGCCGAAGGACGGCGGCTGGGTGAGCAAGACCTACGGCGAGTTCTGGGACTGGGTGACCAGGACGTCGCTGGGGCTCGAGCGGCTGGGCATCAAGGACGGCGACGCCATCTGCATCATGTCGCGGACCCGCCCCGAGTGGCTCACCGCCGACATCGCCGCCTGGGCGCTGGGCGCCGTGTCCTGCCCGATCTATCCCCAGACCGAGGCCGGCCAGGCTGCGTTCATCATCAACAACGTTGGCGCAGTGCTGGTCTTCGTCGAGAACGCCCAGCTGGCGGCCAAGATCGAGTCCATTCGGGACCAGTGCCCGACCCTGCGCCATGTCGTGACCTTCGATACGGCCGGCAAATTCCCGGCCGGGACCATGACCCTGGAGGAGCTGGCGAGCCGTGAGTCGAACGAGGAGGAGCGCCGAGGGTGGGCCGACCACTGGCGGGCCATTGACCGCGAGCACCTGGCCACCGTCATCCACACCTCGGGCACGACCGCCCAACCGAAGGGAGCGATGATTCGCCATGGCAACCTGCTCTACAACTACGAGGCCGCGGTCCAAATCGTCGACTTCTACGAGACCGATGTCTTCCTGTCCTGGCTGCCGCTGTCCCACATCTTCGAGCGGCTGACCGGCGAGATCATCCCGCTGGCCCACGGGTCCACGGTGGTGTACGCCGAGCCGCTCATCGAGCGCCTGGCAGACAACATGGTCGAGGTCCGGCCGACGGTGATGGCCGCCGTCCCGCGCTTCTACGAGCGGGTGTACGGGCGGGTGCTGGCCTCCGTCGAGGCGTCGCCGCCGCTCCGCCGCCGCATCTTCCAGTGGGCGATCGGGGTCGGCCGCAAGCGATACGAGAACCACCTCGCGGAGAAGAGCGAGGGGATCGGGCTGAAGGTCCAGCACGCCATCGCCGATCGGCTCATCTACCGCAAAGTAAAAGCCCGGACCGGCGGACGGGTCCGCTACTTCGTCTCCGGCTCGGCGCCGCTGTCGCGGGAGGTGGGCGAGTTCTTCTACGCCCTTGGCATCCTGATCCTGGAGGGATACGGGCTGTCCGAGACGAGTCCGCTGGTCAGCATCAACCGGCCCGGCGACTTCGTGTTCGGAACGGTGGGTCGGCCGGCGCCGGCGACCGAAGTCCGCATCGACCCGGAGACGGGAGAGATCCAGGTCCGCGGGCCCCAGATCATGCTCGGTTACCTCAACCAGCCGGAGGAGACGGCCAAGGCCATTGATCCGGATGGCTGGTTCCACACCGGGGACATAGGGGAGCTGGACTCCATCGGACGCATCAAGATCACCGACCGCCTGAAGAACATCATCGTCCTGGCCAATGGCAAGAACGTCTCTCCGGGACCGATGGAGGCTGCCCTGTCGGCGAGCAAGTACATCGCGCAGGCGGTGATTCTCGGGGACCGCCACCCGTACACCGGGGCGCTCATCGCCCCGAACTTCGACGAGCTGCTGCCCTGGGCCGAGGCCAACGGCATGGGCGGGATGCCGCCCGAGGAGCTGGTCGAAGAGCGGGCGGTCCGCCAGCTCGTCGAGGGGGACGTGCGGGACCTTCTGGAGGAGTTCGCCGTCTTCGAGCGTCCCCGGCGCATTGCGCTCCTGCCGCGGGCCCTCTCCGAGGAGAACGGGGAGCTGACCCCGACCCTGAAGACCAAGCTGCGTGTCGTGCAGGAGAACTGGCCGGCCCAGATCGACCGCCTCTTCGAGGACGAGGGCACGCCCGCCTGATTCCGGCCCGGGCCGATTCGGCCCGGGCACTTGCTTTCGGGCTAGCATGGAACCGATGTCCCCCGATACCTTCATCCTGTCTGCTGCCCGCACCCCGATCGGCAAGTTCGGCGGCGGGCTGTCCACGGTCCCTGCCACCGAGCTCGGCGCGGTTGCCATCCGGGCCGCGGTCGAGCGCGCCGGCATCGCCGGCGAGCGCGTGGACGAGGTCTTCATGGGCCATGTCATCCAGGCCGGCGCCGGGCAGGCCCCCGCCCGACAGGCGGCCCGCAAGGCCGGCCTCCCGGACTCGGTCAGCGCCACGACCGTCAACAAGGTTTGCGGGTCAGGCCTGAAGGCCGTGATGCTAGGGTCGGCGGCCATCCGGGCCGGCGACGCCAACCTGATCGTGGCCGGCGGGATGGAGAACATGAACCTGGGGCCCTACCTCCTGCCCGGGGCCCGGGCCGGCTATCGGCTGGGCAACCAGGAGCTGGTGGACGCCACCGTCTACGACGGGCTGTGGTGCAGTGCCTGCGACGTCCACATGGGCATTCACGCCGAGCGCGTTGCGGCCAAGCACGGCGTCAGCCGCGAGGCGCAGGATG
>JBOGTA010000005.1:0-8697 GCA_050695855.1 Candidatus Limnocylindria bacterium
TGGAACTGCTCGAGCATGGCCGCGTAGCCGATCTTCGTCATGGGCGAAGCGTACCTGAGCACCACGTCATGCAAGCGCCAGTACGGTCTGGCACGCTGTACCCATGGCGCAGGTCCTGACCCAGATCACCGCGGCACCGATTCGGCGCGCCCCGGCCCACGATCACCGGGAGGGGCCGCTGGTGGACGGTTTCGGGCGGACGCTGCGCGCGCTCCGGGTCAGTGTCACGGATGCCTGCCAGTTCCGCTGCCTGTATTGCATGCCGTCGGAGGACATGACGTTCCTGCCGCACGGCGAGCTGCTGACCCCTGACGAGATCGAGCGCCTGGTGGGCCTCCTGGTCCGGCTGGGGATCACCAACGTGCGGCTCACCGGCGGGGAGCCGCTCGTCCGCCGCGAGCTGCCGGACATCGTGACCCGCCTGGCGGCGATGGAACCGCTCGGCCTGAGCGACCTGTCACTCACCACCAACGGGTTCCTCTTGGAGCGGCACGTGGCGGCGCTGGCCGAGGCCGGGCTGCAGCGGCTCAACGTCAGCGTCGACTCGCTTGTGGCCGAGACCTTCCGTGACATCACCCGCCGCGACGCCCTCGCCCAGGTCCTGGCCGGCCTCCGGGCGGCAGAGGCGTACCCGCAGCTCCGGCCGATCAAGGTCAACGCCGTCGCGCTGCGCGACACCACCGACCGCGAGGTCCGCGCTTTTGCGGACCTGGCCCGCACCCGCGGCTACATCGTCCGCTTCATCGAGTTCATGCCCCTCGACGGCGGCGGCCGATGGTCGCCCGACTCGGTCCTGACCGGCGCCGAGCTCAAGGCAGCCCTGGAGAAATCGGTTCCGTCAGGTTGGCTTCCCCTGGAGCCGATACCGATGGATGACCCGGCCCAGACCAGCCGGGTGTATCGGTTTGCGGACGGCGTCGGCGAGATCGGCTTCATCAACCCGGTCAGTGAGCCGTTTTGCGATGCCTGCGATCGGCTCCGGCTGACCGCCGAGGGAACGCTGCGGACCTGCCTGTTCAGCATCGACGAGACCGATCTCCGTGGACCGATGCGCGCCGGCGCGTCCGACCCGGATCTCGAGGAGATCATCCGCGAGGCGGCCTGGAACAAGGAGCTCAAGCACCACATCGGTGACCCCGGCTTCCGGCCCCCACCCCGCAACATGTCCCGCATCGGCGGCTAGGAGGACGAGCGAATGACCGATGTCCGGCAGGCGGCACAACGCTGGGCAAGCACCTGGCGGCGGGCGTGGGAGGAGCGCGAGGTGGAGGCGGTGCTGGCCCTCTATGCGCCGAATTGCGAGTACTGGACCGAGCCCTTCCGCGAGCCGTATCGCGGCCTGGACGGGGCACGGGAGTACGTGACCGAGTCGTTCGCCGCCGAGCACACGGTCACCGCCTGGTTCGGGGAGCCGGTGGTGGACGGCAACCGCGCCGCAGTCCCGTGGTGGGCCACCCAGATCGAGAACGACGCGCCGGTGACCCTGGCCGGCATTTCGCTGTTGCAGTTCGACGCCGACGGCCTGGTGGTCGAAGAGTGGGACGCCTGGAACGGCGCCGAGTCGATGCGACCACGGCCTCTGGCGTGGGGAGGCGGGTGACCGACAACCCGATCGCTCCGGGACTGCTGCAGCGCGCGGTCGACGCTTATCGGGTCAATTCCTCGGCCGTGGCCGCCGCCCTGCTGGTGCTGTTCAACCTGATCCCGCTGGGCGGCGTCCTGTGGCTGGGCTGGGACCTGGTCCTCATCCTGGCGCTGTACTGGGTCGAGAACGGGGTGGTGGGCGTCATCAACCTCCCGAAGATCTTCCGGGCCGAGGGCACGGGCCCGGCACCCAACTGGATGGCGAACGGCAGGGCACTGCGGTCGATGAACCGATGGGAGATCGCAGGGTTCTTCACCATGCACTACGGCCTGTTCTGGGTCGTCCACGGCGTGTTCGTCCTGATCTTCGTGCCGGCCCTCGTCGGCGATATCGGCGTGGCGCCCGATGCCGCCACATCAACCCCGCTCGTCTTCCCCAATTTCGGGGTCCTGGCGCTTGGCGCCATCGGCCTGGGCATCAGCCATGGCGTCTCGTTCTGGACCAACTACATCGGCCGTGGTGAGTACAGGGCCCTGTCTCCGGCCCAGCTCATGACCCAGCCGTACGGTCGGTTGGTGGTGATGCACCTGACGATCCTCGTCGGCGCCGTCGTCAGCATCTTCCTTGGGACGCCCGTCGGGTCGCTGCTGGTCCTGATCGTGGGCAAGACGGCGCTCGATTTGGCGTTTCACCTGCGCCAGCACCGGCCGACGGCGTTGTCGCAGGCCGAGCCTGCCTAGGGTCGCGGCGCGATCGCCGGTTCCGCGTCTTCGCGACCGAAGAGGCGTCGCTGCCCGAACCGGCTGTTGACCAGCGCCACTCCGCCGATCACGAGCGCCGTCCCGAGCAGGATGCGGGCATCCATCTGCTCCTGCAGCACCAGGACGCCCAACACGATTCCCACCACTGGCAGGAGGTACGCGACCAGCGACGTCCGCGTCGCCCCCCACCGACCGAGCAGCCGGAAGAAGGCCAGATAGGCGAGACCCGACCCCAGGATGCCCAGCCACAGGACGGAGATCACCGTGTCCGGCCGCACGTCGCTCGCAAACGGCTGTTCCAGCACCAGTGCCAGAACCGTGGTGATGGCGAACGCGAACCCCACCTGGAAGACCGCCGCAATCATCGGCCTCAGTTCGCGGACGTTCCGCCTCGCGTACACCGCGCCCACCGCATACGAGACGGACGAACCGATGAGCGCGATCTCGCCGTACGGGTTCGCCCCCGAGAAGGCCGCGCTGAGACCGGGGCTGACGATGATGACCACCCCGCCGAAGCCGATGGCCAGCCCGGCCAGCTTGCTGACGGTGATTGGTTCCTCGCGGAGGAAGAACGCGGCGATGACGAGGACGAAAAGCGGGACCGTGGCCGCAACGATGGCGGCCAGCGCCGAATCGACTGTCTGTTCGGCGGAGGTGATCAGGAAGAACGGCAGCGCGATGTTGATGATCGACATGACGACCAGGTGGCCATATGTGCGCGCGCTGCGGGGCAGACGCTCACGAGCTAGCGCAACGACCGACACCAGCAGGATCAGCCCGATGCCCAGCCGGACCGCGATCAGGGTGAACGGCTGGAGCGTTTCGACGCCGATCTTGATGAACAGGTAGCTGCTGCCCCACATCAGGCCCAGGGCCAGGAAGATCAGCCAATCGAGGCGCGAGGTCACCATCCCACCAGACATAACGCCCGAATGATGACCGATGTGAGGTCTGGGCTCGGGCGGGCGATCAGCCGCCAGCGATGCGGTACAGGAACTCCGGTTCGGCGATTCCCTTCAGGCTGACGTAGCCGAGCGGCACCAACGTCACGCCCCGCGGGACGTGGTCGCCGACCGCGGTGGCCACCGATGCGGACGCCACGGTTTGGCCGCCTTCGGCGGTGGCCATCACCCGCGCGGCGCGGTGGACATCGATGCCCACGTAGCCGTCCGCCGTCAGCTCCGGCGTCCCGCGATGGAGGCCGATCCGCATCCGCGGTTCCGCCCCAGCCGGCCAGGCCGCGACCCCCAACCGGCGCTGGATCTCGCCCGCGGCGGCTATCGCCTGGCTCGCGTCGGCAAAGGCGAGGAAGCATTCATCGGCTCGGGCGTCCACCAAGCGGCCGCTGAATCGGTCGGTCACCTCGCGGACGATCCGTCGCAGCTCGGCCAGGACGTCGATATAGCCATCCCCCAGCGCGGAGAGCATCTCGGTCGAGCCTTCGAGGTCGCCGAACAGGAACGTCACCTCGCCCCGCGGCAGGTTGGCGACGTCGCCGCCGCGCGCCCGCAGCTGGTCGCGAAGCTCGGTCGTCTCCACCGAGAAGCGGACCGCATCCGCGACGGTCTCGACCAGCTGCGCGTCCACGTCCAGGGTCGCGTCATGGACCACGGCCGCCAAGGGCTGCCCGTCGCGTTCAAGGCGGAGCGCCCCGCGCGCCGGATCCAGCCGGTCGAGGTCCACGCGCTTGCCCTCGCGGTCCAGGTACGCGCCCGCCGCGGCCGACCACCGCGCCACGATCAGCTCCGGATCCCCCAGCGCGCGGCGCAGGGCGTCCTCCAGCGCCTCGGTCCGGGGACTCGCTCCCAGCTGCACCACCGCTCCCGACACGGCGCCGCGGGCCGTGTACACGTACACGAAGGTCACCGCCAGGGCGATGGGGATCAGGATCTGGAGGAGCAGCAGGACCTGGGCACCCAGCGAGAAATCGAGCCCGGCGACGAACACGAATCCGATCACCGCGAAGCCCAACCCCGTGACGATGCCGCCGAAGAGAACGGGGGCCAACACGCGGCGAGCACCTGCTCGCGCCAGCCACCAGCGACGGAGGCACAGGACCGAGACCGTCAGACCGGCGGCCACGACCGCCACCGAGCTCAGGTCGTCGATGAACGGAAACACCGAGAGGTCGGTGATGCGCAGCGGATTTGGAACGCAGGGCGGGCACCGGCTGGTCTGGTGCGCCACCGGGTCAACGGTGAAGACGGTGGCAACCGCCAACAGCGCGAAGGTCAGGGCGATGCCGCCGATGGCCCAACGCTCGATCCGTCCCGCCAGCATGCCGGACGGATAGGCGAGCAGGACGTAAGACAGGATCACCGGCCCGACCGGCCCCAGCGCCACGTTGGTGACCTCGGTCACGGGGACCAGGTGCCGGAGAGCCACCTGTCCCGCCTGGAACAAGCCGATCACGCCAAGCAGGTTGCCGATCCGGTTCGCGGGGCGCCGGCGGATCATGGCGTAGCCGGACGTCACGTAGACCGCGCTGCTGATGCCGACCGGCAGGAACACTTCGGGCGGCCGTCCGTTGGACGCGCTGAGCGTGCTGGCTGCCACGCAGAGCCCCAGCCCCGCCAGCCAGATCAGGGTCAGCGCCCGAGGCGACAATCCGCGGTCCATGTTCGGAGGATGGTGCGCTCCGCGTTGGTCCGGGGTCTACCCCTGTTCGCCCGCCCCGCTGCTCAGACCCACCGTTCGCCTCCGACGGTACGTGGAGCGCTGCAGGATCTCGCGGACGATCGCCCCCGAGGAGGTCCCGGCGGCAACCGAGGCGGCGGCGACCCCCACCTCCGCGGTGAACGGCCCGATCAGTGAAGCCCCCATGGCCACCGCCGCCGTCGCGGCCACGCCCCACAGCAGGGCAACGGGGAGCGGCGTCCCGAGTCCGATGTAGCACCCCGCCACCACGCCCACCACCACAACCAGTTCGCTGTGATAGTCCAGCACCGGCATGGTCCAGCCACCGGCTCCCAGAACCGCCAGACCCGCCACCCAGGTCAGCAGGATCAATTGAAGCGATCGGTCGCCCGGGATGGGGCGCCCGACGCGCTCGAGGAAGATCTCGCCGGCCAGGTGCAGAGCCGCCACGCCACCCAGCGTCAGCAGCAGCGACGGTCTGCCCATCTCGAGGATCGCCCCAGCCAGCGGGATGATCAGGAACAACGCGGTCACCAGTCGGGACAGCTCATGGGTCGCGGGCTGCGAACGCACCTCGGGGGTCGGGGTCAGGCTGACAGTCCGGGTCACGCTGGCGGCCATGTCCCGATCCTAGGACGGCTCTGGTGCGTGACCGAATCCCCCAGAAGTACCCATCGCCGTTCGCGCTGACGGCGCGGCCAACCGAAAGGGCCGCCCCACAGCCAGGGCGGCCCTTCGGCAACAGGACGGTTCGAGCCTAGGCGGAGGTTCCCTCCGTGGAGCCGTCCGTAGAACCGTCTGGCGAGCCATCGCTCGAGTTCGGCGGTCCGAAGAACGGGCGTCCCGGTCCCGGGTGGCCGTCCCGCTCGCCCCAGTTCCCGATGCCGCCCTCGTTGAGCCACGTCTCCAGCCGCTCATAGATCTGATCGGCCTTCGCCTGGGTGATGGTGCCGGCCTCGACGGCGGCGTCGAGATCAGCCTTCGCCGATGCGAGGGCTGCGGCCACGACATCGGCGTAGTCGACGCCCTGGGCCTCGGCGATTTCTTCCAGCGTCGAGTCGACCAGCGCCTCACGAAGTTCGCTGAGGTCCATGCTCAGGGCCTCAGCGGCGGCCTCGAACACGCCAGACATGAACTCCACCCGGGCGCCGTGGTGTGCCCAGTGCCGGAGGTGGAACCCGATCCACGCGCATCCGGCGCCGTCCCAGTTGTTGATCCGTTCGATGGCGGCGGCGCCCTGCTCTTCGGTCAGGTCGCCGGCCTCGACCGCGGCGTTGACCGCGGCAATGGCCGCCGCCTTGGCGGCAGGAGCCAGCTCATCGGTCGAGACGCCAAGCTCCTCGGCGAACGTGTCGAGGAAGATCTGGCAGTACTCGCCGGTGTCTGCGGATCCCTCGTCGCCCACGAACAGGGCGTCGAACCCGCTCGAGCCGCTCCCCGATGGAGCCGCCAAGGCTGAACCGATAAGCGTGCCGCCCACCAGGGCGGCGGTGATCAGGGCGGCCGCGCCGCCCACGAGCTTGAGTGGCTGAGACATCGTTCTGTGCTACCTCGTTGCGGAGTGCCTTGCGGTGGTTGCCCTCCCTGGCAGCCCGGACTGTCGCGGCCGACGGTGAAGATCGCGTCAAGAACTGGGGGACAGACGCGCCGGTCACGTTGACCCGAACGGAGCGCCGGATCACAGGCCGTCCGCTTTTGCGTCACGCGGAGGTAGCGGCCAACAACGGCTCCTTCAAGGGCGGCGAGGGCCCCCTTGAAAGCCCGTCTGTCCCGTCTGATGATCGATTCAGCCCCCGGATACGCCGATCCCGATGCGAATGCGCCCTTTCTTGGCCAATATCTCCGCCTGACGGCAAACCAGCGCCAAGAGTGCGGCTCGGCGCGGGCAGTTCAGCGCGTGCGTCAGGCGAGGGACGCGTCTCGCGCGAGGAGGGTCGCCAACTCGCGCGCATTGGTGGTGCCGTAGTTGGCGTAGCAGTTGTTCATCAACAGGTGGAGGTTCTTCACCTGGCCCGCGGCCTGGCGGATGCGCGGCACCCACTCGCCCAGCTCCTCGCCGTCATACAGGTAGCGGAAGCGCTCGACGACCGGGATGTTCCTTGCCTCCCACGTTTCCGTGCGTCGTCCGTGGAATCGGATCACGGCCAGCTCAGGGGAGGTGACGGCGACCATCGGCGGCAAGGCGGTCTTCGTCTGCGGCTCATCGACCATCACGAACGGGATCTTGTACTTCTCGAGGAAGTGGATCGTCCGCTCGGCGTTCTTCTCGTTGAACCAGGTGTTGTTGCGGAACTCGACTGCCAGGTCCATCTCGCCCAGGCGCTCCTTGGCCTCGACGATCAGGTCGCGGCTCTCGTTCGAGGGGAAGAACCAGCGGGGGAACTGGAGGAAGACCGCCCCCAGCTTGCCCGATGAGTAGAGCGGGACGAGCCCGTCCCTGAACGCTTCCCAGATCGCGTCGAACAGCTCGGGCGGCAGGTCCTTGCCGTAGATCCGGTTCTTGTCGATCAGCTCGGCGGGGAGCTCCTGGCGGATGTCCTTGGGCAGGCGTTTGACTTCGGACGGCTGCCCAGTCATCAGGGCGTGGGCCTTGATGTCGAACGTGAAGTCGGGTGGAGTGCGCTCCATCCACAGCTCACCTTGCCGTCGGGTGGGCAGGGCGTAATACGTGGCATCCACCTCGACGATCGGGAACTGGTCTGCGTAGAAGCGCAGCCGCTCCTCGGGGGTGTCGGCATCGGCTGGGTAGAAGACGCCCGGGGCGACCATGGTCGGATCGGTCCATGAAGCCGTACCGAGACGGACCGTCGCCTGTTCAACGGTCAGCGGATGGCGGGCAGCCTCGGCCTGGACCTCGCCGCGCTCGGCGGAGAGCTCCGGCCCGGGATCGTGGTTGTTGCCGGCCTTCTTTGGAAGGCTGGCCCTCTTGGCCGGAGTGGTCCTGGTCGCCGACTTGGCCGCAGTGGTCCTGGTCGCCGATTTGGCCGCACTGGCCTTTGTCGCCGCCGTGGCCTTTGTCGCCGCCGTGGCCTCCTTCGCCATGCCCGGAGTCTAGGCCGGTCCGGCGAAGGTTGAATTTCGCGCGGGTCGGCGTGTCACTTCTTTGGCATATCTCCGCCCTATAAGACCAAGATGGTGATCGTGACGGCAGCGCGTGAAGGGTTTACGCCGGTGGAAACGGTCTACCGACAGGACGGAGATCGCCTGTGGCGCGCCCTGGTCGCGTTCGGCGGCGATCCGGACCTCGCCAATGACGCGGTCGCCGAAGCGTTCGCCCAGGCGCTGCGGCGCGGAGCGGCGATCAACGACGTCCAGGCCTGGGTCTGGCGCGCCGCGTTCCGAATCGCCGCCGGTGAGCTGAATCGTCGCCCGTTGCCAATGGACCGCATACCGGATCGCGGCTACCTCGCCACGACCGCCGACATCGATCTCCTGCGTGCCCTGGCGCAGCTCCCCGACAAACAGCGAGCGGCGGTCATCCTCTTCTACTACGCCGATGCCCCGGTGCGGGAAATCGCACGCCGGACCGGAATGTCGCAGCTCTCCGTGCGAGCCAACCTGAGCCGCGGTCGCAAGCGGCTGAAAGACCTGCTGGGTGATACCGATGCCTGACCTCCGTGACCGATTCCGCAGCCTCGACCGACTCTCCGCGCCCGATCTCTGGGCCGAAGTGGCCGATCGAGCGCAGGCGGCAGACCAGGCCGAAGCGGCAAA
>JBOGTA010000006.1:0-6612 GCA_050695855.1 Candidatus Limnocylindria bacterium
CGCCACGCCTCCCGCACGAATCCGTGCCCAATCCCGGGTTTCAGTCGCGGCCGCGGGGAGCTGACGCCAGGCGGGCGTCCACCGTGGGCAGCAGCTCGTCGAGCGTGCGAAAGACCGGCACGTCATCCGGCGGCGGCTGGTGGCGACCTCGCCGGTCCAGGAGAACAGGCTCAATCCCGACTCCGCGGGCTCCGGCCACGTCGGCGTGGAGGTGATCACCCACGTGGATGACCGATTCGGGCGGCACTCCCGCCTTGTCCAGCGCCCATTGAAAGATGCCCGGGTGCGGCTTGTCGAAGCCGACCCGCGCGCTGGCCGCCACGAAGTCCAGGTGGCGGCCCAGGTCCAGCGCGTCGAGCAGCTCGGGGAGCTGCCAGGCCCAGTTGGACACCACGCCCAGGACCAGGCCGCGGGCCTTCAGCTGGGGCAGGACCTCCCACACGTCGGGGAACACATGCCAGGTGGCGGGATCCATGAAGAGGCCGGCCAGGTGACGAAAGAACTCAGCGGGCAGCGGCCCGATGCCGACCTCATCGAAGGCGACCTGGTCCATCTCCACCAGTCGGCGGTGGCTGGCGTCGGCGCTGGGGACCAGGCTGCCGTCGAAGCCGTATCCGCCGCCGCGATAGGCTCGTCGCAGCGACGTCTCGAGCGCGGGCATGTCCACCGACACACCGAAATCGGCGAAGGCCCTGGCATAGACGTGCTCCCAGGTTGGATCCGGGTGCATGAGCGTCTCGCCGACATCGAGAAAGACGGCGCGCACGGGCGCGCGTTGCGGGGCAGGATCGGTCATTGAACCGAGAGCCTAGCGCGCGGGCCGGGCGGCCCGTCGTCCAGCCGGTGAGTCAGGCCGGTGAGTCAGGCCGGTGAGTCAGGCGGCGCCGGTCGCCATCTTTCCCAGGATGGCGTAGATCTCTGTCCGGTAGCGGATGCCCGACGTGTGCCGGGAGAGCCAGCGCAGGTAGTCCGGGTCCTGGCGGGCCAAGTCGCGGAGCGTCCAGCCCGCGTAGCGACCGAAGGACAGTTTCGAGCCGGCGGCCGGCGAGCGGGGTGGCGGTGCTGAGGCGGCGGGGGCGGCGGATGGGATCGCGGAAACCGCGGCGCGTCGTCGGGCGGCGTCGTAGCGCGCCCGCTGGGCGGGGTCGCGCACCAGCACGTAGGCCTGGTTCAGCTCGGCCATCCGCCGCGCGGCGTACGCGGTGGCATCCCGGTCGGGGTGATATTTCCGCGCCAGAGCCCTATAGGCGCTGTGCAGGACCTCGGCCTCGCAATCGGCCGCCACCTGCAGGACCCCGTACGCGTCCATGGCGCGGCGGCGCCGTTACTCGGTGTAGAGGCGCTCTTCGATCAGCTTCTCGGCCGTGATGCGGCCGTTCGGATCAAAGCAGCTGTACTGGAAGAGCTTCTGCCACTCGAAGTCGATGTTGTCCTGCCCGCCTCGGTTCTTCTCAACCGTGGCCACAACCCAGTCGCGGTAGCGCTGAGCCTGGTACGGGTTGAACTCGATGTTGACCTTGGCCACGATGCTGTACTTGTCGTTCAGGATCAGGATGATGTCGGCCTCGTAGTTGATGGCGCTGCTGCCGCGCAGGTGGTGGTTGCGCAGGCGCTTGGCCTTGAGGCCCTCTCGATCGGCGGCCACGATGGCCACCACCGGGATCTCACTGGCCAGGGCGATATCCTTCAGCCCATTGACCACCCGGGTCACCTTCTCGGTCTCGTCAGCCGGCTCGGGCAGGACGGGGACCTTCTGCAGGTAGTCCACGAACAGGACCAGGCGCCGCTCATCACCCTCGCGCCGGGTTTCGACCAGGGCGCGGAGGTTGTCGATCGTGTGGTCGGTGGCCGTACCGCGCATCAAGTACATCGAGTTGCCGTAGCGGGCGATCCGCTCCAGGCTGGGTCGGAGGCGCGGGTTGGCGCCGAGCTTCGCCGCCTGGCCCGCCTCGGCGGCCGCCTCGAACGTGGAGAGGACCTCCTGGCGGACTTCTTGGATCTTCACCGCACCGGTCTTCTTGGGGAGGGCGGCGAGCGCAGATTCCATGGCGATCATGCGCTGGACGAGGTAGTCCTCTTCGTGTTCGAAGCACACGTACAGGACGCTGGCCTGTCCCGAAGCGGCCATGTTGCGCGCCATCTGGAGGGCGAGGGTCGTCTTACCCGATCCCTGGGCGCCTCCGATCAGCATGAGCTCCCCGGCGCGCAATCCGCCGCCGATGGCCTTGTCGAAGGGGACGAAGCCGGTGGCGATGGGCTGGAGGTCGCTTACGTTGCCCTGCGACACGCGCTCGTTGAGGTTGGTGAGGACCTCGAGCGCGCTGCGGGGGTCGAGCGCCGAGCCGTCAGTCTCGAGCTTCCAGTCCGTGGCGGTGGCCTGCGGAGCGGGCGATTCGTCGATCATGTGGGAAGTCGGCCTCGCTGTCGTGCCGTGTGGTCCGAGCAGGTGCCCGGACGCACCATCGGCGAGTATACGACCAGCCCTTCAGGGACCGGAATGGGCCGATAGGACTAGCGGCGTCCCGGATCTCGCAGACGCCGCGGCTGGGCTCAGCTCAGGCGGGCTGCGGGGCGGGGCCGCGTCGGCGGCGCGGGGCGGGCTTCTCGTCGCCACCGGCGGCTTCGGGAAGCTCGTCAACCGGAGCTGACTCGGCTGGCCTGGGGCCACCGAGATCCCGCGGCGGCAGGACGCCATCCCACAGGGCCTCGAACTCGGCCGCCTCGATGGTCTCCTTCTCGACGAGCAGATCGGCCAGCCGGTCGAGCACCGCCCGATGCTCGCTGAGCGCTTCGCGAGCCCGCTCGTAGGCGTGGTCGATGATGCTCCGCACCTCGGTGTCGATCTTGGCCGCCACCTCGTCGGAATAGTTGCGCTGCTCGGAGATCTCGCGGCCCAGGAAGATCATCTCTTCCTTCTTGCCAAAGGCCAACGGCCCGAGCGCCTCGCTCATTCCGTACTGGGTCACCATGGCGCGGGCCAGGTTGGTGGCCTTCTCGATGTCGTTGCTGGCGCCGGTGGTGGTGTCGCCGAAGACGATCTCCTCGGACACGTGGCCGCCCAGCATGCCGGCGATCTTGTCCTCGAACTCGGTCTTGCTGTGGAGGTATCGGTCCTCGCTGGGCAGGCTCATGGTGTAGCCCAGGGCCATCCCGCGCGACACGATGGTCACCTTGGTGACCGGGTCGCACTTGGGCAGCACGCGCTGGACAACGGCGTGGCCGCCCTCGTGGTAGGCGATGATCTTCTTCTCGTCCTCGGTGATGATCCGGCTCCGCCGCTCGGGACCGGCGATCACGCGGTCGACCGCCTCGGTGAACTCGGGCTGGGTGATCGTCTTCTGGTTGCGCCGCGCGGCGAGGATGGCCGCCTCGTTCACGAGGTTGGCGAGGTCCGCGCCCGAGAATCCCGGGGAGCGGCGCGCCAGGTCATCCAGGTCCACGGTCTTGTCCAGGGGCTTGCCCTTGACATGGACGTCGAGGATCTCGCGGCGGCCCTTGTTGTCCGGCCGTTCGAGCACCACCTGGCGGTCGAAGCGGCCCGGGCGCAGGAGCGCCGGATCGAGGACGTCCGGTCGGTTGGTGGCGGCGACCACGATGACGTTGGTGTTGGTGTCGAAGCCGTCCATCTCGACCAGGATCTGGTTCAGCGTCTGCTCGCGCTCGTCGTGGGACCCGCCGAGCCCCGCACCGCGCTGGCGGCCGACCGCGTCGATCTCGTCGACAAACACGATGCACGGGGAGTTGCGCTTGGCCTGCTCGAACAGGTCGCGCACGCGACTTGCCCCCACGCCCACGAACATCTCCACGAACTCCGACCCGGAGATCGAGAAGAAGGGGACGCCGGCCTCGCCGGCCACGGCGCGGGCCAGGAGCGTCTTGCCGGTGCCCGGCGGGCCGACCAGCAGCACGCCGCGCGGGATACGGGCCCCCAGGGCGTTGAACTTCTCGGGGTACTTCAGAAACTCGACCACCTCGGTCAGCTCCTGCTTGGCCTCCTCCACGCCCGCCACGTCGGCGAAGGTCACGACCGTCTTGCTGCCCAGGAACATCCGGGCCCGGCTCTTGCCGAAGCTCATGGCCTGGTTGTTGGTGCCCTGGGCCTGGCGCATCATGAAGAAGAAGAACGCGCCGATGAGCAGGACTGGCACCAGGGCGGTGATCAGGTAGCCGAGTAACTGCCCGGTCCCGCTGGCCGCAACCGCTTCGTACTTGATCGGGCACGACGGGCCCGGTGTGCTGTCGGTGGCCGCGCACACCTCGGCGTAGACGTTGATGTTGTCCGATGGGACGACCGCGGGCTTCAGGTCGGTGGAGCCGACGAGTTTGACGGTCAGCGTCGTGCCATCCTGGGTGACCGACTCGACGTTGCCCGCCTGGGCGTCGTCCAGCAGGTCGCTGTAGGTGTAGGCCGGGCCCTCGTTGGAGTCCATCAGGTACGTCCACAGCAGGGCCATGGCGAACAAGGCGCCAACGATGAGGATGCTGCTGCGGATAAGTCGGCTGTTCACGAGGCGGAGGCGAACTCCAGATGCAAGAGGGGGTACGACCGGCCCTGAGTATAGGGATGCCCCCCCATCGCAACAAATGGGCTCGAAGGGACTACCCCGATAGGTTCACGGACCGATGTTGATGCGCCGGCCGCGGATCGTCGCCGTCCGACCTCGACCGAGCTCGATGACAAGCCCCCCACGCGATCCGTTGGCCGCCGCCAGGACGGCCTCGATGCGGCCCGCGGCCGGCGCCGGATCGCCGATCGCCAGCCGCAGGATGCGACGGCCGAGGGGTAGTGGCGGTGGTCGGCGCCAGTCGATGGCGCCGTCGTCGGCGCGGCGGCGGGCGAGCTCCTCAGTCGCCAGGGCGTCGAGCAGGGCGTCGTCATCGGCGGCCAGATCTGCGTACCGGAGCAGTGCCTCGACCGACGCCGGATTCAGCCGCTCGAGCACGGGCAAGAGCTCGGCCCGGACCCAGGCCCGGGACCGGGCGGAGTCGGCATTCGACGGATCCAGGCGATAAGCGATCCCTGCCCCGTCAAGGGCATCCCGGAGGGCCGCTCGACGAGCGTGCAGCAGCGGACGCACCACCCGCCCGCGCCGGGCGGGCATGCCCCGCAGCCCATGCTGGCCGCTGCCGCGGGCCAGGTTGAGGAGCACCGTCTCGGCCTGGTCATCGGCGGTGTGGGCGGTGACTACCAGCGCGCCGGGACCCAGGCTGTCCGCCACTTCCTCCAGGAACGCGTAGCGCGCAGCGCGGCCGGCTTCCTCGATGCCGGTCCCCTCGGTGGCCGCCAGGGCGGCCACATCGGTCCGGCGCAGCCGCCAGGGCAGGGACAGGGCGTCCGCCGCATCGGTCACGAACTGGGCATCCTCCGCCGAGTCGGCGCGGAGGCCATGATCGAGATGGGCGACCACCAGCTGCCACCGCCGTTCGGGCGCCAGCCAAGACGCGGAGTGGAGCAGGGCCATGGAGTCGGGGCCTCCGGACACGGCCAGGACCAGCGGCGCGGCATGGGGTACCTGGAGCCGGTCAGCGCCGTCTGCCAGCGCGTTCGCAAGGAGGGAGCTGGTAGCGGAGGGCGGATTCGAACCACCGACCAAGGGCTTATGAGTCCCCTGCTCTACCACTGAGCTACTCCGCCACGGCTCACAAGATTACCGAGCGTGAATGACCACGGCAACCGCCATCGATACAGCACATAAGTATCGAACAGCACATAACTATTGAGAACCGGTGATCTCGGGGAACACTCGGCCGTTGACCACCGTGACCAAACCTGGGTCGGGTGAGAGGCGGCATGTCCGGAAAGGCGCACCGCCCGCATCACGCAGCAGACGCGACCTGTTCTTCGTACGCCTCGAGGAGCCCAAACAACTCATCGGCCGCGTACTGCCGGTCGTAGCCGCCTTGGGTGATCTGGCGAACAACACCCGCATCCGCCAGGGACTTCAGGCCGTCCAGGGCACGTTGATGCGACGCGCCGATCGCCGCCCGGATGGTTGCGGCTGAAGTGATCGGCTGAGCCGGCAACGCGCCGATGATCCGCGCAGCCGCGGAGTCGCGCCGGGGTCGACCTGCGCGCTCCACCCAGTCGTTCTGGAGCTTGGCGATGTCATCTGCCAACTCAGTCGAGAGGCTGGCCGCCCTCTCGCACGCCCCCGCGAACGAGGCGCACCACTCGGTGATTCGGCCCTCCCGGAAGTCCACCAACCCTGACACATACGCCTCCGGACGCGCGGCCAGTACGACCGACACGGGTGGCACGAAGTGGGGCGCGATGCCGCGGCGGCGGAGGATCGCGTGGATGATGCAGCGGCCCACACGACCGTTGCCGTCGAGGAACGGATGGATCGTCTCGAACTGGGCGTGGGCGATCGCCGCCTGGGCGATGCCAGGCAGGTCGTCACGGTTGACGAATGCCAGCAGGTCCTCGACAAGGCTCTCGACCTCATCCTCGGGGGGGGGGATGTATCGTGCGTCGATGGGTGAGTCGAGACGGCCACCGATCCAGTTCTGCTCTCGGCGAAACTCCCCCGGCGTGACGCGAGCCGGCTCGTTAGCCATCAGGCTGCGGTGGATCTCCTTGACATCCGCTGCGGTGAGGGGTCGCTCCACGTC
>JBOGTA010000007.1:0-8310 GCA_050695855.1 Candidatus Limnocylindria bacterium
CCGCCGGAGCCACTCTCACGATCAATTGGCCAGTTTCGGCCGCTCTGGCTCAGTCTTGGCCGCCCGAATCGGGCCCAACATGACTCACACGCCCGGCTCCGGCGTCGTACTGTCGAATCCGTTACCGAGGAGGACTTCGGATGCGCAGCGTGACCTATTCGATGGGCGTCTCACTTGACGACTACATCGTCGGGCCGGACGGCAACTTCAACTGGACGGCGCCAAACGAGGAGGTCTTCCGCTTCTGGATCGACGAGATTCGAGAGGTCGGCGTCCACCTGATGGGACGGCGGCTGTACGAGACGATGCTGTATTGGGAGACCGCCGACCAGGACCCATCGCTCGACGACGCGGAGCTCGAGTGGGCCGCGCTTTGGAAGCCGCTCCCAAAGGTGGTGTTCTCCACCACGTTGTCGGCGGTGGAGGGCGATGCCCGGCTGGCCTCCGGCGGCCTGGCGGAGGAGATCGAGCGGCTGCGAGCCGAGCCGGGGGAGAGCGACATCGCGATCGGCGGCGCGACGCTCGCCGCCGAGGCGGCCGCGTTGGGTCTGATCGACGAGTACCGGGCCATGGTCTATCCGGTGCTGGTCGGCGGTGGCATTCCGTTCTTTCCTCAGCGTGAGCGCCGGGTGGATCTCGAATTCGTCGAGACCCGCACCTTCAGCTCGGGAGTCGTCTACCTCCGCTACCGCGTGGTGCGTTAGCCGGCTCATCCATCGAGTCCAGGAAGAACGGGCCAGCTAGTGGCTTGACCGCAATCACTCTACCGGTGCCGGACCGCCGGAGCCACTCTCACGCTCAATTCGCCCCGAGGGAACGCCGGGACGGATCCAGATCACGCGAGCGACCTACGCGCTGTTGAAGGACGAGTTCGTGTGCGAGCCGCGGGGCACGATCCCGGTCAAGGGCAAGGGCGATATGGCGACCTGGTACCTGGTGCGCAGACGCGAGAGGGGAACGGCCGATATGTTGCCGGCGCCCTGAGAGCCGATTTCCGCAGTCAGTCGGCCTTGAGGAGCTCAAGCGCGGGGGCCATGGGCCAGGCCGAGGCCCGGCGAGCTCAGTTCTTAGTGCGCCGCTTTCTTCACCAGCGCGGCGATCGTTGCCTCGTCGGCATCGGTCAATGCCGTGAGGGCCCAGGAGGTTGGCCACATGGCGCCTTCGTCCAGGTTTGCCGCCTGGTCGAAACCGAACGTCGCGTACCGCGCCTTGAACTTATCGGCGGCTTGGAAGAAGCAGACGATCTTGCCGTCCTTGTTGGCATAGGCGGGCATCCCGTACCAGGTCTTCGGCGAGAGGTCTGGCGCACTAGCTTTGACGATCGCATGGATCCGCTTGGCCATGGCCCGATCCTGCTCCGGCATCTCGGCGATCTTGGCGAGCAGGTCGCTTTCCCCCGTCTGCCTCTTCCTTTCTTGGAGGGTTTCCTTCAACGCTGCTCGTTCTTCGTCCGTGAGCCTCCCGGGCGGTTTGTCGATCGCGGTGGTGCTTTTGGCCGACTTCTTCGTGTCCTTCACGGCAGGTTTCCTTTCAGCCATACCTTCTCCATGACCTCGGCCGGTCAGGCTGTCGCCTCCTCGGCGACCTTTCCTTGCTGGAGGATGCGAATCGCATTGCCGAACGGGTCGCGGAGTCCCATGTCGGTTCCGTAGAAGTGGTCGGTGGGCTCCTGCGTGAAGTCGGTGACGCCGCGTGTCTTGAGGGTTTCGTAGAGACCCCGCGCGTCGTCCGTATTGAAGACCAGACCGCTCATGGCGCCCTTGGTGATCAGCTCACGGATCTGCGCGCCGGTTGCTTCGTCGTGGAGAGGCGGCCCAGGCTCCTCCAGCGAGATTTCGGTGCCGGCGTCGCGAGGGACGCGCACCGTCAGCCATCGGTAGGAACCCTGCTTGACGTCGTTGCCCTTCTCCAGCCCGAGCTTGTTGATGTAGAAGTCGAGCGCTTCCTCCTTGTCGAGGACGTAGATCGAGGCGACGTTGAGCTTGGTGATCATCTCGCGGGTTCTCCTCTATATGTGCCGATGCGGACGATCCTCACCCTAGGGCGCCGAGGCTGCAGCGGCTTCTCCAAAACTGCTCGATTGCGTCGTTTCGCCGGCCGCCAGCCGCGGCCGCATCGCCGCCAGCTGAACGCAGTGGGGCGCCACGATCGGCCCATGCCCCATGCGGTAGCTGGAGGGCGTCTCACCCACGATATCGCGGAAGGTGCGGCTGAAGGTCCCCAGGCTGGTGAAGCCGACGTCGAGGCAAATGTCGGTGACGCTTCGTTCGGTCTCGCGCAGCAGAAACATCGAGCGCTCCACCCGGCGACGCTGGAGGTACCGATGCGGCGTTTCTCCGAAGACGGCTCGAAAGGTGCGGATGAGGTGCGCCTCGGATACATGCGCAATCGCTGCCACGGCGCGGATGTCGAGCGGCTCGGCGTAAGCGCGATCCATGGCGTCGCGGGCGCGCAGCAGGCGCCGGTTCAAGTCCTCGACGTCCCGACTCACGGCGCAACGCTACGCCATCAGAGTGCTTCGGGCAGGCGCCCAAACTCGAAGTCGACCGACAAGCGGAGCGAGCCCCGGGGCTTCAGCATGGTCAGCGAGCCGGGCTCGTGGTTCAGCAGCCGGCGCAGGCCCTGCGGGGCGTGGGTCTGGGGCTCGACCGCGATCGCGTCCAGCGCCGCCGGGCTGGCAGCCACGATGTAGATGGATTCCGCGGTCACCCGCATCGTGGCCGATACGCCCTGGTTGGGCCAGGCCAGCTCGACGGGCGGCGTGCCAACCTCCGTCCACGTCGCATCCAGACCGTCGGGCATCGGCCTCGGCTGGCGCAGGTCGAATGGGCCGGCAACTGGTTCGGGCTCCGCGGCGGAGTCCGTGTTTCGAGGATAGACGGCCGCCGCGCGAATCCGGATCTCCGCCGGGCAAACGAACCACGGGTGGATGCCGATCCCAGCCGGCATCGGCTCCGCCGAGAGGTTGGTCAGGGTGTGGTCGAGTCGAAGCGTCTGGTCATCGATCTCGATGCGCAGCGTGACCTCGTATTCCCAGGGCCAGCCGTCGCCCCCGGCCTGGACCCGCAGCGTGCCGTCGGGTTGACGGTCCCACCGGCGCCCGTAGACCTGGCCGTGAATCACGGTGCCATCCGGAAAGTTGAGGTCCACCCGAATCTCCCGCGAGTCGAACCGTGTCCTCCCGGCCTGGATTCGGTTGCACCACGGGGCCATCACGAACGATCCCCAGAAGAACGGCTCACGGGCGTAGGCGCCGAGATCGTCCGGCGTTCGCAGCAGGTCGTGGCCGAAGACGCGAAGCCGATGCAGACGGGCTCCGAGCGCCGGCAGCAACACCGCCTCGATGGCATCGCTGGCGAGCGTGAGCTGCTCCGTCACGCGATTGGCGGCTAGGCCGCCATGGTCAGGGCTCGGTCCGGCCGCAACAGGAAGGGAGGCAGGTAGGCGGGGATGTTCGAGAAGGGCAGGACGTCGGGGTGGAGCTCGATGCCCAGCGCCTCGGCCATGAACTGCCGCCGCGCCTGGATGCGTGCCCACGCCGCCGGGTAGAAATGCGCAAACGCGTCGCGGAGGGATTGGTCGGCGAGGGCGACGCCATCTTCGATGTTGGTCGTGAAGTACGGGGTCCCGGTGGCCGGGATGATGTCGACCTGGAGGGCCATCCCGGAGCGCAGCTCGACGTCCGACCCGCGGGAGATCGGCGAGTTCACCCACTCGTCGAGGTGAATCTGATGTCCGGGGTTGAGCGAGATGCCGAAGAAGGCGTCACCCAGGCGCCGATCGATGATCTCCTGGAGGGCCTTCCCCGGCTGGCCAATGCGCAGCGCGCCGTACCACTCGGCCACCGCGGTGAAGTACGGTGCCACGAGGCGCTCGACGTAGTCCTGGATTTCCGCCGGCAGTCGGCTCGCGTCCTCGGCGATGAAGCCGGCTCGACAGTTGAGCGCACCCCAGATCCCGAAGGCAACGGTGAACGGGTCGCCCCGCTCGAGAGGCCGCTCGGTCGGGCTCAGCAGGCCGAACCGGGCTCGCGGACCACTGGACAGCATGAGATGGCACGACAGCGGAGACCCATTCCAGTCGAGCAGGCGGACCGCTTCGCGCTCCGTCATGCCGGGGCGCAGGCCAAACAGGAGGTTCCGAACGCCGTTCGACGTCTGACAGGCGGCGTGCTCGAAGGCCGCCAGCTGCTCGACCTCGTTGATGACGCGGAGGCCGTGGCCCGGGTGGATGAGCAGCTCGCCGGCATTGCGGACGGCGCCGCTGGACCCGGTGAGGCGGCGCAGCTCGTCCACGAGGAACGCCGGCGCCTCGATGCGGTCGGGGTCGGCGTATGACTTCCAGCCGATGACGCCCACGCGCGCGCCGCCTCCGATGCCTTCCTCGGCGAGGATCTCGGCCAGGAAGCGCGATGCGTCGCGCGGCTGGGATGGCAGGCTCAGCTCCTGAAACAGGTGGCGGCGCAAGGGCAGGGGAGCGGCGCCCGCCAGGCCGTAGCACTCGTTCCCTACCAGGATGGCAGGCGCCTCGGTCGGGCCAAGGACCAGGATGGCCTCCTCGAATCGCGGATCGAAGCCGGTCAAGTAGGCCAGGTTCGCGCTGTGCTCGCGATCGGCGTAGACGACCAGCCGATCCAGGCCGAGCTCTTCCATGCCGGCTCGCAAACGCTCGAGCCGCGAGGGGTAGGTCTGCTCGGGGAGGACGGGCGGCGGGTCGGGCACCTCGAACGCGGGGAGCGCGACCTCCGAAAGGCGAGCCGTCGAGGTGATGGTCATCGCTGCATCACGGCTGGGCGGGGCGCCACGGCTGGGCCGCATCCGCACCGCGCTCCACGATGGCAAAGCCATTCGCCTCCAGGCCGAGCCATGGCCCGATCTCGCCGTCGGGCCAGGTCACCCGGACCTCGGCCCGGTCGGTCATCCCCAGGCCGAAATGGATCCACCCCACCTGTCCTCCGGCGTGGCCGCCCCCGACCGTCACCTCCCGCAGCAGGACGTGCTCGCCCACCTTGACCTCGATCCATGAGCCCACCGCGTCGCGGTTGGAACCTGACTGCGACAGGCGAATCGCCGTCCAGCTGCCCATCGGTCCCGCGCCCGCGGCGTCGCCGAATCCGACGTTCCGCCACACATGGACATTCTCGCGCCGATTCACCACCACCAGGTCCAGCAATCCGTCCAGGTTGAGGTCGGCGAGGGCACCGCCTCGACCACGGGCAAACGTCACGATCCCGGCGTCCCGCGCGCCCTCGACGAACGACCCATCGGGCTGGCCCAGCAGGAGGTTGTTCGGATCCCGGGCCGCGTAGTCCGGCATGGCCTCGACGTTGCCCTTGGCGACAAACAGATCGGTCAGTCCGTCGTTGTTGACGTCCCCGAACTCGGCGTGCCACGCCGTCGAGGGCATCGTCACGTCGCCCTCGTACGGGCGGTGCACGGTCACGCCCCTGGCCAGCGCAATGTCGCCGAAGCGGGGCTCGCCCGGCCCATCGGTCAGTGTCTGGAGCTTGTTATCGGCCTGGCTGGTCAGGTAGTACTCGGGGTGGCCGTCTCCGGTCACGTCGGCGCTCGCGATGCCCATGCCCCACACCCGCACCGTCTGCCAGCCTTCCGCGTGGGAGTAGAGGTGAGGTGGCGCACCGGCCGCGATCCGCCACAGTTGCTCCTCCCCGTCACCGTCGGCGCGGTAGTAATGGCGATCGTTGGAGACTCGCAGGTCGCGTCGTCCGGATCGGTCCCAGTCGCTGAACAGCATTGACAGCGCGCACCAGCCCGGGCTCAGGGCCTGACTCGAGTCGTAGCCTGTGCGGTCCGGGGTGGGCCGGTACAGCTCGTTGTCGTAGCACAGCCGATTCGTATCGGTGCTGGACTGGTCCAGGTAGTTCCCGACTGCCAGGGTCGGCCACTCGGCGGACTCCTCCCACGTCGCGCTGAAGGCGGCGGTCCAGCGGTCCCCGCCGTCGAAGCCCCATGCTTCATTGGCCCGCTCGAACCGGCACGCGCCCAGTCCGCGCAGCAGCACGTTCTCGCCGTTCCGGAGAACTGCCAGGTCCAGCCGACCGTCGCTGTCGATATCGAGCGGATAGGCGCCCACCACACGGGCCAGATCGGTCGCCGCGTCAGGCAGGTATGTGAACCGCAGCGTGCCGATGGGCGGGCTGTCGTTGTGATACAGCGCCGCCGGCTCGCTGCCGCCGGCCAGGTACATTTCTGGGCGGCCGTCGTCGTCGCAGTCGAAGACGGCCACGCCGCCACCCACGAAGAACTCGAAGTCGCCGGTGTAGGCGTGGTTGATGCCCGCGGCCCGGGCCTCCTCCACGAAATGGGGTGCGGGGAGCGCAGTCTGGGGAGTGGCGGAGGGCCAGACGGCGCTCAACAGGGCGGCCGCGGCGACCAACGCGGCGATGGCCGTGGCCGCGAGACCTGCGAGAGGCCCGCGAGCACTCGCGATCCGGCTTCGCACGTCGGACATTCAACCACGAGCCCGGCTTGACCGTTGGCCGGGTCTCCTCGCATGCTCGCCGTCGGCGCCTGCCAACCGAAGGCCGCGGCCGCGGAGGAGGGCACACGCATCAGCACCCATCGACGGTCCGTCCCACGCCGCGCTGTGTACCTGCTGGCATCCCTCATCGTTGGGGCCCAGGTCGGAGCCTGCAATGCCGCGCTGCCGTACGTCGTCGAGGGCTGTGTTCGGCCGGAGCTGGGGGACCGTTCCGTCGCCCGGGTCTGGGACGAGCAGTTGTTGTCGCTCATCCGGCAGGTGGTCCCCGCGCCGACGGTCCACGCGCGGAACCTGTTCCACGTGTCAGCGGCCATGTGGGACGCCTGGGCCGCCTACGACCCACAGGCCGACGGCTACTTCGTGACCGAGAAGGCCCGGGCCTCGAACGTCCAGGCAGCGCGCGAGGCGGCTATCAGCTTTGCCGCGTATCGGATCCTCGCCTGGCGCTACCTCCACGTGGCGGACCTGCCGGAGGCGGCTGCGGAGCTGGACGCAACCATGGCGTCGCTGTGCTACCGCACCGACTACACCGATACGGCCGGCGCGACGCCGGCCGCGCTGGGCAACAGGATAGCCGCGGCGGTCATCGAGTACGGAAGCCAGGACCGTGCTCGAGAGAGCGAACGCTACGTGGACGCCGATTACCGGCCGGTCAACGAGCCGCTCATCGTCGCCGAACCCGGAACCGCCATGGAGGACCCGAACCGCTGGCAGCCGCTCGCCCTGGAGCGGCAGGTATCCCAGAATGGCCTGCCGATCCCCGGCAAGGTCCAGGTCTTCATCGGGCCCCATTGGGGTCGCGTGACGCCGTTCGCCCTGCCGGCATCGGAGGATGGCACCCCAATCGATCCGGGGCCGCCGCCGCAGCTGGGCACCGCCACGGACGCCGCCTTCAAGCAGTCGGCCGTCGAGGTCATCCGGCTTAGCAGCGAGCTTGATCCGGCCGACGGGGTGATGGTGGACATCAGTCCCGCATCGCAGGGCAACAGCACGCTGGGCGCCAACGACGGCCATGGCCGCGACGTGAACCCGGCCACGGGTGAGCCGTACGCGCCCCACCGCGTCCCTCGCGCCGACTTCGCCCGGGTGCTTGCCGAATTCTGGGCCGATGGGCCGAACTCGGAGACCCCGCCCGGCCATTGGAACATCGTCGCCAACTCGGTGTCGGACGCCCTCGGCGAAGAGCGTCGGATTGGCGGGGAGGGACCGCCCGTCGATCGTCTCGAGTGGGACGTCAAGCTCTATTTCGCGCTGAACGGTGCGGTGCACGACGCCGCCATCGCGGCCTGGGGCCTGAAGGGCCACTACGACTCCGCGCGCCCCATCTCGATGATCCGGTACATGGGCGGACGGGGCCAGTCCAGCGATCCGAGTGGGCCCGCCTACGACCCGGAGGGGCTGCCGCTGGTGCCGGGGCTGATCGAGGTCGTGACCGCCGAATCGAGCGCGACGGGGGAGCGGCATACGGGACTTGCCGATCACATCGGGGAGGTGGCGATCTGGGCCTGGGGCGGGTTCCCCGAGGATCCGACCACCCAGACCAGCGGCGTGGGCTGGATCCTGGCCGCCGAGTGGGTGCCGTACCAGCGCGCGACGTTCGTGACGCCAGCCTTCGCCGGATACGTCTCGGGGCACAGCACCTTCAGCCGGGCCGCCGCCGAGGTCCTAACCGCCTTCACCGGCGACGAGTACTTCCCGGGCGGCCTCTCGGAATGGACGACCCACGCCGGCGATCTCATCCACGAGGAGGGTCCGACCCAGGACGTGACGCTCCAGTGGGCGACGTACTACGACGCCGCAGACCAGGCC
>JBOGTA010000008.1:0-8502 GCA_050695855.1 Candidatus Limnocylindria bacterium
GTTTCGATGCCTGCGGTTTCGCTCACCGCCCCACCCACCCGCTTGGCCAGGCCCTGGAGCACCCCGATGGGGCGAATGCCTCGGCGCCCATCCCCCGTGTCCACCTGGCCTGCCACGGGCAGCAGCCGGACGAGGCGTGACAGCGTCACCCGCAGCTGGCTGCGGGGCACGATCGCATCCACGAAGCCGTGGTCGAGCAGCCGCTCGGCGCTCTGGAACCCCTCAGGCAGCTCCTCGCCCACCGTCCCGCTGGCGACCCGGGCGCCGGCGAAACCGATCAGGGCGCGGGGCTCGGCCAGGATGACGTCGCCCAGCGAGGCGAAGCTGGCCAGCACGCCGCCGGTGGTGGGATCGGTCAGGATGCTGATGAACGGGATGCCGGCCTCGTTCAGCCGCTGGAGCGCGGCGGTCGTCTTCGCCAACTGGAGGAGGGAGACCGTCCCTTCCTGCATCCGGGCTCCGCCCGAGGCGCTCACCACGATGGCCGGGATGCGTTCGGCCAGGGCGGCCTCGAAGCAGCGCGCGATCTTCTCTCCCACCACGCTGCCCATGGAGCCGCCCATGAACCGGAAGTCGAACAGGCCGATCGCAACCGGCTGCCCTTCGATCCTGCCCGTCCCCCAGATGGCCGCCTCGGGCAGGCCGGAGCGGATGCGAGATGCCTCCAGGCGTTCGGGATATGGCTTACTGTCCACGAACCCGAGCGGGTCACCGCTGATCAGGCCTGCGTCACGCTCGGTGAAGCTCCCCCCGTCGAGGAGCAGCTCGATCCGTTCGGCGGCCGACAAGCGGAAATGATGGTTGCAGGTGGGGCATACCCGATCGTTCCGCTCCAGCTGGCGATTGAAGATCTGGGCGTCACATTGCGGGCACTTGGTCCAGGCGTCGGTCGGGCCCGTGCGCCGGCTGAAAGGAAACTTGATCTTCATGGCGTTACCGGCGCGCCAATCGGCGGGCGATCACCGCCACGCCGGCGGTGCTGACCACGACCGACCCGACTGCTCCGGTCAATACCAGCCGCTGGTGGTGCCGGACAAAGCCGGTCACCCGGCCGCCGGCCTTCAGAGCGGGATCGTCCATCAGGCGCTGACCGAGGGCTGCTTCGAAGTCCACGCCGGGCGGCACCAGATGCAGGTCCGTGCGCAGCACATGGGCGGCGGCCAGCTCATCGGCCAGGGCGGGGGGCAGCGCCACAGGTCGATCATCGAGCACGGCGTTGACGGCGAGGTCGACACGTTCGGCGTCGGTCGGACGGCGGGTCATCTGTGTGGGGCTAACACCGCCACCGGAGATTCGTTACACGTCGCCTCGCTCGAGCTCAGCGGCAAGGTCGCGCAAGGCCCGGTGGAGCAGGACGCGAGCCGCGCCCTCGCTCCGGTCGAGAACGGCCCCGATCTCCCGGGCTGACAAGCCATCCACGAAGCGAAGCAGAATGGCCTGGCGCCGTTCGGCGGGGATCCGGGCCAGGGCCGACCGAACTTCGCGTCGCTGGTCCGCGCGTGCCACGAGCGTGGCCGGATCGGCTTCGGGAGCTGGGTGATGGCGCGCGTCGGTGATGGGCTGGGTCCGGCGTCGGCGGCGAGCCCGATGCGAGTTCGCGATTGCGTTGTGGGCGATGCGGAAGAGCCAGGCCCGGAAGGTCGACCCGTCGTCGGCGAAGCGGTCGATGGCCGCCAGGGCGGAAAGGAAGGTCCGTTCGGTGACGTCCTCCGCCTCGTGATGGTCGCCCAGCTGGTAGAAGGCGTAGCTGTAGACCCGATCCAGGTAGCGCCGGTACAGCCGATCGAAGGCGCGCCGGTCCGCCTGCGCGGCGAGCACGTCGGCCAGGTCCGGGTCGTGCGATTCGCGGCCTTCGAGCCACGGCGCTTCGGCGCGCGGATCGAGGGGACGTGGTTCGGGGAGACGCTCGCGCATCACGCCCCCGCCGCGTTGGCGTAGACGCGGATGACATCGCCAACGCTGACCGTCGTCCGAAGGGAGGGGCCATCCAGGATCAGGCCACCGTCGTCCGCGATCGCGCCGGCCACGCCGGTCAGACGTCCGGCCGGGGTCTCGACTTCGATCGCTCGCCCGGTCAGCCACGAGGCAGTCTGGAACCGCGCCAGCGGGGACTGGCCCGCTTCCAGGTGGCGAATCTCGAGGTCCAGCGCGGCCAGCAGGCCAGACAGCAGCTCCACCCGATTCACGGGTCCGCCCGCGAGGTCGGCCAGCGACGTCGCCCCGGGGGCGATGTCGGGCGGCATGGCGGACCGCCGCCAGTTGACGTTGACCCCGATCCCGAGGACGGCGCTGGATACGCCTTCCGCCTCGACCTGGGTCTCGGTCAGCACGCCAGCCACCTTGAGCCCCTCATCGGTCACCAGGTCGTTGGGCCAGCGGATCGCCAGCCGGGCCACGGGCGCGGCCGCGTCTCGAACAGCCAGCGCGGCGGCGGCGGCCAGCCACCACGCGCGCTCGGCCGGCAGCGCCAGGCGGAGCCCAACGCTGACCAGCAGGTTGGTGCCGGTCGGAGAGAGCCAGGAGCGGCCCATCCGCCCTCGACCTGCCAGCTGGCGGTCGGCGACGACGGCGAGGCCATCGCCACCGGCGTCGGCAAGGGCGGCCCGCGCCCGGTCACTCGTCGATCCGATCTCGGCGTAATGTTCGACGGTGTGCCCGACCCGAGCGCCGGGGCGGGCGGCCTCCGCCCAGTCCAGCGTTGGCGCAACGGACTCAGCGGAGCGTGGCTCGGACACGGGCGGCGATTCTAACAGTCGCCCAAATCGGGTCCGGTACACTCGGCCAACGATGTCCGACGCCGCCGCTCCGCCGTCCACTCGGGAGCGCGTGCTCTCCGGCATCCAGCCCAGCGGGGCCAGCCACCTGGGCAACTATCTGGGCGCCCAGCGGAACTACGTGGCCCTCCAGGACGAGTACGAGGCGATCTACGTCATCGTCGACTACCACGCCCTGACCACCGTCCATGACGGCGACGAGCTGCGACGGCTGACTCGAGAGATGGCGCTCGACCTGCTGGCGGTGGGCCTCGACCCGGATCGCTGCGCCCTGATCCGGCAGTCGGACTTCCCCGAGGTCACCGAGCTGTGCTGGATCTTCAGCACCGTGGTGCCGGTGAGCTGGCTCCAGCGCAACCCGACCTACAAGGAGGGGCTGGGTGAAGGGAAGGAGAACACCAACGGGTTGCTCACCTACCCCGTCCTCCAGGCGGCCGACATCGTCATGTACAAGGCCAGCAAGGTGCCGGTCGGCAAGGACCAGGCGCCGCACCTGGAACTGTCACGCGAGATCGTGCGCGCCTTCAATCACCGGTATGGACCGATCTTCCCCGAGCCGACCGCCGTGTACACCGATGCGCCGGTGGTCATCGGGACCGATGGGGTGCGCAAGATGAGCAAGTCGGCCGGCAACACGATCCCGATCTTCGCGGAGCCCGACGAGATCCGGCGCATCGTCATGAACATGGTCACCGACCCGCTCCGCATCAAGCGGACCGATCCGGGACGCCCCGAGATCTGTAACGTCTGCCAGCTCCATCGGTTCTTCGGGGAGGACTACCTCCAGATCCAAGACGGCGAACGGACTGCCCGGACTGGCTGCGTGGACACCAAGCAGCTGCTAGCCGAGCGTCTGGTGGAGTTCTTCCGCCCGATGCGGGAGAAGCGGGCGCAGATGGCTGCCGATCCCGACCTGGTGGAGGCGGTACTCTCGGCCGGAGCGGACAAGGTGCGACCCCTCCTGGAAGCCACGCGCGCTGAGGTGCAGGAGGCAGTCGGAACAGGTCGGCCGAGACGGAGGACGGGTTGATCGAGCTGTTCCAGGGGGCGTGGGTCCGCGAGCGCCGGCTGCTCGCCATTTTCCTGATCACCGGTTCGGGGTACTTCGGGCTGCTGGCCCTCGGCGTGATCCTCGAGATCCTCGGGGGGTTCTCGGACATCATCGTGGCCCTCTTCCTGGCCTGGCTGCTGGCCTTCCTCATCTCGCCGCTGGTCCATCGCGTGCAGAACCGGCTGCAGGTCGGTCGCGTCGCGGCGGTGGGCGTCGCGTTCGGCGTCACGGTCATCACCCTGGCGACCTTCCTCCTGGTCGTGGCCGCGGTCATGGTCGTGGACCTCGCCGACTTCATCAGCACCTGGCCGACCCGAGAGGAGCAGATCGCGCAGCAGATCCGCGACCTCCAGCAGACGATCGGGTTCGAGGAGCCGGACCTCGCTGTCATCTTCATCGGATTCACCGACCAGATTGGCTCCCTCGGGAGCGACCTGGCGGGCTCGGCGGGAAGCATCGCGACCGGGGCCTTCAGCGCCATTGGGACCCTGTTCCTGGTCGTGCTGCTGGCCTTCTTCATGGTCCTCGACAGCCACAAGATCATGGTCTGGCTGAGCCGACTCGTCCCTCGCCGCTTCCGTGATCAGTCGCTCCTGCTCCAAGAAGGCGTTGCGCGCTCGTTCGGTGGCTTCATCCGGGCCCAGACCCTGTTCGCGTTGCTCATGTTCGCCACCGTCCTGGTCGTCGGCCTGCTGGCCCGGGAACTGGGCGGGATGGAGTACATCTTCGTCACCGCCGTGGTGTCGGGCCTGTTCATGTTCATCCCCCTGATCGGCCCGGCGCTGGCCCTCGTGCCGCCGATCTTCATCGCCTTCCTGACCAGCGAGAACTGGCTGGTGGCACTCGCCGCAGTCGCCGCCATCGTCGTGGTCCAAACGGTGATGGTGAACATCCTCCAGCCCAAGATCATGCAGGAGTCGCTCGGGCTCCACCCCATCCTGCTGTTCGTCGGGCTGCTGGTCGGGGTCCAGATCGCCGGCCTGTGGGGCGCGCTGTTCGGCATCCCCATCCTGGCGGTCATCGTCATCTTCGTGAACTACTGGGTCGACATCTACAGCCCGCCCGAGTCGGAGTCCGAGCCGGAGCCCGAGCCGGTCGCCGGGGTTGCCGAGGAATCCTCGCCGGCCAGCTAGGCGCCGCGGCCGGGCGCGTGGCTAGGCGCCCGCGCCCGATCCTCCGCCCGACAGGGCGACGGCCGTAGGTAGCGAGATCTCGAACACCCGCGCGACCAGCGGTGGGTGGAGCACGTCCGCGGCCGGCCCATCTGCGACCACCCGGCCCTGGCTGAGCAGAATGACCCGCGGGTCGGCCAGCGCGGTCAAGGCCGGATCGTGGAGGACTGCCAGCACAGCGAGCCCCCGAGTCCGGCGCAGCCGGTCCAGGGTCGCCAGGAGCGCCACCTGGTGAGCCAGGTCCAGGTGCTGGGTTGGCTCGTCGAGGAGGAGGAGCTTTGGCTCCTGGGCCAGGGTCATGGCCACCAGCACGCGCTGCCGTTCGCCCCCCGACAGCTCATCGACGCGCCGCCCCACGAGGTCCAGGGCGTCGGCGTCGAGGAGCGCCCGCTCCACGGCTGTCTCGTCCTCGGCGGTGGCTCCGAAGCGAGACCGGGCATGCGGCGCGCGTCCCATCTCCACCAGCTCTTCGACATGGAAGCCGTCCGGCACCGTCGGCAGCTGGGGGAGGATCGCGATCCGCTGCGCGATCTCACGACGGGTCCAGGCCAGGACCGGGCGGCCGTCCACCTCAACGCTCCCGGCACGGGCGGCCAGCAGGCCCACGGCCAGCCTTAGCAGCGTGGTCTTGCCGCTGCCGTTGGGGCCCAGGAGGGCCACCAGCTCGCCCGGCGCAACGCGCAGGCTGACTCCCCGCAGCACCTCACGGTCGGTCCGCCGACGGCGGCGGTAGCCGAATTCGACGTCCCGCAGCTCGAGAACGGGCGGCCCTTCGCGAGTCATCGATTCGTCGCGGTCATGGCGCTCAAGGCGGTCATGGGCTGGTCACCGATCCGGCGGCCCGATGGAGGAGCCACAGGAAGAAGGGGGCTCCGATGAGCGCGGTCACGACCCCCACCGGCACGCCGCCCACCAGCCGGGCCGCCATGTCGGCGACCACCAGCAACGCGGCCCCGCCGAGGCAGCTGACCGGCAGCAGGAGGCGGTGATCGGGACCGATTGCCAGGCGGACCAGGTGCGGGACGACCAGGCCGACGAAGCCGATGGTGCCGGCCACGGCGACGGCCGCCGAGGTGACCAGGGTGGCCAGCAGGACCAGGCCGCGGCGGGCGGCCACGAGATCCACCCCCAAGCCGGCCGCAGCCTCGTCGCCGAGCAGGAGCAGGTTCAGGGTCCGCCACCGGAACAGCAGGAGCGCCGACCCGCCAAGGACCAGGGGGGCGGCCACGACCAGCTCGGGGTAGCCCGCCCCGCCGAGTGCGCCGAGCAGCCAGCCGACCACCGACGCCAGCGCCCGTCCGGAGCTCACCAGGAGCAACGCGACCGCAGCCGCCAGCAGCGACGAGACGGCGTACCCGGTCAGGAGGAGGGTCACCATTGTCGAGCGCCCGCCCTGGCGCGCGACCACGAGCACCAGTCCCACCGCCGCCAGGCCACCCGCGAAGGCGAAGACCTGGGCCAGGCCGATACCCAGCCACGCGCTGCCGGCCCCCAGCGCGAGGGCCGGGACGAGGACCGGGGCGGTGATGGCCAGGACGGCGCCAAGTGAGGCGCCCGCCGCGGTGCCGATGACGTAGGGATCGGCCATCGGGTTGCGGAGCAGAGCCTGGAACACGACCCCGGCGCATCCGAGGCCCGCACCCACCAGGGCTCCGCCCAGGACCCGGGGCAGCCGAACCTCGAACAGGATGGTTGGCGCGGTCGAGGCCCACGTTTCGGTGATGGGCAGGCCCAGTCGCTGCGCGATGATCCCCAGCGCTTCAGGCAGGCCGACATCGACGCTGCCGATACCGATCCCCGCCACGAGGGCAGCCAGCAGGACCACCGCGGCGCTGCCCAGGACGACGGTGGCGCGACCCAGGCTGGGTCCCCCGACCAACGAGCGGGTGGCGGCGGCGGCGCGCACGGTCGAGCCTCAGTCGAACCGATCGGGGTGGATGGCGCGAGCCAGCGCTTCGAGCCCATCCACGATCCGCGGCCCGGGCCGGGTGATCACCGGGTCCTCGAGGATCACGACCACGCGCCCGGCCTGGACGGCGCTCATCCCGGCCCATCCGGTGCGGGCCGCCACCGACTCGGGGGTGACCGAGGGGTCATACGCGGCGTCACCCAGCAGGATGAGCTCCGGATCGGCCACCAGGAGGTCCTCCAGGGCGATGCTCGTCGTCAGCGCATCGCCGGTAATCGGGATGCCGCCCGCCATCTCGATCAGGCTCGCCAGGAAGGAGTCCGCGCCCGCGGTGTAGATGGCCCCTTCGAAAACCGCCACCTCGTAGAAGGTCCGCGGCGGAGTGGCCCCGGCCACGGCATCGGTGACGCCGTCGATTCGCTCTTGCATGTCCGCCGCCAGCGCGTCCGCCGTGCCAGCGGCGTTGATCGCCTGGCCCACCAACAGGATGTCGTCCAGCACCTCGTCCAGGGACTCGGGATACAGGACCAGGACGGGGTAGCCGAGATCGCTCAGCTCGGTGATCACCGCGCTGGCGGTCAACTCGTTGCCGGCCGCCAGGATCAGGTCAGGATCGGCATCTACCACCAGCTCGATGTCGACCTGCGCCACGATGACGACGTCGGGGACATCGGCCACTTCCGGCGGGTAGTCGTCGAAGTCGGTCACCCCGACCAGCCGGTCGCAGGCGTCCAGGGCGCACACGATCTCGGTGTTCGACGGGGCCAGGCTGACGATGCGCTCGGGCTCGGCGGGGAGGACCACTTCGCGCCCGGCGTCATCGGTCAGGGTCAGCGGGTAGGCGGCGGCCGACGGCGCGGCAGAGATCGTGGGCAGAGGGGTGCTTGGGCCGGCCGATTGACAGGCGACAGCCAGGATCAGGAGAGGGCCGAATAGGCGGATGCGTCGTGCTGGCATGCGGATGTCACTCCCTTTCTCACGAGGGTTGAGACATCGCGTGCGGGCTGGGCGACCTGGCTCCCGGGCCGCTCAGGCCCGGTCACAGTTGCGGGACAGCGCCGGTCTTGCACCGGCTTCGCCATTCACCCGCCGGCCTTTCGGCGGCGGCACCCCACGCGGTCTTCGGTTGTTGGGCCGATCCTATCAGACCCCCGCGCCAACCTCGGCGTGGCCGTACAACGGCGTTTCGCGGGCGGCATCGGAGAGCATGGGGTCGAGCATCTTCTGAATCGCCAAGGTGTGCGTGCACCCCCCGGCCTGCTCGAAGAGGTGGCAATCGCAGTGCCATTGCTCACCGCTGAGCGAAACCTGGTGGGAACCGTTGTCGCCGGCGAAGGTGGCCTCCAACCGGCCGATGACCACGCGGTCCGGCTCATGCGCGTAGCGCATCGCCTTCTCGACCTTGCCGATCATGCCCGAATGCACGATGCAACTCCTCCAGGCGCCTCGGGCGCCTCTTCGCTAGGCGCCCGTCAGTCCGACCTGGCGAGCCGCTCCTTGAGCATTGCCAGCAGTGTAACCGGGGTCGGGTCGGTCTGGTAGAGGATGGCGAGGTAAACGCTCACGAGGTCACCCCAGGCGACCGCGGACAGGACG
>JBOGTA010000009.1:0-4324 GCA_050695855.1 Candidatus Limnocylindria bacterium
GCGTAGTGTAGCGCCCGCGGGTAACCCGGGCAATGGTTCGCAGCCAGTTGGCCCCGGCCGGGTTTGACACCCCGCGACGAGGGTAGGCTAGAATCGCCGCCACGCGACGCAGACCGTCAACGACGCACCGATGAGGCTGGCGAAACGCCAGCCTTGCGCATGTTCGGCGGCCCTGCGACGCTCTGGTTGAACAGAGGGTGAGCACGCGACGATGAAACGGACCTACCAGCCCAAGAAGCGCGCCCGGAAGCGGAATCACGGCTTTCGGGCTCGCATGGCTTCCAAGGGCGGTCGCCGCGTGCTTTCCCGCCGTCGGGCGAGGGGGCGCAACCGGCTGAGCGCCTGACCTCCCGGACCCGAAGCCGTGCCGGCCTATCCGACGCTCCGTCGTCGAGCCGATTTCGAAGCGGTGACGCGCTCCGGAACCGTCAGCGCCACCCGGCTGCTGGTCCTGCGGGCCCGGCGAACCGACGAGCCGATCACCCGGATCGGCCTGGCAACCCCGGCCACCTTGGGCGGGGCGGTGGAACGGAATCGGGTACGACGCCGCGTGCGTGAGCTGGTCCGGGCGCGCTATGGCGAGATGGGAGCGGGCTGGGACCTGCTGGTGATCACGAAACCGGATGCGCGCCGCGCCACGTTCGCGGAGCTGGGCGCTGCCCTCGACACCCTGCTGGCAAAGGCCGGGGTCGTCGCCGAGTGATCGCGTGCGTCTGATCGGGCTGGGGCTCATCCGGGCCTATCAGAAGCTGACCTTCTGGATGCCCCCCACCTGCCGCTACACCCCGTCCTGCTCGGCGTACACCTACGAGGCTGTCGAGCGCTACGGGTTCCTCCGCGGCTCGTGGATGGGTGCCCGGCGCATCGCCCGCTGCCACCCGCTCCACCCCGGCGGCTACGACCCGGTGCGCTAGGCGAGTCAGATGGAAGGCTTCTTCGGCATCGAGTCTTTCAGCCCGCCCGGGGACTTCATCTACCTCCCCCTTTTCAACGCCATGATCGGGCTGTACACCGTCCTCTTCAGCGACCTTGCCCTTGCCATCATCGTCCTGACCATCCTGATCCGTACCCTTCTGGCACCGCTGTTCGTGCGCCAGATCCGCTCCCAAAAGGAGATGCAGCGGATGCAACCGCTGGTCCGCGAGGTCCAGCGCAAGCACAAGGGCAACCAGCGGAAGATCAGCGAGGAGACCGCGGCGCTCTACAAGGAGCACGGCGTCAACATGTTCGGCGGCTGCCTGCCGCTCCTCCTCCAGCTTCCAATCCTCTTCGCGCTCTACCAGGTGCTCATCCGAGCCTCCAGCGTGGTCAGCTACTCCCCCGGCTCAGACCAGGCGGCCGATGCGTACCTCGCTGGCAACCCGGCAGTGGTGGCGCTCGGCAACAACCAGTACCAGATCCCGTTCCAGGGCGCGTGCGGCGTTCCCCACCAGTTCCTGCCGCTGAACTGCCAGCTCATCACGCCGTTCAAGCTCGACGCGCCGGTTGACACCGTCGTCGAGTGGCTGACCAACCCCCTCACCGGGGCATCGCTGAACCTGGGCACCATTGATCAGGCCTTTTCGGTCTTCCTGTTCGGGGGGTTTGCCATCTCGGCGCTGGCGGTCATCGCCGGCGTCCTGCAGTTCATCCAGGTTCGGATGACCTCGCCCCGTGCCGGGAGCGACGATCCAACTGCCACCACCACCCAGACCATGACCTACCTGTTCCCGTTCATGACCGTGGTCTGGGGCGGCATCTTCCCCAGCGGCCTGGTCCTCTACTGGCTGGTGTACACCGCATACCTGATCATCCAGCAGTACCTGATCATGGGCTGGGGCAACCTCTTCCCGCTCTTCGGCTGGCAACCCCGCTGGGCACCGGTCCCCGAGGCCGGTGACATCGGCATCACTCGATCCGCCAAGAGCACCACACCACCACCGACCGATGGGCGCGACGCCCCGGTGCCAGCCAGGGCTGGCGGGCAGCGCCGCTCGAGTCGGAGACGACGAGGCCGGGAGGGCCGTAGACGATGACCTTCAAGGAATTCACCGGAAAGAACGTCGAGGAAGCGATTCGAGCCGCGATGCGCGAGTTCTCCGCCGACCTGTCCGATCTCGACATCGAGATCCTGTCGCAAGGAAGCCGCGGCATCCTGGGGGTGGGCGGCGACGAGGCACGCATCCTGGCCGCGCCCAAGTCCGCGGTCGCCGAAGCGACCAGCCTGCTCACCGACGAGTCGCCCCACACCGACGACGAGGCGGCTGCCGGCGTGGCGGCGGACATCGGCGCGGCCTTCGATTCCGGGCCTGAGGAGGGCTCTGCGGTCTCCGATTCAGGTGGCGATGCCACGACCGACGAGATGGCCGCCGCCGAGGCTCCCGCGCCACGTCCCCGCAGCCGCAGCCGGGGCCGCGATGCGGCTCCGCGGCGGGAGTCGCGCCCGCCACGTGAACGCAGCGAGCGCCGGCCGACCGAGCCGCGCAACGGTGATGGCCGTCCCGAGCCACGCCCCTTCGTGCCGGCCAAGCCGATGGACGAGCTGTCCGAGTCTGAGCGGCAGACGCTGGACGAGGCGAAGGCCGTCCTGGAGGAGCTGCTGCGCCTGATGGAGCTCCAGGGAACGGTCGAAGTCCTGATGGGCACCGAAGCCGCCAAGCTGAACGTGGTGGGGACCGACCTCGGCGTGCTCATCGGCCGCCGCGGGGAGAAGCTGGCGAGCCTCCAGCACATCGTCAACCTGATCGTCGCTCGTCGCGAGGGCCAGCTGAACCGGATCATGGTGGACGTCGAGAATTACCGCGGCCGGCGCGAGGACCAGCTGCGCGACGTCGCCGATCGGGCCGCCCAGCGAGTGGCGCAGAGCGGGAAGATTATCCAGCTCGAGGCCATGCCGGCCATGGAGCGGCGGATCGTCCACCTGGCGCTGGCGGAGCACTCTACCGTCCGCACCCAGAGCGTGGGGGTGGAGCCGTACCGACGGGTCGTGATCCTCCCCGCCACCAAGGTCGAGTAGCCGCACCCATGCCGCGGGCCGTGGAGCCGGTCCGCGCCATCGGGCGCCTGGAGCCCGACGGGCCGTGGGTCGGGTTTCAGTCGGTAGGCGGCCGGTTCCGGCTCGTGTTTGGGCTGAAGGATGGATCGATCGTCTGGGACCCTACGTCGGGACCCGGGCCTCGACGCACCGCGCTTGTGGCGGCCGCGATGGCGTTCTACCTGGGGGCGACGACCGACCCGCCCCCGGACCTCGAGGCCACCCAGGCTGACCTGGCCCGGCTAGTGAGCAGCCTCATCGAGACCACCCACGACAGCGTCGAACGCGAAACTCTCCAGGAGGCCGTCGACGCCATCGATGACGGCCTACCGGGCGAACTGGTTGCCGGGCGGCTGGCTGCGCTCACCGACGAGCCGACCGCCGATCCATCGGCGATCCTGCGAGAACGGCTCCGGCTGGTGCGCCGTCCTCGCTGAAACCCCCGTCAGGCGGGCGGCGGAGGCGGCGGCGGTGAGCCCGCCGGCGCGCCGGCCGAGCGTTCAGCGGTGTACGCGGTCCATCCGAACCAGGCCATCGCCACCGATGCCGCGACGGCGATCAGGAAGGCGATGGTGCTGATCGAGAGCAGGTTGGCGAAGATGTACCCCAGGAAGCGCAGAGCCTCGATCAAGGCCCCCAATGCGGCAATCCCCCCCAGAGCGAGCAGTGCCAGCCCCTTGGTGACCGGCATCTTGGCGGTCGGCGCGATCTGCGGGAGGAACAGGACCACCAACGCCAGCGCGGCACCGCCGATCGACAACCAGAACGTCGTGCTCCAGTTATCCATGACGAACGCGATGAGCCCAAGCACCACGACGACGGCCGAAGCGATGGCCATCATCCGGTCGCTACCACTCAAGTTGGACAACATGTGTCGACCCTCCGCTCGCGGCGTCGCGGGACACTCAGCCCGGCATACCCGCCCCGGCGAACCCTACCGCCCGCGCATCGGTCAATCAAGAAAAAAATCAGAAACGAAAGATGAGTGCTGGTGGAGATGGGGGAGAATCGAACTCCCCGTCCAAGACCGAGTCACCGGGTCTCACTACGAGCGTGTCCGGCCTACTTGGGTTTCGGGCCTCGGGCCCCCAACCGGCGGGGTGCTCCGCGCCCTATCCGGTCGCCTTTCAGCTCTTTGACGACACTCACCGGAGTCGGTGCCGCCGCATCTCCCCTGATGACATCTTCGCCGCCCGGGGAGAGGGGACGGCGTCGATGCTCACTGCCTAAGCAGCGAGAGCGAACTGACGGTTGCCAGTTACGGTTTGCCCGCGGTTTTACGAGGCCTGCGGGCGACCTCGGCTCGCGATT
>JBOGTA010000010.1:0-6799 GCA_050695855.1 Candidatus Limnocylindria bacterium
CTCCCGGGGTCCGAGGCGAGAGGCTGAAGGCGTACAGCCGGGCGCGGGTGCGGAGCCGCATGGCCCATACCCGCGGATCTTGGGCGTTGAGGACTGCCCACCCCTCGCGCCGAGTGATGCGGACCACGGCGCCCTTCACCTCGGCCAGCTCGTCGAGAGTGTCGATTCCCTGCAGCCCAAGGTGGTCCGCGCTGACGTTGGTGACCACCGACACGTCGTTGTGCTGGTAGCCGATCCCCCGCAGCAGGATCCCGCCGCGAGCCGTCTCGAGGACCGCCAGCTCGACCCCGGGCTCGGCCAGGATGCGTCCCGCACCGCCGAAGCCGGTCCAGTCGCCAGCCTCCATCAGCTCCCCGCGGACGTAAATGCCGTCCGAGTTGGTCATGCCCACGGCCAGTCCGGCCTGGGCGGCCACGTGAGCGATCAGCCGAGTCGTGGTGCTCTTGCCGTTGGTTCCGGTGATGGCGACGATCGGGACGCGCGGGGTGGGCAACGAGGGGCGCGGCCCGTCCGCCACCGCTCGCAGCGCTCGGAGTTCTCGACGCTCGTTCCCGCCGCCCAACGCCAGCCGGGCTGCGGCCGCGGCGATCGACTGGGCGATCACGCGCCGCCGCCAGACGAACGCGGCAAGAGCTCGCCGGCGGTCTTCCGACTGGCGGAAGGTGACCCGCGGCGTGGGAATGCGCAGGCCATGGTGCAGGCGCCGCACCGCATCGCCGGCGGCATGCGCCACGTCGGCCACGGCACCTGGGTCGCCCTGGAACTCGAGCTTGATGACCGGCCGATTGGCGAACCGATTCGGCCCCTCCAGGACCCGCAGCTCCAGGAGCTCGACGGCCGGCTCAGCCGCTCGGTCGGGGGGCATGGCGGCCAGTATAGTTTCGGCCCCATGCCGTCCAGCACCCCCCTGTCCGAGGTCCGGGAGCGCATCGCCCAGCGCCTGCCAGCCTACGTGGCGGACCTCGAGCGACTGGTGAACATCGACTGCGGCTCGTACACCCCCGATGGGGTGAACCAGGTGGCCGAATTCATGGCCGAGCGCCTGACCGGCCTCGGCGCGCGGGTGACCCGCAGCGGAGGGGGATCCGCGCCCGACGGCCGACCACTCGGCGACCTGGTGGTCGGGCTTCTGGAGGGGACCGGGCCCCGGATCGTGCTCATCGGCCACATGGACACCGTGTTCGAGCCCGGGACCGCGGCGGGACGGTCGTTCCGCCTCGATGGAGACATCGCCCGCGGACCTGGCGTCTCGGACATGAAAGGTGGGCTGCTGGCCGGATTGACGGCCCTGGATGCGCTGCACGCGGCGGAACAGCGCCCATCGGTCACCTTCGTGGCCAACCCGGACGAGGAAATCGGCTCGCCGTTCTCGGGGCCCGTTATCCGGGCCCTCGCCGCTGAGCACGACGCCGCTCTGGTGCTCGAGTGCGCCCGCGCCAACGGGGACATCGTCAGCGCCCGCAAGGGAATCGCCGAGGTGGAAGTCATCATCAGCGGCCGCGCCGCCCACGCCGGGATCGAACCCGAAAAGGGACGGAGCGCCGTGTTGGCCGCGGCCCGGATGACCGAAGCGCTCCACGGCCTGAACGGCTGCTGGCCGTCGGTCACCTGCAACGTCGGCGTCATCAGCGGTGGAACGCGTCCCAACGTGGTCGCCGAGCGCTGCCGGCTCGAGGTCGACCTCCGCGCAGCGGGCGCCGCCGAGTTCGCCGAGGCCGAGCAGGCGATGCGTGCCGTGGTGGCCACCCCGCAGGTTGCCGACACTACCGTCGAGCTGACCGTCACAGCCTCCCATCAGCCGATGGAAAAGTCCGCCGCCACCGAACGCCTGGCGGGCCTGGCCCGGCGCATTGCGGCCGATCTCGGGTTTGAGGTGCGTGACGCGGCCACCGGCGGTGCGTCGGACGCCAACACCACGGCCGCGGCCGGGCTGCCCACGCTCGACGGGCTGGGGCCCATCGGCGGCGACGACCACTCCCCCGCCGAGTGGCTGGACCTGGCCAGCGTGGTCCCCCGAACCAGCCTGCTGGCCGGCCTGCTGCTCCGGATCGATGAAGCGCTGTGACCGCTAGAATCGGTCCCCCGTGACCGATTCGTTCCGCCACCGAACCCGGCTGGAGGTCCGATTCCGGGACATCGACGCGTTCGGCCACGTCAACAACGCCGCCTTCGTGACCTATCTCGAACAGGCGCGCATCCGGTATCTCATCGACAACCTGCACGAGGAGACGCCGCAGGCCCTCCCGCTCATCCTCGCGTCCCTGGACGTCGACTTTCGGGCGCCGATCCTCTTTGGCCAGGAGGTCGAGATCGGGACCCGGGTGGACTGGATCGGGAACACCAGCTTCAGCATGTCTCACCGCATGACGGCGGGGACCGGGCCCGAAGCTGGAGAGCGGCTGGCGGCTGAGGCGACGACCGTCCTGGTGGCCTACGACTACGCCACCGAGCGCCCGCTTCGAGTTCCCGATCCCTGGCGCGCCGCGTTCGCCGCCTACGAAAGCCGGAGCCTGGAGCGCAGCGCATGACCGAAGAGCATCGGTACGACCTGCTGATCCTGGGGGGCGGGATGAGCTACGTCGGCGCCATCCGCGCCGCGCAGCTGGGGATGAAGGTCGCGGTCGTGGAGCGAGACCGGCTGGGTGGGACATGCCTGAACCGTGGCTGCATTCCCTCCAAGGCGCTGCTTGAGTCGGCCGACCTTCTGCATCGTGTCCGTGAACTGGGTGGTGACTTTGGGCTGACCGGGTCGGAGGGCATCGGTCTGAACCCGGCCGTGCTCGGCAAACGGCGCGACGCCGTGGTCGACAAGCACGTCCGAGGCGTCGAATTCCTGCTCAGGAAGAACAAGGTGACCGTCGTGCACGGGAATGGCGCGCTCACCGGCCCGACCAGCGTCCGGGTGGGCGGTGGCGAGTCGGGCGAGCTGGAGGCCAGCGCCACCGACCTGATCCTGGCCACCGGCAGCGCGCCGCGTTCCCTGCCCGGGCTGGACGTGGACCAGGATCGCGTCATCGATTCGGACGAAGCGCTCCGGCGCGACCGTCTGCCGGAGTCGGTCACGATCGTGGGTGCCGGCGCCATCGGGGTCGAATGGGCCAGCCTGTATAGCGACCTGGGCGCCGAGGTGCGGCTGGTCGAATTCATGGACCGCATCGTGCCGCTCGAGGACCCCGACATCAGCAAGGAGCTGAACCGGCTGTTCCGCAAGCGCGGGATATCGGTCCACGCCGCGTCCACCATTGATCCCGCGTCGCTCGAGCGCACCGAGACGGGGATCCGGCACATGATCGTGGCCAACGACGGCAGCGCGCGGACCGATGTAGAGAGCGAGTGGATCCTGATCGCCATCGGCCGCCGCCCGGTGACCGAGAATATCGGCCTGGAGCAGATCGAGGGCCTGCGGACTGACCGCGGGTACGTCCTGGTAGACGACCACATGCGCACCGATGTCCCGCACCTGTACGCCATAGGCGACATCGTCCCCGGCTATGCGCTGGCTCACGTAGCGAGCCATGAGTCCATCGTCGCGGTCGAGACCATCGCCGGGCGTGACCCGGAGCCGATCCGGATGGACCTCATGCCGCGGGTCACGTTCTGCCGGCCCGAGATCGCCAGCGTCGGCCTGAGCGAGGCGGAGGCGGCCGAGCAGGGGCTGGCGGTCAAGGTCGGCAGCTTCCCATTTCGGGCCTTGGGCAAGGCGACCATCGTGGGGGAGCTGGATGGGTTCGCGAAATTCGTGGCCGAGGCGGAGACCGGCCGGCTGCTCGGGGCGCATATCATCGGTCCGCATGCCGGCGACCTGCTGGCAGAGCCCACCTTTGCCCGTCTGGTGGAAGGCACAGCGGAGGAGATCGCCCTGTCGGTGCACGCCCATCCGACGCTGACCGAGGTCCTCGCCGAGGCCGCCATGGCCGTCGACGGGGCCGCGTTGCACGTTTGACCATGACCGATATCAGCCTCCAAGCCGCAGCCCACCGCGCACAGGGCCTGACCGATGACGACGTGCTGGCCATGTACCGCCAGGTCCTCACCGCCCGCGCCGTAGACGAGCGGATGTGGCTCATGCAGCGGGCGGGCAAGATCGCGTTCGTCATCAGCGTCCAGGGCCATGAGGTCGCCCAGGTCGGCGTCAGCTGGCCGCTCCGCAGGGGCCAGGACTGGATGGCGCCCTTCTATCGGTCGATTGCCGCCGCCATGACCTTCGGCATGAGCGCCGAGGACATCGTCACCGCCCACCTCGCCAAGGGTGACGACATCTCGTCCGGAGGCCGTCAGATGCCAGGCCACTACGGGGCAGCGCCGCACAACATCCTCAGTGTCAGCTCGCCGGTCGGCACTCAGGTCCTCCACGCCGTGGGGCTGGCCATGGGCGCGTGGGTCCGGGGCGACGACGCGGTGGCGATCACCTATTTCGGCGAAGGGACCGCCAACCAGGGCGAGGTGCACGAGGCCATGAACTTCGCCGGCGTCCACCAACTGCCGGTCATCTTCGTGTGCGAGAACAACGGCTACGCGATCAGCGTTCCGCTCGAGCGCCAGGTCGGCGGCGGCTCGATCGCCGCCCGGGCGGCGGGCTACGGCTTCCCCGGGGTCGAGGTCGACGGCGGGGACCTGCTGGCCTGCTATGCCGCCGGTCGGGACGCGCACGAGCGGGCACGTACCGGCGGAGGCCCGACCCTCATCGAGGCTCACGTCGTGCGGCTGACGAGCCACTCCTCGGACGACGACCAGCGTCGGTATCGAGATTCATCCGAAGTCGAAGCCCTGAAGGCGCACGATCCGATCCCCCGCCTGGCGGCCAGCCTGCGCGGGTGGGGCATCCTCGACGAGACGGCGGACGAGGTACTGCGGGCGGAGGTCAAGACCCACGTGGCCGAGGCGGCCGCGCGGGCCGAAGCGCATCCCGATCCCGACCCGTCCACCATCCTGCGCCACGTCTACGCCGACAGTTCGTGACATGGCCGAGCTGAACATCCTGGAGGCGATTCGGCGGGCCATGGACGAGGAGCTGGCAGCCGACGAGCGGGTGATGGTCCTGGGCGAGGATGTGGGCCGCAAGGGCGGGGTTTTCGGGGCCACCGAGGGGCTGTGGGCCAAGTACGGCGACAAGCGCGTCCTCGACACGCCGCTGAGCGAGGGTCTGATCGCCGGCGCCGCGATGGGCGCCGCCCTGTATGGCCTGCGCCCGATCGCTGAGATGCAGTTCGCCGACTTCGTGTACCCCGGCTTCAACCAGATCGTGAGCGAGATCGCCCGGATGCGATTCCGCTCCAACGGTGCGTTCGGGGTGCCCCTGGTCATTCGCATGCCGTACGGCGGCGGGGTCCACGGGGCGCTCTACCACAGCCAGTCGAACGAGACCTATTTCACCGCCACGGTGGGCCTGAAGGTCGTTGCGCCGGGTACGCCGGCCGATGCCTACGGGCTCCTCAAGGCGGCCATCCGGGATCCCGACCCGGTCCTGTTCTTCGAGCACAAGAAGACGTATCGCCTCTTCAAGGCCGATGTGCCCGATGACGGCGACGGGCTGGTCACCATCGGGTCGGCGTCGGTCGCGCGGCCGGGCTCGGACCTGTCCATCTTCTGCTACGGCTACATGCGCCACTGCGCCCTCGAGGCGGCCGAGACCCTGGCTCGCGAAGATGGGATGGAGGCCGAGGTCGTCGACCTGCGCACCCTGCGGCCGCTCGATACCGAGACGGTGCTGGCGTCGGTGGGTCGCACTGGACGCGCCCTGGTGGTGCACGAGGCAAACCGGTTCGGAGGCTTTGGCGGCGAGGTGGCAGCGCTCATCGCCGAGCAGGGCTTCGAGCACCTCGACGCACCGGTCACCCGCCTGGCCGGCCCTGAAGTGCCCGCCGTTCCCTACCAGCACGATCTGGAGGAATGGTTCATGGTCAGCCCCGCGCGCATCGCCGAGGCGGCGCGCGCATTGGCGGCGTACTGAATCGGCTAGTCTTCTGCACCGATGTCCACCACCATCAAGATGCCCCAGCTCGGCGAGTCGGTGACCGAGGGCACCATCGAGCGCTGGCTGGTCAAAGTCGGCGATTCGGTCGCCCAGTACGACCCGTTGTTCGAAGTTGTGACCGACAAGGTCAATGCCGAGGTCCCGGCCGAGGTCGGCGGCGTGGTGACGAGCATCCTGGTCGGTGACGGTGAGACGGTGAAGGTGGGGACGCCGCTGGCCGAGATCGCCGAAGACGGCGAGGCAGACACCACGGGGAGCGAGGCTGCGACCGACGGAGCGGCGACGGAGAGAGCGGAAAGCGCGGGAGCGGCTGTTGCCGCGACCGAGGTCGAGCTCGAGGCTCCGCCGGCTGCCGAGGAGGAGCCCCCAGGCGAGGCCGAAACCGCTCAGGCTGAACCGTCAGGTGTCGCCGCGCCGACTACCGCCGAAGAGCCGGCCCAGCCTGAGGCCGCCGCCGAAGCCCCACCGGCCGCAGAGCCCGCAGCCGAAGCCAAGCCCGAGGCGGCTTCCGCCACCCCCGAGCCCGCGGAAGGGCCGGCGGGCACAGTCGACGTCCCATCTGGTGATGCGGTCACGCGGATGACGCCGGCCGTCCGCCGCCTGGTCCGCGAGCACAACCTCGACGTCACCCAGATTTCGGGTTCGGGAGCCGGCGGGCGAGTGACGCGCGACGATGTGCTCGCCTTCGTGGGTGCGCAGCAGGCGGCCCCCGGTGCCCCGGCGGCAGAGGCGCCATCGGCCCCTGTGACGCCATCTTCGGTTGAGGCTGTGCCCCCGCCTCCGGAGCCCGAGCCGGTTTCAGCTCCGGCGCCCGCCGTCGCGCCG
>JBOGTA010000011.1:0-2705 GCA_050695855.1 Candidatus Limnocylindria bacterium
CGCTCGAGGGCGTTCGAATCGGCCACTCGCCAGTTGCCGCCCTCAACGACGAGAGCGCCGGTCTCGACGAGCATTTGGATGCTCTCTTCCAGGAAGAGGGGATTTCCACCCGATCGGCCGACCAGCCGGGCGGCGACCCGCTCAGGCACCACGGCGCCGAGGGCGATGTCGACCATATCCCTGGTCTCTTCCTCGTCGAGCGCCTCGAGGGCGATGACGGGGAGGCCGGCGGCCGCCGCTTCCATCTGGGGACGAGCGAAACCGACGAAGAACACCGGGCCGCTCCAGGGTGCCACGTGGGCCCTCTCGAGGATTGCCACCAAGTCAGGATCAGCCCACTGAAGATCGTCCACGAGGACAACCACCGGACGTTCGTTCGCAAGCCTGAGCAGGACGGCTCGAATAGCCAGCCAGCCCTCCTGCCCGGGAGCCGCCGATCCTATCGGATCGGGAAGGCCGGCGGCGCCCAGGAAGTAGCTAATCTGGCGGGCGATGGACCGGGGCTGCTGACCAGTCGCGCGGCCCCGTATGAGGCGTCGAACCCTCGCCTCGGCGATAGGCAGGGGGGTCTCGGCGGAGACGCCGGCCAGCTCACGAAGCCCTTCCGCAAGCGGCGCATGGGGGAAGTCCTGGCCGTATGGCCGGCATCTACCCGCGATGACGATCGCGCCTTCGATGCCCGCCCTGAACTCGGCCGCCAAACGAGTCTTGCCAATCCCGGCGTCTCCGGAGATCAGCTGAACCCGGGAGCGCCCGCCAACCCGTACCTCGTCCAGCTGCTGGCGGAGCCGGGCGAGGATGTCCTGTCGTCCCACGAATGGCGTGTGCCGCCTGCTCGGGATTCGCCCCACCGGCCCCAAAGTCCGCGCCTCGATCGGCTCGTAGGTGGCGATCGGCTTGCGCTGGCCTTTCGCCCGTCTGAGTCGGCGGTGGCCATACCGGATCGCATGCGATGTAAGTTCTCGGGTCCGCTCCCCGACGAGGATGCGTCCGGGTGGCGCCATGTCCGCCAGGCGGGATGCCATGTTCACGACATCACCCACCACCGCCAGACCGGAGGGTTCCCGTGAGCCGACTACCAGGACCTCGCCCGTGTTCGCACCGGCGTGCACGGCCGGAAAGCGATCCCTCGTCCGGCGCCGGTTGAGCTCCCTGGCGCGATGGACGATGGCCAAGGCGGCGCGGACAGCGCGCTCGGCGTCATCCTCGTGCGAGGTCGGTGCTCCGAATACGGCCATGAAGCCATCGCCCATGACCTGTGGCACCGACCCACCAAAGCCTTCCACGATGAGTCGGAGGTCCGTCATCGCTGGCCGGACAAACGAGTAGACATCCTCTGGGTCGAGCCTGGCCGCGAGCGCCGTATAGCCGGTCAGGTCGGCGAATAGGAGCGTTACGAGCTTGCGCTCACCTCTGATCGCCGGCTCGCCGCATTGGGCGCAGCGAGAGTGCCCGGATGGGATTTGGGCGCCACACGAGGTGCATGTCGCCGCGTTTGCGACGAGCTCGGGGCGCCGAGGGCTCTCACTCAGCCCACGTCTCCTTGGGCCTGTTCAGTGCGAATGCGGTATCGGTCCACGTGATGCCGCTGACCGTATGGAGCTCCTCCAGCAGGGCACCCGTGAGCTCGCGATACGACTGGCCGCCGAGCTCGAGCAGGATGTCGAAGCTGCCGGCCACGATGGCCGATCCCCAATAGTTGCGAAAGCCAGCTGTGGCGTCCAGTACATCTCTGGCCCGGCCTGCCTCGACTCGAATGCGGACGAACGCGGCGATCGGCGGCTTGTCGCTCCAGCGGGTCGGCGCCCGTGCCCCCTGCGCAATCTTGATCGCGGTGTCGGTCGAGGGCGGGTTGACGGCATCGCGGATGCGCCAGAGCTTCTGCTCCAGCTCCGCGAGGCCGTCGGGGTCGCTGACCTCGACGAACGCGAGAGCGCCGTAGGAACCGGACAGGAGCGGCGTGGCGTACCGGACGATATCTCCCTTCAACCCCTTGAGCTTGGTGAATGCACTTTCGTTGCCTGACCCAACAAAGACGTACGCGTCAAGGGTCTCATCGGTTCCCACGGTACCCTCCTCGTCTTCCGCCTCAATAACCGGCTCGGCTGCCGCCTAGTTGACGCCGAACCGATTCAGATTGCAAGACTCCGCAGCACCTCGGTTTGCAGCAATCATGCGGATCCGGCCGACGGCACCTCGTGGTGCAGGCGGCAGCGTGCCTCGTATTTTTCGTCACCCATGCCGCCGACCATGATCAACGGCGAATCCACCGGAGCCGGCAGCCCATCGATCAGGCGCTGGGTGCGGGTCGCCGGCTCCCCACACACCATGCAGATCGCGGTCAGCTTGGTGACCTGGTCGGCCAGCGCCATGAGCCGCGGCATCGGTCCGAACGGATCCCCGCGGTAGTCCTGGTCCAGCCCGGTCACCACCACCTGCTTGCCCGCATCGGCCAGGCGCTCGACGACCTCCGGCAGGCCGTCATCCCAGAACTGGCCCTCCTCGACTGCCACGATGTCCGCCTGACCCACGACGTCCTCGATTTCCGTCGAGGCGTCCACGGTGACCGCGGCGTGCTGCGCTCCCGACCGCGACACTACCGACTCCTCCGCGGTCCGGGTGTCGACCCGCGGCTTGACGAGCACCACCTCGCGCCCCGCAATCGCGAAGCGGCGAAGCAAACGCAGCATCTCGTCGGTCTTGCC
>JBOGTA010000012.1:0-7514 GCA_050695855.1 Candidatus Limnocylindria bacterium
GGGCCACCCCGCGTGGCTGAATCGGCGGCCACCCCGCAGCGGGCCGAGGCCGCCGTCGAGCAGTTCATCTCCCATCTCGCTACCCGGAACGCGGCCCCCGGGACGTTGACCGAATACCGCCGCCACGTGTCCGAATTCGTTAACTTCGTGACCACCCACGGGGTTGACTGGCGCGCGCCGGACCGGGCCACCGTCCGTGCCTGGCTGGCCACCCTCGCCGACCGGGAGCTGTCCGCCTCGGCGGTCGGTTCCCGCCTCAGCGCGGTCCGAACCTTCTATCGCCACGCGGCGCGCCAGGGGTGGATCGAGGCCGATCCCCTGGCCGGCGTGCGGTCGCCCCGCCGCCCGGCGCGCCTGCCCCGGGTCCTGAGCGTGGACGAAGCGACGCGGCTGGTGGAGTCGCCGGCTCGGTGGACGAAAGACGGACTGCCGGCGCCGACCGACACGATCCGTCGCCGACGGGGAAATGCCGAGCTGGAGGCGTCCCTCCTGCGCCGGGACGCCGCCATCCTGGAGCTGCTGTACGCGACCGGGATGCGGATCAGCGAGCTGTCCAGCCTGACCCTTCCCGACATTGACCTCGGGCGGCGCCGGCTCCGGGTGCTGGGCAAAGGGCGCAAGGAACGGGAGCTCATCTTCGGGCGCCCCGCCGCGGCGGCCCTCGGGGCGTACCTGATCGGCGCTCGTCCCTACCTGGCCTCTCGCTCCTCGGCGTTGGGTCAAGCCGGCGACGCCACCTTCCTCAACGCGGCCGGAGGCGCGCTGACCGCCCGCGGGGCTCGCCTGGTCGTCGCGCGCTGGGTTGGCGCCACCCAGCTGGGCGGGCGCACGTCCCCTCACACCCTGCGCCATACCTTCGCCACCCACCTGCTGGAGGGAGGCGCGGACCTTCGGACGGTCCAGGAGCTCCTTGGACACGCCTCGGCGCAGACGACGCAGATCTACACCCACCTGTCGGATGCCGCCCTCCGCGCGGCGTACCGGACGTCCCACCCCCGGTCGGCCAAGCCGCCACCTGAGCCTCGGCGTGAGCGCTGACCGACCACCCGATCTGAGCGGCGCCGCGAGCGTCGTCCTCCGCGCCAGCCTGCTGATGACCGGCGCTGCCGTCCTCAGCCGGGTCCTGGGCTGGGTGCGCCTGCTGGTTATCGGCGCCGAGTTCGGTGCCACCAGTGAGCTCGATGCCTACCTGGCCGCCTTCCGCATCCCCGACGCCATCTTTCAGCTGGTGGTCGCGGGAGCCCTCTCGGCGGCTCTGATTCCGGTATACGCCAGCTATCGGGCCCGAGGAGAAGAGGACGAGGGCTGGCAGCTGGCCAGCAACGTCATCAATCTCGTCGTCGTCGCGCTCGCCGCGCTCAGCGCGGTCATGGCCGTGGCCGCGCCGTGGCTGGTCCCGATCGTGGCACCCGGCTTCGACGCCGAGACCACCGCGCTCACGATTCGACTGACCCAGGTCATGCTCATCAGTCCGGTTTTCATCGGCCTGGGCGCGGTGATCAGTGGCCTGCTCCAGACACACGGCACCTTTGGCCCGACTGCCGTCGCTCCCCTCGTCTACAACCTGGCGATCATCGCGGCCGCCGTGTTCGTGGCACCGGTGCTGGGGGTCGAGGCGCTGGCGGCCGGCGTCGTCGTCGGCTCCATCGGCCACCTGGCGATCCAGCTTCCCGCCCTGCGCCGACTGGGTCCCGGCTGGCGGCCACGGATCGACCTGCGCCACCGGGGCGTGCGTCGGGTCACGGCCCTCATGGGTCCACGCCTGTTCGGGCTGGCCGCGGGGCAGGTCAACCTGATCGTCAGCACCGCTCTGGCCTCGGGCCTGGCCACGGGGAGCATCACCGCGTTCACGTACGCGTTCCAGCTGAGCCAGCTGCCGGTTGGGATCATCGGGGTCTCGCTGGCGGTTGCCCTTTTCCCGACCTTGTCCCGGGACGCGGCGCTGGGTCGCGCCTCGGCGATCCGGCGGCAGGTCAATGCCAGTCTTCGTGTGCTGTTCTTCGTATCTGCCCCACTGGCGGCCTTGATGATCGCGCTGCACGACCCACTGGCGTCGGTCTTCTTCGAGTACGGGCTGTTCAGTGCCGAATCAGCTGACCGGACGGCGTCCGCGCTCGCCTGGTTCGCGCTGGGCGTGCCGGCCCATGTGGTGGTCCACGTCCTGACCCGGGCGTTTTACGCGATGCAAGACACCCGCACGCCGGTCGCCTGGGCCATCGTGGCGGTGGTCGCCAACATCGGGCTCATGCTGGTCCTGATTGGGCCGATGGGCGTCGAGGGGCTCGCCCTGGCCATCTCGGTCAGCGCGACGCTGGAGGTGGTCGGCCTGCTGGTGGCTCTCCGCACTCGACTCGGCGGCCTGGATGGCCGCACCCTGCTGGCGTCGATCCTCCGCTCGAGCATTGCCACCCTCGCCGCGTCCGCCGCCATGTTCGGCGCGTATCTCGTCCTCAGCGCGGCCCTGCCCGGCCTCGAGGGAAACGCCGCCGGGCGGCTTCTGACGCTGCTGATCCCGGCTGGCGCCGGTGGCGTCGTCTACCTCGTCGCCGCCGCGATCCTGCGCGCGCCCGAACTGGACACCATGCGCCGCATTCCGCACCGTCGACCGGGGGCGGCGTGACCTTCCGGCCCGCGGACGAGGGCGACGAGGGTGCCTGGCAGGACGTGCTGGGCCGCGAGCCCAGCGGGGACTTCCTCCACGACTGGGGATGGGCCGCGGTGGCCGCGCACGACGGGCATCCCCAACGGCGGTACGTCCTGGTCGAGGACGGAACCCCGGTGGCGCTGGCGGCGGCCCAGGTGCGTCGGATCGCCCTGGGACTCAGCTTCTGGTACGTGCCCCACGGCCCTGTCATGGACTATGCCGACCCTGCGGCGCCGGCCCGTCTGGCGGCGTTGGTCGATGGCCTGCTGGATGCCGCGCGGGCCGACCGCGCCGTGGCGCTCCGGCTCGAGCCGCGGATCGAGAGCGATGCGCCGGCGGTCGCCCTCCTGGACAAAGTGGCGCGCCGCGTCCGAGAGCGGCTGCAGGTGGGCCAGACCCGCATCGTGGAGCTCGCCGAAGACGCCGCGCTGCTTGCCGGGTTTGACGCCGACACGCGGTATGCGGTCCGCCGCGCGGCTCGCGAGGGCGTCGAGGTCGGCCTGGTCACCGATCCGAACGATCGCGGCGCCGTGGAACGGCTCCATGGTCTCGTGCGTGCCACGCAGCGCCGGGCCGGCTTCGCGCTGCCGCCGCTGGACCGATACTGGACCGCCTGGCAGGCGCTGGCCGGCGCCAGGCGCGGCAGCCTGGTCGAGGCGCGACGGGCCGGCGAGGTGCTGGCCAGCGGGATGCTGGTGACCGAGGGCGCGCAGTCGTTCTACCTGTTCGCCGGCTCGAGGCGCGAGGCGCCGGGTGAGCCGAAGCACTTCGCCTCGTATGCGGCGCAGTGGACCATGATGCGCGAGGCCCGTGACCGCGGCGCGCGACACCACGACCTGTGGGGCGTGGCCCCGGCCGGCGCCGGCCCCGACCATCCGTGGCATGGCGTGGGACTGTTCAAGAAGGGATTCGGAGGCCGTGGCGTGACCTGGGCGGGGAGCTGGGAGATCGCGGTCGACCCGCTTGCCTACCGCCTGCGGGCGGTTGCCGGGCGCTTCCGTCGCCGCAGCCCACAGGACGTCCCATGACCGGGCGGGGCATGGGCCTAGGGGCCCTCGCCGACGCGGTGACGCCGGAGCGGGTGGTGGGGGTGCCGGCGGGCGAGGTCACGGCGCTGACCACCCACAGCGACGAGGTGGAGCCCGGTTCGGTGTTCTTTGCCATCCCCGGCCAGGTTCACGACGGGTGGAACTTCGTCGCGGCGGCCGCTTCCCGAGGGGCTGCAGCGATCGTGGCGGAGCGCGAAACGCCCGGGCTGGCCATCCCGCAGCTGATCGTGTCCAACGCTCGCCACGCCGTTGCCGACGCGGCCGACGCCTGGTACAGCAGGCCCTCGGAGCGGCTGCGGGTCTACGGCATCACCGGGACCGATGGAAAGTCGACGACCGGGTTCCTGGCCCTTGGCATCCTGCTGGCGACCGGCCGCCGTCCGGGGCTGGTGGGCACGGTGGACACCCGCGTCGGCGACCAGCAGACGGCCTCCACCAGCCGAACCACGACCCCCGAGGCTCTCGAGCTCCAGCGTCTGCTGGCGGACATGGTCGTGGCCGGCAACGACTGTGTGGTGATCGAGGCCACGTCCCATGGCCTGGCCCAGGCGCGGGTCCGCAACTGTCGCTTCGCGGTGGGTGTCGTCACGACGATCACCAGCGAGCACCTCGAGTTCCACCGCACGGTGGAGGCCTATCGCGCGGCGAAGGCGATCCTGGTCGAGGAGGCGCCGGTCGCGGTGCTGAACCGCGACGACGACAACTACGCGTACCTCCGTGACCGCGCGGCTGGCGCGGTCATCAGCTACGGCATCGAGGCCGAGGCGGATCTGCGGGCCACCGCCCTCGATCTCGGACCGCACGGCTCCCGTTTCCATGTGGCCGGGCCTCGGTGGGCCGGTCCAGTGATGATTCGGCTCCCGGGCCGCTTCAACGTCAGCAACGCCCTGGCCGCCCTGGGCCTGGCCGAGGCCGAAGGCCTGGACCCCGAGCAGGCCGCCGCGGCGCTGGGCGAGGTGCGCGGCGTCCCGGGACGGATGGAGCGGATCGACCTTGGCCAGCCGTTCGGGGTTATCGTCGACTATGCCCACACCGCCGACTCGCTGGGCAAAGTGCTCCGCGAGCTGCGGCCCCTGACCGCCGGCCGGCTGATCGCGGTCTTCGGGTCGGCGGGCGATCGCGACCGCACCAAGCGACCGGCGATGGGCCGCGTGGCCGGCGAGCTGGCCGACCTGGTGGTGGTCACTGACGAGGATCCCCGCACCGAGGCGCCATGGGCGATCAACGAGGAGATCGCGCAGGGAGCGCGGGACGCCGGGGCGCGCGATCGCGAGACGCTGTGGATCATCGATGACCGTCGCGCGGCCGTCGCCCATGCCCTGCGGATGGCGGAGGCCGGCGACATGGTCCTGCTGGCCGGCAAGGGCCACGAGCCGAGCATCATCTACGGCGAAGACCGACGCTGGTGGGACGAGCGCGAGGTCGCTCGCCAGGAGCTCCGTTCGATCGGGTTCGGGACCGATGAGCCACCAGGCTCCTGACCGGGCAGGCCTGCGGGCCTGGCGAATGACCGATGCGAAGGCGTGGGACGCTTTCGTCCAGGCAGCCGATCATCGAGCGTTTCCCCAGCTCTGGGCGTGGGGCGACCTGCGCCAGGATGCCGGATGGCGCCCGCTTCGGCTGGCGGTGGGACCGGACCCAAACCAGCCGCGTGCCGGCGTCCAGCTCCTGCTGCGCCGGGTGCCGCTCACCGGGTGGTCGCTGGCCTATGCCCCACGGGGGCCCATCGGGGACCTTGACGATCCGGCCGTCCGGGACGCGCTGGTGACCGCGCTGCAGGCGCTCGGCCAGGAGGAGCGCATCGGCCGGGTCCGCGCCGATCCCGAGGCGACCAGCGTCGATCTGTATGGCGCCGCGCTCCAGGCCGCGCCGTGGCGAGACGCGCCCAAGGTGCAACCGCCGGTGACCCGGCTGATCGACCTGACCCAGCCGTCGGACACACTCTGGTCGGGACTGGCCCGCAAGCACCGCCAATACGTTTCGAAGGCCGGCCGCGAGGGCGTGACCGTCGAGCAGCTCGACCCCGGCTCAGACCCGGATTCGACCGCCGCCGCGCTGGCCGAATTCGACCGCATCTATCGCCTGACCGGCGACCGCGCCGGCTTCGCGGTCCGGGTTCCGGATTACTACCAGCGCCTGTGGGCCGCGTTCGCAGCCGAGGGCCGGGCCCGCCTGTTTTTCGCGGTCGCCGAGGGGGAGCGGGTCGCAACCCTCCTTCACCTGGTATGCGGCGACCGGGTGGCGGAGGTCTACGGCGGGATGACCGAGCGCGGCGGGGCCACGCGAGCGAACTACCTGCTCAAATGGGAGGCCATTCGTGCCATGCAGACTGAGGGTCTGCGCATCTATGACCTGTGGGGCCTCGCGACCGGTGGCATTCGGAAGTTCAAGGAAGGCTTTGGCGGGACGGAGGTCACCTGGGTCGGTGCCCGCGATCTGCCGCTCAGCCGCCTCGGCGATCTAGTGCTGGGCCTGGCCCTGGCCGGCCACGAGGCCCGCACCCGCCTGCGGGCCATCGGCCGCCGGCCGGCGCCAACCGCGACGGGCCCCGACTGACCGCCGGGGGCCTCGTGAGGCCCGTGCTAGGATCGAAATGACCATGGATCTGACTCGGCTCCGCGCCGCGCCGGCCGCCGTCGTCCAGCGCATCACGCGGGCCGGCGAGGCACCCCCTGGACCTGGCCCCGAGCTCGGCGATCTCATTGCCGAGGCGCGGCGCCATCGGCCCACCATCAACGTCGCCCTCATCGAGCGCGCACACGAGGTAGCCAGCACCGCCCACGAAGGCCAGCTCCGAGCCTCGGGTGAGCCGTACATCACCCATCCCACCGCGGTGGCCTACGAGCTGGCGGCGCTCCAGATGGACGCCGAGACCCTGGCCGCCGGGCTGCTCCACGACGTCCCGGAGGACACGGCCTATCCGCTGGCCGACATCGAGAAGCGATTCGGCCGCGAAGTGGCCCGCCTGGTCGACGGCGTCACCAAGCTGTCGAAGTTCAGCAGCGCCCGGTCCACCGAGGAGCAGCAGGCCGAGAACATCCGGAAGATGTTCATGGCCATGGCCGAGGACGCGCGGGTGGTCATCATCAAGCTCGCTGATCGGCTTCACAACATGCGAACCCTCCAATTCCTGGAGCCCGACAAGCAGGAGCGGATCGCGCGCCAGACGATGGAGATCTATGCCCCGCTCGCCCATCGGCTGGGCATGTGGCAGGTCAAGTGGGAGCTCGAGGACCTGTCGTTCAAGGTGCTGGACCCCGACACCTACGCCCGCCTGGCGGGCATGCTGGCCGACAGCCGCAAGGCGCGGGAGACGTTCATCAACCGCTCGATCTCCATCCTCCGCAAGGAGCTGGGTGCGGTAGGCATCCAGGCCGAGATCAGTGGCCGACCGAAGCACATCTACAGCATCGTCAAGAAGATGGAGCGCAAGGGCGCCGAATTCAGCGAGATCTACGATCTCCACGCCATCCGGGTCCTGGTCGACGACGTGAAGGACACGTATGGAGCGCTGGGGGTGGTGCACGCCATCTGGCGACCGATCCCCGGCCAGTTCGACGACTACATCGCCATGCCCAAGGCCAACCTGTACCAGTCGCTGCACACCGCGGTCATCGGTCCCGACGCCAAGCCGCTCGAGGTCCAGATCCGCACCCGCCAGATGCACGAGGTGGCCGAGGCCGGCATCGCCGCGCACTGGCGCTACAAGGAGGGCAGCCGCGCCGACCGGCGCTATGACGAGAAGCTGGCCTGGGTCCGCCAGCTCATGGAGTGGCAGCGCGAGGTGGCCGACGCCACCGAGTTCGTCGAGGGCCTCAAGC
>JBOGTA010000013.1:0-8510 GCA_050695855.1 Candidatus Limnocylindria bacterium
GCCTTTGGCTCGGCGGCTGCGGCGGGAGGCTCGGCGGCGGCCTTTGGCTCGGCGGCTGCGGCGGGAGGCTCGGCGGCCCCGGCCGGAGGAACGATCTCAGGCGGGGAGGACACCACCGGGATCGGGACGATGAGAGGAGGCGGAACCACGGACGAAGGCTCAGCTACCGTCGTTGATGGGGCGATCGGGGTTCGGTAGCGGGTCAGCTCGCCACGCAGCGCCTCGATCTCGGATGGCTCCCAACCCTCGAGGTCCGGAAGCGCGAACGGGGCTCGGGATCGACCTTCTGGCTCCCAGAAGGCGGGCTCGTCCGGCACGATCGGCGGCTCGGCGAACCGATCCAATTCGTCCAGGATGGCGGCATCCTCCTCGCTCGGCGGCTCGGCGGCTATCTCGGGCAATGCTCGAGTCTCGGGGAGTGGCTCTTGTCCGTGGTCGGCCTCCGGCGCCTTGTCGGCGTCGGGGCCTGCCCACTCAACGGCGGTGATCGGCATAGATACGGTGGTCGGTCCAGGGGGTGCGATCGGCTCAGCAGTCTCTGCCGCGGCCTCGCCCGCTGCCTCCACCTCAGCCTCGTCAACCGCCGCCACCTCGGCCGGCTCGGCTTGCCGTTCCACGAGAGGCTCAGTCGTCACCCGCCATTCGTCGCTGACGGCTTGGGCAACATCCAGGGGTTCTTCGCTGGCCGATGCTTCGGCGGCCGCTTCTGATCCGGCCTCTGCCACGGACTCGGCATCGGCCTCGAATCCCGTCACGGTGGCCATGCTGGCGGGGACGAGCAGATCTTCCTCTGCGATCCAGTCCGGTTCTGGGGTCTCCGTGGTATAGCCCGGCCGGACGAAGACCGGTGCGGATGCTTCGGCGGCGGCAGGTGCGCGCTCCGGCTCCGTGATGGGCCCTTCCTCCGTCGTTGCCTCCATGGTCGGTGCCTCGGCAATCGGCTCTTCCATGGTCGGTGCCTTGGCGCTCGGTGCTTCCATGGTCGGTGCCTCGGATATCGGTGTTTCCACGGCTGGTGCCTCCGCGATGTGCGCGTCGACTGGCGGCATGACCGACTCCCGTCGGAGGGCATCAAGCGCCTCGGCAACCTCCAGGGCGCCGGGCAGCGGAACCTCGCCCGAGCCGTATTGCGCCGAGGTCGGATCTTCGGCTCGGGCCAGCGCTTCGGCGATGCCGGCTACCGCGACTCGTGAGCCGCCCTTGGAGGCCCGCCGCGACTTCCCCCGCGCTTTGCGGGAGGCAGGCTTACTCGATCGCTCCTGTTTCGGTGATGGAATCGGCTGTGTGCTCGAATCTGCTTCGGCCCCCGCGCCTCGTTCGAGCTCGGGTTCGGGTGGTGCGGGCTCGGCGCCGAATGCCTCGATTTCGGGCTCGACCACGAGCCCCTCGGCCATAGGTGCCTCGTCGTGCTCGGCCGCGACCGCCTCCCTTTCGGGCTCGGCCGCGACGGCATCTATTTCTGGCCCAGCGGCGACTGCCTCGATTTCGGGTTCGGCCGGGACGGCCTCGCCCTCAGCCGCCACCTCGTCGGACACGGTCGTGAATAGTTCTGGCTCCGGCGCGACGGCCGCCGCCTTGTGTGCCATCGGCTCGGGCACGGGCGGTGCGGCTTCCGGCTGGGGCTCTGCCGCGGCCTCGGGCTGGGTTGGAGCCTGAACGTGCGCCCCCCGAACGGGTCCTGCCTCCCACGGCGCCATCGGGATCTCGACGCGTGGCAGGCGAAGATCGACCCGGGCTTCCAACAGCTCGACTCGGCCCCGCAGCGAAGCCACCTCGCCGCGAGCCTCGCCCAGGGCCAGGAGGGCCTGTCCATAGCGTTCGGTCAGGTTCCGGAATTCCGTCAGCAACTCCCTGAAGGCAGAGAGTTCCCCGCCGTTGCCCCCGTTCGATCCGCCATGGCTCGCATTGCCGCCACCGTTCGAGGGTGCCGGCGGTGCGGTCTCCGGGACAGTGGAGCCGCGCAGAAATACGCGCATGTCGCCGCCAACCTCGGTTGACCCGGCAAGAACGCCGCGAGCGAGCAGCTCCCAGACCCGTCCCTCCGGGATGCCGAGGACAGCCGCCGCCTCGTTGACCGAGTAGCCGTCCATCAGGGGGGCGCCTAGCGTACCGCGTCGCGGACAGTCGCGACAGTCCTCCGACCGATATCATCCCGCGCCATGGCTCCACCCGTCCGGATCCCGACCCTCGACCGGGCGGACCTGCCCCACCCGCCAGGGCTGGAGGGCCTCCGCGAGCTCGCCGAGAACCTGTGGTGGAGCTGGCATCCGGAGGCGCGACGGCTCTTCGCCCGGATTGATCCGCAGACGTGGGCCCGCAGCCGGAACCCGATTCATCTCCTCCGCCAGACCGATGCCGACCGGTGGACGGCGCTGGCTGCTGACCCACGCTTCGTCGCCGATGCCCAGGCGATGGTGGACCGCCTCCACCGGGACCTGGAGGACCCAACTCCGGGCCTGGGTGACGACCTCGGAGGTCCCGTCGCGTACCTGTGCGCCGAGTTCGCCCTCCACGAATCATTGCCGGTTTACTCCGGCGGCCTCGGCGTGCTGGCCGGCGACCTGTGCAAGGCCGCTTCCGACGCTCGGCTGCCCATGGTGGCGGTGGGGCCGTTCTACCACCGGGGCTATTTCCGGCAGCGGATCGATGCCGACGGTCGGCAGGAGCACCTCGAGCCCGACCTCGATCCTGCCGACCTCCCCCTGCGACGAGCGGCTGACGCGGAGGGAGGGCCGCTCGAGGTGATGGTCGAGCTTCCCGGGCGCGTCGTCCGGCTGGGCGTGTGGGTGGCCCAGGTCGGACGTGTGCCACTGCTCCTCCTCGACGCCGACTTGGAGGGCAACCAGCCCGAGGACCGGCGGGTAACCGACCAGCTGTATGTCGCCGATCGCCGGACCCGGCTGACGCAGGAGCTGCTGCTGGGCATCGGTGCCGCTCGCGCCGTCGAGGAGCTGGGAATCCAGCCCGCGATCTGGCACCTCAACGAAGGCCACTCGGCCCTGGTGCTGTTCGAGCGGGCACGCACCGCGCGCGCCATTCGACCGGAGCAGGACGGGGAAGCCGAGCTCCGGCGGGCGGGCCGCGGAGTCGTACTGACGCTCCACACCCCTGTCCCAGCTGGCAACGAGCGCTACGACCCCGCCCTGGCCGCGGAGCTGCTGGGCGGCCCCGCGGCTGCCATTGACCTGACGCCCGAGCGCCTGGTGCGGTTGGGTAGTGGGCCGGACGGAGCGTGGCCCGAGGACTTCGATCTCACTGCATTCGGGCTTCGGCAGGCAGCCGCGGTCAACGCCGTCAGCCAGCTCCACGGCCGAACCGCCAACCACACCTGGCAGCCCTTCATCGGCCGGGAGGTGCGCGCCGTGACCAACGGTGTGCACGTCGCGACCTGGCAGGCGGAGCCGATGCGGGCTGCCCTCGCCCGCCGCGACCTCTCAGCCATCACCGATCGCGACATGTGGGAGGCCCATACCGAGCAGAAGCGGCAAATGATCGATTTCCTCGGCGGACGGCTGACCCGGCAGGCGGTGCGCCATGGGGTGGCTCCAGAATCGGTGGGCGACCTTGCCGGAGCACTGGATCCCCAGGCGCTGACGGTCGGCTTCGCTCGTCGATTCGCGACCTACAAGCGAGCCGATCTCATCATGCATGACCTGCATCGGCTGGCCAATCTGCTGGCCAATCCGGATTGGCCCGTTCAGATCATCTTCGCCGGCAAGGCCCATCCTGCGGACGAATTCGGAAGAGCCATGCTGGGTCGGGTGGTCGAGGCATCGCGCCGCGTTGGCACCGCCGGCCGCATCTTTTTCATCGAGGACTATGACCTGCGGGTGGCCCGATTCCTGGTGGCCGGGGTGGATGTCTGGCTCAACACCCCGCGCCGCCCGCACGAGGCATCCGGGACCTCCGGCATGAAAGCCGCCATGAACGGCGTCCCGTCGCTCAGCATTCTCGACGGCTGGTGGGACGAGGCCTTCGACGGCGCCAACGGGTGGGCGATTGGCAGCCAGTCAGCCGATTTCGAAGGGGATACCGACGCAGCCGACGCCGAAACGCTGTACCGGGTTCTGGAGACCGAGGTGGTGCCAGCCTTCTTTGATCGCGACTCGGAGGGTCTGCCGCGCGCATGGATCGGGTTCATGCGCGCGGCGCTGGCGACGGGCCTCACCCGCTTCAGCGCGGAGCGCGTCCTGGCGGAGTACGTCGATCAGCTGTATCGGCCCGTGATCGGGATCGGTGAGGTGGCTGCCGGATTCGGCTGAGCCGCGGGACCTGGCCCGGGTTGGGCTACGGCAGATACCAGCGCGGGTTGGTCCACACCCCATGGTCATTCACGGCAAAGTGGAGATGGCAACCGGTTGACCACCCGGTGTTGCCCTCGTACCCGATGAGGTCGCCGAGCGATACCCCCTGGCCGGGATAGACCACGACCTGGGCCCGGAGGTGCCAGTACCACGTGATCACGCCACCGCCGTGGTCGATGACCACACCAAAGCCCGAGTCCCACGGCCACAAGGGCTGGCCGGACGCGACGACCACACCGTTGCCCGCCGCCTTGATCGGGGTCCCGCAGCCATTGGCGATGTCGATCGCCCCGTGGAAGTGCGGGTAATAGACCCCGTTGAAGGTGTACGGCGGCTCCAGGACGAAGTTCGTTGGGCCCCACTCTTGGGTGACGACGAACGTATCCTCGGGCCAGCGGAATCCCCGCGAGCTGATCTGAACGCTGGACTCGGCCAGCAGCCGGGTCACCAGCGCCGCGGCCGCGTTGGCGGCTTCCTGGTTGGCCGCGATCTGGCTCTGGATGTTGCCCTGGGCCGCCAGGGCGGCGTTGAGCAATGCCTCCTGCTCCGCGCGCTTGGCCTCGGCGGCGGCCTTCAGGTTGGCGAGCTCCGACGTGATGACCGCCAGCTCGGCCTGCCGAACGGCGAGGAGCGCGGCCTCCTCCTCCTCGACGTCGCGCGCCGCCGCCAGCTCGGCCCGCCCTTCGCGGAGGATCGCTCGGTTCGACTGCAGGGCTGCCCGGATCTCGCGGATCTCGTCGGCGAGGGCTGCGTCCTGCTCGGAAATGGTCAGGAGGTAGCCAACCTGGGTGGCAATGACCTCGAACGAATCTGCCGCCAGCAGGACCTCGAGGAGTGAGGTCTGGCTCCGCTCGTAGGCGTCGCGGTAGTGCTCTTGGAGAAGAGCCTCGCGCGCCTCGAGGTCGCGGTTTTGACGCCCGATCTCCAGGGCCAGGGATACGAGCATCGCATCCAGCGTGGCAATCCGGCCGCGCAGCGATTCCAGGCGGGCGGTGACTTCGACGATCTGGGCCTCCACCTGGATCAGCAGGCCGGCCACCCGCTCGTACTCGGCGCTGACCTCCGCCAGCTCCGCCTCGGCCGCGCTCAGCCGCTGATCCAAGGTGGCAGACCAGGCCTGCAGCTCTCGGAGTTGGCGACGTTGGGCGGCGAGCGCTTCCTGGAGCTCGCGTTGCCTGGCCTGGGCCTCAGCGAGCGGGTCGGCGCCGAGCGCATGATCCGTGGCGGGCGCGGCGACCAGCGTCGACCCGACGATCACCAGGGCGACGAGGATGCCGGCCAGGCGTGGTCGGCGTCTCATGACACGTTGTCGTGCAAGGGAGTATTCATCGCCCCATCCAGCCCCCGCGGAAGAAGTGCCCGCCGATGCTACCGCGGGTCGTCAACCTTTGACGACGCTGCGAATGTACTACACCGTACTACACCAGACCCCAGCGGACTGCACTCCATTGACCGATTTGGGGGCGGTTCGCCTACTCCGCGGCTCCCTCCGCGGCTCCCTCCGCGGCCTGGTCCCGTGCCCGCCGCCGGCGGAAGACGACCCCCGCCAACTCCGCCCCGGCGAGGATCGCAACGGCCAGGAAATCGACGAACAGGAGACCGATGAGGACGCCTCCGAACGGTCCGGCCGCATTCCCACTGTCCACCACGAAGAGCTGGACGTACAGGTCGAATCCATACCGCAGGGCCAGGAACGCGAGGCCCGTGATGACAGCGCCGAGCCAGACGTCCCCAACGGTGGGGCGCTGGCCCGGGATGACGCGCAGCAGCACCAGCATGGCCCCGAAGACGACCGCCCCCGGGAGCAGCGAGAGCACCAATCGGAGGGTGACATCCAGGATGGCCACGTCGCCCAGCCACCGATCCACGAGTCCGATGATGAAGCCGAGCATGCTGGCCCACACCCCGGAGAGCAGGATGAGCAACGCGGCCATGCCCAGCAGCAGGAGACTGCCGACGGTCGTCCGCAGGTGGGAGCGCCGCTCTTCCCCGAAGGCCTGCACGATGCCTCGCTGGACGGCGGACATCCACGGCGCCACGGCGAGTACCAGCAGGGCCAGGCCCAACACCGCCAGCGTGCCGCGGGCGTTCAGCAGCCCCTCGATCGCCCAGGCCACCGAATCGGGCTCGAATCCCAGCCCCACCGCGATCCGTTCGACCAGGGCGTCGAATTCGGGGCCGTGCCCGATGAGGAGCGATGCGACCACCACCGCGAGCATCGCGAACGGGAAGAGGGACAGGATGCTGTAGTAGGCGATTGCCGCGGCGCGAGCCGTGGCTTCATGCGCGTTGAAGCTCTGGATCGCTTCCCAGCCGATCGCGATCAGCGAGGACCGATCGGCGAGCCGCTGCAAGCGAGCCTTGAGCCAATCGGCGATGGCGGTCATTCCCACTCCGGCTACCCTGAGGGCCATGTCGCCCACCGAAGCCGTCACCCTGGAGGTCGGCGGGCAGTCCGTATCGGTCAGTAATCCCGGAAAAATGTTCTTCGCCGAAGCCGGGATCACGAAGCTGGACCTGGTCCGATATTACCTGTCGGTCGCCGATGGGGCCGTGCGCGGCGTCTTGGACCGGCCGATGGCCCTGAAGCGCTATCCGAACGGGGCAGGTGGCGATTTCTTCTTCCAGAAGCGGGCTCCAACCCAGCTGCCGGCGTTCGTCCGGACCGTGGAGCTGTCGTTCCCCTCGGGCCGCACGGCGGACGAGGTCGTCGTGGCCAATCCGGCTGCCCTGGCCTGGGTCATCAACCTCGGCTGCGTCGACCTCAATCCGCACCCGGTGCGTGCCGACGACCTGGAGCATCCCGACGAGCTGCGCATGGACCTGGATCCGGGACCGGGCGTGGGGTGGCCGGACGTGCGGGCGGTGGCCATGGTCATCCGCGAGCTGTTCGACGAGCTGGGATACGAGGCGTGGCCCAAGACGTCTGGCTCGCGTGGGATGCACGTGTACGTTCGCCTGGAGCGGCACTGGGGCTTCGGGGAGGTGCGGCGGGCCGCCCTGGCGGTGGCCCGCGAGGTTGAGCGCCGCGCCCCGGCGTTGGCGACCAGCAAGTGGTGGAAGGAAGAGCGCCACGGCGTGTTCCTCGACTACAACCAGAACGCCAAGGACCGGACGGTGGCCTCGGCCTATTCGGTCCGGCCGCTTCCCGACGCGCGCGTCTCGACGCCGCTGACCTGGGACGAGGTGCCCGATTGTGAGCCGGCCGACTTCACGCTGGCCACCGTCCCGCAACGCGTGGCGCGGCTGGGGGACGTGGGGGCTGGGATTGATGCGAAGGCGTTTGTCCTGGACCCGCTACTCGAGCTGGTGGCACGCCACGAGTCCGAGGGTCTGGGCGACGCTCCGTGGCCGCCGAATTACGCCAAGCAGCCGGGGGAGCCGCCCCGGGTGCAGCCGTCCAAGCGCCGGAAGCCGGCAACGGACGCAGCCCCCCGGGCGGCGCATGGCATCCCCTCCCCCACCGGCCGCCGGCGCTCGCGCGCCCCGCTCCTGGTCGTGGCACAGGCAGCTACACGACCTGAGGTCGAGGGAGGGCTCGAGCGCTGGAAGGCCCGGCACCCAAAGGCGGCGAAGCACATGGCGGTGGACGACGTGCTGTACGACGCCATGCGCGGCCGCTCCACGATCTGGTGGCGGGTTCGAGTCAACCTTCGCCACGTTCCTGTCGGAGTGCGCCCGGATCCGGAGCCGCCCGACCCTGATTACGACCCGTTTCGCGAGTGGCGCGAGGCTGGCACTCGTCCTAGGTCCGGCTGAGCGACTCCTCGAGGCGGGCCCGCACCGCGGGCCACTCGTCGGCGAGGATCGAGTAGTACACCGTGTCCCGAACGTAGCCGTCGGGGAGCCGGATGTGGCGCCGCAGGACCCCCTCACGGACCGCGCCCAGTCGCTCAATGGCACGTTGCGAGTGCTCGTTCCGGAGGTCCGTCTTGAGGGCGACGCGCCCGGCCCCCAGCGTGTCGAACGCATAGCTGAGCTGCAGCAGCTTGGCCTCGGTGTTGACCGCGGACCGCTGCCGCGACGGAGCGACCCAGGTCCAGCCGATTTCCACCCGGTCGTGCTCCGGCGCGATATCTCCGAATCTGGTCGCACCCACCGCCACAGCGGAATCCCGCTCCACCGTGGCCCAGGCCACGTACTCCGCCCGGAGGGCATCCGCGAGGTACGTGGGCCACGCCTCGGCTCCCACCGACAGGTCAGTGC
>JBOGTA010000014.1:0-4541 GCA_050695855.1 Candidatus Limnocylindria bacterium
CCGGCCCGAGCGTCTTGCCGGCCCGGATCTCCTCTTTCATCCGTTCGAAGATGAGGATGTTGGCGTCGACCGCCATGCCGATGCTCAGGATGAAGGCGGCCACGCCGGCCAGGGTCAGGGTGACCGGAATGATGCGGAAGATGGCGTAGACCACCAGCGTGTAGAACAGGAGGGCCAGCGAGGCCAGCACGCCGGGGAGGCGGTAGTTCGCCATCATGAAGAACAGGACCAGGGCCAGGCCCACCGCCCCCGCCACCAGCGCCTGGTCGAGGAAGTCGCGGCCCAGGGTGGGCTGGATGGCCGTGACCTCCTGGACGCGGAGGGAGACGGGCAGGGCGCCGAAGCGCAGCTGGTTGTAGAGGGTGGTCTGCTCGACAGCGGCCGGTGCCCCGGCGCCGACCGTGATGATGGTCCGACCGCCGCAGATCGCACTCTGGATGGTCGGGACGGTGATGATCTCCCCGTCGAGGGCGATCGGGCCCGGCTGGCCCACATGGTTGCTCGTGTAGTCGCACCAGATCGCTTCGGCCTCGGGGGAAAGCGTGAAGCTGACGCCCAGCTGGCCGCCCTGGCTCGTGTCCGGCACGACGCTCCCCTGCTGGATCTCGCCGCCGTCGAACAGCACGTTGACTGCGCCGGCTGAGATCAGGTCGATGACGATCTGGCCGGCTTCCAGGGTTGCCCCAGCAGGGTCGATGAACTGGAGCTGGCCGGTGGATCCGACCAGGTTCAGGACCTGGGTTCGGTCACTGACGCCAGGGACCTCGACCACGATCCGCTGTTGGCCGGATGCCCCGACCTCGGTCCGAACCTGGGGCTCGGTCACGCCCAGTCCGGCCACCCGACGCTCGATGATGGCGCGGGCAAACTCGACCCGCTCAGCGGTGGGTGGCTCGTCGCCCTCCAGGGGCTGGACCTCGAGCGTGACCCCGATCCCTCCCTGCAGGTCGAGCCCCAGGACGGTCCGGATGCTGTCGGGCAGCGGCAGGAACGTGGTCCCGGTCGTCTTGCGCGGAATGTCGATGTAGAGGGCCAGCAGTGTGATCGCCAGGATCACCCAGGGGGCCATGCGACGCCAGGTCATGCTCGGCGGGGGGTCCCTCTAATCGGGTCGGACAACAAATGCGCCGCCATCCGGCGGCCGGGCCAGAGTATAGGGGCGCCCCTCGGGCCGGGCAAGGAACGTGTCTGTCGACGACTCGTGGATGACTCCGGAATCGGCCCGGGTCAGGCCAGACGCCCCTCGCGGGCGAGCGCGCTCTTGAGCCGCTCGGCGAGGACCGGGCTCATGAGCGGCGCAGCCGCGATCTCGTCGACCGTGGCATCGCGGAGCGCTCGGACGCTGCCGAAGCGCCGAAGCAGCGCCGCCCGGCGAGCCGGACCGATGCCGGCGATTTCGTCGAAAACGCTGCTCAGCGCCCGACGGCCGCGAACCTGGCGGTGGTAGGTGATGGCGAACCGGTGCGCCTCGTCCCGGATGCGCTGGACGAGGTAGAGCGCCGGGGCGGTCGCCGACAACACGAGTGGCGCCGAGCGGCCGGGGACGTACAGCTCCTCAAAGCGCTTGGCCAGGCCCGCCACCGGGAGCTCGTCGATGCCGAGGTCGCGCAGGACGCGGGTGGCGGCAGACAGCTGCCCTTTGCCGCCGTCCACGATGACCAGGTCCGGCAACGCCCAATCTCCGGGCTCCGCGGTGTCGGTCTCGGCGCCCACCTCGGCCAGCTCCAGCGCCCCGGTCTCTCGGCGCAGCCGCGCCGCGCGACCGAACCGGCGCCTGAGCACCTCGGACATCATCCGGAAGTCATCGGGCGTCTCCCCGCTGCGGATCCGGAAGCGGCGGTATTGCCGAGGGTCGGGTGCCCCATCGGTAAAGACGACCATGCTCCCGACCGCGCTGGTGCCCTGGATGTTGCTCATGTCGTAGCACTCGATGCGGCGAGGTGGCTTGGCCAAGCCGAGGGCCTGGGTCAGACCGGCGAGAGCCTCGGTGCGGGCGCCCTGGTCCGCCAGCCATTCGACGCGGTCCTTGGCCAGGGCCTCAGAGGCATTCTCGGAGGCGAGGGCCACGAGTCGGCGCTTGGATCCGCGCTCCGGGACATGGAGGCGCACGGCACTCCCGCGTCGCTCGCGGAGGAAGACAACGAGGCCGGCCCTGTCGGCCGGCGCCATGGGGAGCAGGATCGACCGTGGCGGGCGTTCGGTTGCCGCGTAGAACTGCTGCAGGAAGGAGGCCAGGACTTCGTCGCTGCCGACGTCGCCGGCCCCTTCGACGATGAAATGCTCGCGACCGATCATCTTCCCGTTACGGATGACGAAGACCTGGAGGCAGGCCTCGGTTCCATCCCGCGCCAGGCCGATGACGTCGTGCTCGTCACGGCTGAAGGCGGCCACTTTCTGCTGCTCGATCGTCCACTCCACCGCCTTGAGCTTGTCCCGCGCCACCGCCGCCTGTTCGTAGCGGAGCGCCTCGGCATGGGCGTCCATATCGCGACGCAGCTCCTCGGCGATCCCTTCCTGGCGCCCCTCCAGGAAGTCGACCACCCGATTGATGGTGGCGCGGTACGGTTCCGGCTCGACGGCGCCGATGCACGGGCCCTGGCAGCGCTTGATGTGGTAGAGGAGACAGGGCCGCTCGAGGACGCGCTTGCCGGCGGGGATATCAAGGTCGCAGGTACGGAACGGGAAGATCTTGCTCAGCAGGCGGAGCGTCTCATCCACCGACGACGCCGACGCGTACGGCCCGAAGTACCGGCTCCCGTCGCGCACCAGCTTCCGGGTGCGCACGATGCGCGGGTAATCCTCGGCCAGCGTGATTCGGACGAATGGGTAACTCTTGTCGTCGCGCAGCCGGATGTTCCAGCGTGGCCGATGCTCCTTGATGAGGTTGCCCTCCAGGAGGTACGCCTCGCCGATGGTGTCGGTGACGATGTACTCGATATCGGCCGTGTCGGCCACCAGCCGGGCGTGCCTCGCTTCCTCTAGGCCGCTGGCCCCGAAGTGGTTCCGGACCCGACTGCGGAGGGAATTGGCCTTGCCCACGTAGAGGACACGCCGATCCGCCGCGCGAAACAGGTAGACACCGGGCGCGTTGGGCAGCTGTCGAAGGATGGCGCGCAGGTGGGCCGACTGCGGCCGAGACGGGGCCACCGCCCGATTCTATGCGGGCACGGCGTCGAGGGGTTCAGGGGCTGCCGGAGGCGCTCGGCTGGCCGCTCGGGACCGGCGTCGGGATCGGCTCGGCCAGGGCGGCAGCCAGGTAGACGTGGAGCGGCGCGAAGTCGGCGCCATGGGCGCGACCGACGACAACCAGGACGTAGCGACCGTCGCTCGTCGTCGTGGCCTCGAGGATCACGCCCTCGGTCAGCGCCACCCGCCGATCCGCGGACAGGTGGCCGCTCATGAGCGCGAGGTCGATGGCCGACATGTCGGTCGCCAGGTGCGTCGACAGCGCGTCCATGAGCGCCAAACCCGGTCCGATCGATCCGGGCAGCCCGTCGCCCAGCTTGGTGCGCAGGGCGGCCAGGACCCGCTGCTGGCGCTCGGAGCGGGCGAAGTCCCCCACTTCCTCCTGGACCGATGTGTAGCGTGCCCGTGCGTAGGCCAGGGCGTCGGTGCCGTCCATCTCCAGGCGCCCGGCCTCGAAGCTGCCGGCCTCGAAGAACCCGTTCTCGTAGTTCTGCTCGTTGAGCGTGTAGGCGAAGGCGCGGGGATTGTCGATGGTGACGCCGCCGACCGCGTCCACGACGGCAGCCAGCCCGTCGAAGTCGAGGGCGATCCAGTGGTCGATGGGCAGGCCGGTCACGTATTCCAGGACATCGGTCGCCGCTCGTCCGGCCTCCTGAACGCCACCGATTTCCCAGCCGGCGGCGAATGCCTCGTTGACCTTGGCGTTCTCCGGGAACAGGGGATGGCCTTCGACCCACAGGTCGCGCGGAATGGCGATGAGCGTGGTCGTGTTCGTGGACGGGTCGATGGACAGAATGTTGATCGAGTCCGCCAGGTACTGGCCGCCATGGCCCTCGCGGCCGGCGTAGCCGAGGAAGGCGACGTTGACCGGCTGGCTGCCGCTCAGCGGGCCCAGCAACGCGGAGGAGATGGTGGGGGCGGTGGTCACCGCCCGGTTGAAGGCATCCACCCGCAGCCAGAGCAGCACGGCGCCGATCAGGATGCCCCCAAGCACGAGGAGCCCCCCGGCCAGCAGGACCCGGCGCACCGGCACGGCGCTGGCCGCAGGCTCCGCTGCGCGACGCGCGTCGGCGAGCATCGATGCATCCCGCGCGGCGGCCAGCTCCTCACGCCACTGGCCGGTGTCGATGCCTCGCTTACGGAGACGTTCTTCGCGCGCGACCGCCGCCTGCAGACGCTGGGTACGAACCGATGGGCGGGCGTGATCGCGCCCTACGCGGCGGAACATCAGCGGCGATTCAAATCCGGCGGAATCTCCTGCAATCGAGCGCCGGGAAGGATAGCGGCTCGACCCGGCGGGTGGGGAATGCTCAGATCACCGGCTGGTAAGAGGCGGCCCCACTCTGGCGAGGTGC
>JBOGTA010000015.1:0-18065 GCA_050695855.1 Candidatus Limnocylindria bacterium
CTCCATGCGCGACCGGTGGCCCGCCGAGCGTCGGCTTCATCGGCGAGGAGCTGACCGATGCGGCCGCCATCCTGGAGGCGGGCAGCGGGCAGGATCCTGTGCCCTACTGGCGCCCGCCGTACGGCGCCTACAACGAGACCGTGCTGGCCACCGCGGCGGGGCTCGGGTACACGAAGACGATCATGTGGTCCATCGACACCATCGACTGGCGCCCGATCGATGAGGGCGGCCCGACCGCGGAGCAGATGGCATCCCACGTCGCCACCTCTGCCAGCGGCGGTTCCATCGTCCTCATGCACCTGGGCGGATACGAGACCCTCGCCGCGCTCGGAATCATGGTTCCCGCGCTCCGGGAACGGGGCCTGCTGCTGACCTCGGTCAGCGACCTCCTGAACTAGGGCGAGGCCCTCCGGATGGGCCACCCGGAGGCGGCGTCGACATCGGCCTGGGTGGCACCCGGCTGGAGGGCGGACAGCTCCATTTCGCCATCGGTCCCGAATCGGTAGACCCCCAGCTGGGTGATCACCACCTCGGGACCCGCACCCGCCCAACCCGGGCGTGGCGTCCCATCTGGATGGCGATGGCCCGGCGACGTCACGAAATCGACCCGCTCCACGAACGACCGCGGGGACTGGCTCATGACGACGACGACCCGCCCCGCGTTCAGTGCGATCTCGCAGGCTCCGCCCGAGCCGGGCAGGCGCACGCCAGGGTTCGAATAGGGACCGATGACCGTGGTGTTCAGGTTCCCCCAGCGGTCCACCTGAGCGGCGCCCAGCATCCCGACCTCGATCCGTCTCCCCTGGAGGAAGTAGGCAAACAGGTCGTGCATGCTCATCGTGGCGGCGGCGCCCGAGACGAGGGCCGGGTCGCCGATGCTGTCCGGCAGGCGAGACGGCCGCGCGCCCACCACACCCGATTCGTAGATCAGCTCCAGGTCGGGGGCCACGGTCCGTCGGGCGAGAATGGCGGCGGCGTTCGGAAGGCCGATACCCACGAACACGGTGCGCGCTCCGGCCAGCTCGGCGGCGGCCGCCGCGATCATCGCCTCCTCGGGCGTCGCCGACGGGACGCCCATCGGCTCAGGTGGCGGCGCCTTCACGCGTACTCGCCGTAGTCGACCGATCCCGACGGCCGGGCCCTGGGTCGGAGGCCAGCCAGGGTTTCAGCACCGAGTTTCTCGACATAGGCCGCGCGGTCCGGGATGCCTCGGACCCAATCGTCGAGCCACGCCTCGAGGCGTGCCGGGTCACGGCTGATCGGGTCCCAGGCGCGGTAGAACGCGTTGTCTCGGTCGTAGTAGCCCTGGGCGAAGCTGGGATGCGCCCCGTAAGGCTCGACGCAGACGGCCGTGACCACCACGCCGGGGAGCAGCGTCCGATCCGGGTCGGCACGGACGACCTCGCCATCGACCAGTTCCTCCACCACGACGATCACGCGCTCGGCGGCGAGGGCCGCCTCGCGCTGGACCCCGACCAGGCCCCAGACCTGGGCGTTGCCCTCGGCATCGGCGCGCTGGGCGTGGACGATGGTCACGTCGGGGTTGAGCGGCGGTACGACCGCCACCTCGTCTTCGGGCGCGTAGGGGGAGGCGACCCACTGGATGAGCGGGTTGGCGGCCGGCAGGTCCGACCCGGCGTACGAGCGCAGCGGGTAGAAAGGGAGATGCGCGGCCCCCGCCACGTAGCGGCCCACCATCCCGAAATGGCTGTACTCCTCGATCTCCAGGCTGCCGTCCTCGACCGCCCGCCGAATGGCGTGCAGAGAGCCGACCCCTGGATTTCCGAGCCACGAGAACACGAGCTTGCGGGCGCAGCCGGCGGCCACCATCTGGTCGTACAAAAGGTCCGGTGTCAGGCGCGCCAGGGTCAGGTCATGGCGGCCCTGGCGGATGATCTCGTGGCCCGCCGCGAACGAGATCAGATGGGTGAAGCCCTCGATCGCCACCACGTCGCCGTCGTGAAGATGGGCGGCAATTGCCTCGGCCAGCGGGACGACCTTGTCGGCCGTGGCTCAGCCTCCGGTCTCTTGCATCCCCGGCACTGGACGAATGGGGCAGCCCACCGACGCCAGCGCCTCGGCGTACAGCTTTATGGCGGTATCGACCGCCGTCTCGTCCACCATCAGCGGCGGGCAGAACCGGATGGAGGCCTCACCGCACTCCAGGAGGAGCAGGCCACGCTGAAACGCCGCCTGCTCGACCGCGTTGGCTTCCCCGTGGCTGGCGAACTCGACGCCCAGCATCAGGCCGGCCCCACGAATGTCGCGGACAACCCCGCACTCCTCGGATGCGAACTCGACGCCCGCCCGCAGCCGGGCGCCCATGGCGCCCGCGTTCTTGATCAGGCCGCCTTCCAGCAGGTCCAGCGTGGCCAGTGCCGCGGCAGCGCACACCGGGTTGCCGGCGAAAGTGCTGCCATGGGCCCCCGCGGTCCAGGTGAACAACCGCTCCCGACCGATGAAGGCGCCCAGCGGCATGCCTGAGGCGATACCCTTGGCCACCGTCACGACGTCCGGCTCGACGCCGTACGCCTCCATGGCCCACATCCGCCCAGTGCGCCCCATCCCCGACTGGATCTCATCGGCGATGAGGAGGATGCCATGCTCGTCGCAGATCTCGCGGAGCCCGCGAATGAAGGCCGGTGGCGCCGGGAAGTATCCACCCTCGCCCTGGATCGGCTCGAACACGATGGCGGCCACGTCCTCGGGCGACACCAGCCGGCCGAGCACGGCCTTGCGCAGGACCTCCAGCTCGGCCGTGCCGTCGCCCCCGGAGCCCTCGTGCCAGGCCCGGACCCAGGGGAAGGGGGCGTGGAAGACCATGGGCAGCAGCGGCCCGAAGCCGGTGCGCTGCTTGACCTTGGAGTTGGTCAGGGACAGCGACCCGAGGGTGCGCCCGTGGAACGCGCCCTCGAAGGCGATGATCGCCGGGCGGCCGGTGTGGTGGCGGGCCAGCTTGATGGCGCCCTCGACCGCCTCGGTTCCCGAGTTGGTGAGGAACACGCGGGCCGGATCGCTGAACGGGGCGATGGCCGCCAGGCGTTCGCAGAGCTCGACGTAGCGCGGCTCGTAGAAGTCGGTGGCCGCAATATGGACCAGCTGCTCGGCCTGAGCGGTGATGGCGGCCACCACTGCCGGGTGCGAATGGCCGGTCGCCGCCACCGCAATGCCGGCCGCGAAGTCGAGGAATCGGTTGCCGTCGACGTCGGTGACGACGTATCCGCTGCCCGACTCGGCCACCAGCGGGTAGGCGCGCGTCAGCGAAGGGCTGGTGACCGCGGCGTCGCGCGCAATGAGCTCGCGGGCGCGCGGACCGGGAAGCTCGGTGATGAGGTGGGGAACGGCTGGCGCGGCATCGGCCGCTTGACGGAAGGCCCGAACGGTCATGAGGGGACCCCTGGTCGAAAGCGGCGCGTCCTGCCCGCGCCCCTGGCTAGCTCAGCCAGATGTTAGCGCCTCCACCACCTCCCCGATCAACCCCGGACCCGCAAACACGAGCCCGGTCCACAGCTGGACGAGGTCTGCCCCGGCCTCTCTGGCGCGGCGCGCATCGGCTCCGGAGAAGATCCCGCCTGATGCCACCAGCGTGAACCGATCCTTGGTCAGGCCTTTGACCGTACCGATGGCAGCCAGCATGCCCGGCAGCAGCGGGCGGCCGGAGAGGCCTCCCCGCTCGGCGCCGGCCGGAAGAGACCTGTGCAGCCCGGAGCGGGACGTGGACGTGTTGGACAGGACGAGTCCGGCGGCCGGCGTGTCGCTCAACGCCTGCACGATGGCCGTCAGCCGGTCGGTGGGGAGGTCCGGCGACAGCTTGACGACCAGCGGCTTCGCCGGTTCGACGGCCGACAGCGACATCACCAGGGCGGCCAGTCGGTCCGGCTCGCCGAGCGCCGCCACGCCCTCGGTGTTCGGGGAGCTGACATTCACGGCCACGTAATCGGCAACCGGCGCCACCATCCGCACCGCCTGTGTGTAGTCCTCCTCGGCCGCCTCGTCGGGGGTGGTTGCCCCGCGGCCGACGCTGACCCCCACCACGAAGTCGGGCGGCAGCCACGGCCGCGCCCGCGTCACGCGGTCCACGAGCGCCGCCGCTCCGCGATTGTTGAATCCCATCCGGTTCACGAGCGCGTCGTCCTCCTGGAGGCGCCAGACTCGGGGTCGAGCGCTGCCGGGTTGGCCCTGCGGGGTGACGGTCCCGACCTCGGCGAAACCGAACCCCAACGCTTCCCAGCCCATGAGCGATTCGGCGTCCTTGTCCATTCCGGCTGCCAGCCCCACCGGGTTGCGGAAGCGCAGGCCCATGTGCTCCTCGGGCCGGGACGCCCAACTGCCGGCGGGCCGGTCGCTCGCCAGATGGCTCAGGAGGGTCCGTCCATACGAGCCTTCGGCCACCCTGCGCAGGGCGGTCAGCGTCACGCCGTGGATCCACTCCGCATCGGCCGCGAAGAGCAGGGGCCGCAGGCCCTCGTACACCTCGCGCTGCCAGGCCATCGCCTCGATTGGTCCCCGGGTGGTCAGTTGTCGTGTGCGCGGGGGAACGCCATCTCGGTCGGCCATACCGGCGGCAGGGGTTCCTCGCCGGCCTCGGCACGGCCGCCGCCTGGGGACATGAACTCGTGCCACACCTCGGTGCCGGCCGCCGGCGGATCGTCGAGCTCCTTGATCGCCACGATGCCGTCGAAGCGGATGGCGCCCGCACGACCGTCCTCGGTTTCGAAGTCGTCCTCGTATTCGGTCGCGATCTCGACCGCCCGCCCCATGGCGGCCTCCTCGTCATCTCCGTCGATCAGGATCACGCGGTCCTCTACCAGGTAGGGTTCGGTTGCGCCGTCGACCAGGTACGCATACCGCAGTTCGACCGCGAACCAGCCGCTGCTGACGACCCGGGCGGCGGCCGGATCGGCCTCGACCGCATCGGCGCGGCGATGGTGGGTCACGCCGGGGGCGGCTCCTCGCCCATGACCGTCTGCGACTGCTCACGCAGGAACTGCTGGACGTAGTACGGGCCCAATCCGCTCTTGCCTGACGAGCCGGAGCCCTTCCACCCGCCAAAGGACTGGATCCCCGGCCACGCCCCGGTGGTCGCACCGCTCCGCCGGTTGACGTACACCACGCCGGCCTGGATGCCGGTCAGGAACCGCTCGATCTCGGATCGGTCGCCGGAGAATATGCCGGCCGTCAGGCCGTACGGCGTGTCGTTGGCCAGGCGCAGGGCTTCGTCCAGAGAGTCCACTTCGGCCACCACCACCAGCGGAACGAACAGCTCGTCGCGGAACAGGCGGTGGTCCGGCGGCAGGCCGGTGATCACGGTGGGCGTCGGGAAGTACCCGCGCGCCTCGTCCCCGGACGTCAGCACCTCGCCTCCGGCCACGATGGTGCCGCCGTCCCGACGGGCCTCCTCGACGGCATCGCTGAACTTATTCAAGGCCTTGGCGTTGATGACCGGACCCATCCAGTTCTCGCGGCGGGTGGGGTCACCGACCTTCACATCCCGGGCGCGCTGGCCGAGGCGCTCCACGAACTCCCCCGCCACGCTCCGCTCGACGTAGACCCGCGAATTGGCACTGCACTTCTGGCCGTCGAAGCCGAACGACGAGCGGGCCACGCCCTCGGCGGCCTCGTCGAGATCGGCGCTGGCCATCACGATGGCTGGGTTCTTGCCGCCCATCTCGGTGATGATCGGTCGCGGGTAGTCGCGGGTGAAGCTCCGATACAGGCGCATCCCGACCTCGTGGCTGCCGGTGAAGACCATCCCGTCCACGGCGGGGTTGTCCTCCAGCTCGGCGCCCACCGTCTCACCCGGCCCGGTCACGAAGTTCACGACTCCGTCCGGGATCCCAGCCTGACGGAGGGCCTCGACGAACTTCCAGCCCATGAGCGGTGCGTCCGAAGATGGCTTCATGACCACCGTGTTGCCCGCGATCAGCGCGCCCGAGGCCGGCCCGCCGGCCAGGGCCATGGGGAAGTTGAACGGGCTGATGACGGCCCACACCCCGTGAGGCTTGAGGATCGATCGGGTGTGCTCGGCGGGCGACAGGGAGCCCATGGGCTGGACGAACCCGTCATGAGCCTCCATCTGGTCGGCGTAGTAGCGGAGCAGATCAGCAGTCTCTTCCACGTCGCCCAGCGACTCCAGCCGATTCTTGCCGACCTCGAAGGTCATGAGCGCTGCATATTCGAACTGGCGCTCGCTGATGAGATCCGCCGCGCGGCGGATGATCTCCAGCCGGCGACGCCAGCCCAGGTCGCGCCAGGCGGGAAACGCCTCGCGCGCGGCGGCGATGGCGTCCCGGACGTCCTCCCGGCTCCCGATCGGGAAGCGGCTGACCACCAGGTCGGTGTCGATCGGGGAGCGGTGCTCGAAGGTTTCTTCGCCGGCCCGCAGCTCGGAGCCGATGAGCATGGGGTACGTCTTGCCCAGCTCGGCACGAGCCCACTCCACGGCCCGGTCGAAAGCTGCCTGCAGCTCCGGGTTGTCGGCACTGAGGGTGGCGTACGTGATCTTCATCCCGGGAGTGGTGGCGGCCACGGATGGGTCTCCTGGAGGGCTCGGCCCGGATTATCGCACCGGCTCCGAGCGGCCCGAAATCACCCCGTCAGGCACCGTGGGAGGCCAGGCTCCGGGGGGAGAAGAACCTGGCCTCCCGGGCGAATGATAGACCCCCCGCATGGGGGCAGTGACCGATTTGAGCGGGCTCAGACCGAGGCCTTGGCCATGTGGTAGAGGCCCAGCTTGAGCTCCGGCAGAGGCGGGTAAGAGCTCATCAGGAAGGCGCGCGCCCGGTCGCCGTACAGGCGCGGCAGGATGGCATGCACAGCTTCTGTATCGCGCAGGTCGAGCCTGGCGTGGACGACCTTGATCTTGAATCCGTGGCGTAGCCACCAGCCGATCCGGCGCTGCGTTGCCTGCCGGGCATAGGACACCACCTCCGGCTCGAACAGCGGCGCGACGTCGTCGCGTCCGTAGTAGCCGATGACGACCAGCCGTCCGCCGGGCCGCAGGACGCGCAGCGCCTCAGCGATGGCCGGCATGGCGGCCTCCTCGGCCTCGATCAGGCCGTGGAGCACGATGTCCACCGCCCCGTCACGTAGCGGGAGGGCCGTGGGCTCGCCCTCGACCATCCGGATGTTCGGCTGGTGCGCGGCCATGGCCCGCAGGCGGGCCTCCCCCAGCAGGGCGGGATCCGATTCGATGCCGTAGGTCCGGGCCGTGCGGCGGGCCAGGAGCATGGGGTAGTGGCCAATCCCGGTGCCCACGTCCGCGATCCGCTTGCCCGACAGCGGCACGATCCGCTCCAGCGCGGCCAGCACCTTGCGACCGGGATCGATCATGTCCCCCAGTCGGTGGTACAGCTCCGGATCGGGCTCGGTCCAGGCCGGGAGGATGCCGCGCATCATGGGAGGAGGACCGATATCACGGGACCGCCACCCGCAGCCATGCGGGCTGGCCGCCTTCCTGGCGGAGCAGCGCCTCTCCGGCCAGCAGCTGGAGGTCGAATTCAACCGGACCGTTCAGGCGCCGGTTGGCGACGAGCGTGATGGTGAGCGTGGCACCCGGGTCCAGCGGTCCCCAGCCCAGGGACGTGGTGCCGGCCGGCTCGCCCTGCTCACCCGGCCCCCATACCCACTTGGTCCAGTCCTGGCGGAGGGGCGGGCAACCGTCGCAGATGCGGTCGGACGAGGGCACGAACGGCGCCAGGAACAGGTGCTCCTCCAGTGACGTCGGCCAGCGCAGGACGAGCTCCGTGATGCGGGTCGGGTCGAGACTGGTCACCGTCACCACGATCTGGCCCGAAGCGTCGGTGGCCAGGTTGGGGGCCACGGTGACCCGGATCAGGCGGTCGTCGTGCTCGATCGGATTCTCGAGCGAGTGGGGTCGGGGAGTCGGTTCGGCGGTGGCACTCGGTTCGGACGTTGGGGTGGCTGCGGGCGTGACCGCAGGAGAGGGAGATGCCGTTTCGGTGGGGAGCGGCAGGCAGGCGCCGAGTGCCATGGCGACCGCCACCGCGACCGCTCCGACCTTTGCGGGCCGCGGCCCTAGGCGAGATGTGAGGCCGGCCGGCATGACGCCGCATGGTAGAGGACGACCCCTTGCTACGATGCCCGACATGGAGCCCGCTTCCCCCGCCACGCGCCCCCGACCGTCGTTCGGGATCGCCGCCTGGTTCGCCTGGGTCGGGCTGCTGCTGGGGATAACCGGCCTGCTCCTGCCCCGAATCATCGCGTTCGTCGACTTCAGCGAGAAGGCGCCCTTTTCGCTGCTGGGCATCTTCATGATGGCCGAGCTGGCCGCGGTCCTGTTCGGGCTCACGCTGGCGCTTCAGCACAAGCGGGCAGGCTATGGATTCGCGCTGGGCATCTCGCTCCTGCCGGCTCCGATCCTGGCCGGGCTCGTGCCCGTTGCCCTGGCCATGCCGGCGGCCGCGGCCGCGGGATGGAGCACCCTGATGGTTCCGTTGGGGGTGGTCATCTCGGTGGTCCTCATCGTGGGCCTGGTGCGGCCATCGGCCCGGGCCTGGTTCACCGAGGACTGACGGCCGGTGCGACTGGTCGCGTTCGCCCACACCCAGGCCGACAGCCCGCCTGGACGGCGGCTGGGCGTCGAGCAGCCCGACGGCGTTCTGGACCTGACCGATGCGCTGGGTTCAGACCTGGCGGGGGTCATGGCCGGGCCGGACCCGATGGCCATGATCGTCGAGGCGGTCGACGCGGCCGCCGCGGGCCAGGGGCGGGTCCCGCCGGCCGAGATCCGCCACCTCGCCCCGCTTCGCCACCCAGGCAAGATCGTGTGCGTAGGGCTCAACTACCACGACCACTGCCGCGAGCAGGGCATCGAACCCCCCGCCTACCCGGCGCTGTTCGCCAAGTTCTCGAATGCGATCACCGATCCCGGTGCGACCGTCATGCGCCCCCGCGCCACGGAGAAGCTGGACCTCGAGTGCGAGCTGGCGGTCGTCATCGGCCGGCGGGCGTCACACCTGGAGCCGGAACGGGCCGTCGAGCACATCCTCGGTTACACGATTCTCAACGACGTCACCGCCCGGGACCTGCAGCGCGAGGACCGCCAATGGCTGCGGGCCAAGGGGTGGGATGGATTCGCGCCGCTCGGGCCGGCAGTCGTGACGGCCGACGAGATCACCGATGCCGGCCAGCTGAGCCTCCGGTCATGGGTGAATGGCGAAACCTGGCAGGAATCGACCACCGCCGAGATGATCTGGGACGTGCCGACGCTGCTGGCGTTCGTGACCCGGTCGATCACCCTCGATCCCGGCGACATCCTGGCCACCGGGACGCCAGCCGGCGTCGGCCACTTCCACGACCCGCCGCGCTACCTGGCCGCTGGCGACGTCATGGGCTGCGAGATCAGCGGCATCGGCGTCCTCGAGAACGTCATCGTCGATGAGCTGCCGCGGGCGGAGGACCATGCCGCAGCGGCGGGAATCACCGAGACGGCCGGCGTCGCTTGATGCGCGCCCTGGCCAAGTCCCGCGCTGAGCCGGGACTCGAGATCATCAATGCTCCCGTCCCAACCCCCGGGCCGGGGGAGGTGCAGCTCCGGATCGAGGCCGCCAGCGTGTGCGGGACCGACCGCCATATCTACTTGTGGGACCGCTGGGCAGCCGAGAACATCCGGCCGCCGGTCATCCTGGGCCACGAGCTGGCGGGGCGCGTGACCGCCGCCGGCGCGGGCGTCACCCGCGTCCGCGAGGGGGACCTGGTGGGCGTCGAGTCGCACCTGTTCTGCGGTGCCTGTGCCCAGTGCCGGGACGGGTCGCCGCACCTTTGCCGCGACCTGCAGGTCATCGGCGCCCACGTGGACGGCGGCTATGCCGAGTTCATGGTCGTGCCTGAGGCCAACGCGGTGGAGTCGAACGGGCTCGACCCGGCGGTGGTAGCCCTCCAGGAGCCGATGGGCAACGCGGTGCATGCGGCGTTCGTGGAGCCCATCGAGGGCCGCACGGTGGCGGTCACCGGCTGCGGACCCATCGGCCTGTGCGCGGTCGGCATCGCCAAGGCTGGCGGAGCGGCGTGGGTGGTGGCCACCGACACCGAGCCCTACCGGCTTGAGCTGGCCGCCCGGATGGGCGCCGATCTGGCCCTGGATGCCGGCCGCCCGGACACGGTGGAGCAGGTGCTGATGGCCACCGGCGGGGACGGCGTCGACGTCGTCCTCGAGATGAGCGGGTCGGCCGAGGCGCTTGACCAGGCCCTCCGATTCGTCACTCGCGGCGGCCGGATCAGCCTGCTCGGGATCTTCGGTGAGCCGGTGGCCGTCGACCTGTCGAACCTGTTCATCGAGAAGGGGCTCCGGATGTACGGCATCTTCGGCCGCCGGATTTACGACACCTGGGAGCGAACCCAGGAGCTCCTCCGCTCCGGGGCGCTGGACGTGGCGCCTATCCTCACCCATCGGTTCGACCTCGCCGACTGGCAGCAGGGATTCGACCTGCTGGGGTCGCGACATGCCGGTAAGGTGGTGCTCACGCCATGACATCGGTCCGGTCCACGCGCAGTCCGCTGGCGTTCCTCGACGCCGACCTCGACGACCTGCGGGCCAAAGGCCTGTACCGCCGCCTGCGGGTGGTGGAAAGCGAGCAGGCGGCCCACTGCCGGATCGACGGGCGCGAGGTCATCACCCTGTCCAGCAACAACTACCTCGGGCTGGCCACCCACCCCAAGCTTCGCGAAGCCACGATCTTTGCCACCCAGGCGCTGGGCGCCGGATCGGGAGCGGTGCGGACCATCGCCGGCACCATGTCCCTCCATCAGCAGCTCGAGGCTCGGCTGGCCGACTTCAAGCGGGTCGAGGCCACCCTCACCTTCCAGTCCGGCTTCACCGCCAACACCGGCACCATCCCGGTCCTGGCGGGCGAGGGTGCGGTCATCGTCTCGGATGAGCTCAACCACGCCAGCATCATCGACGGCATCCGGCTGACCAAGGCCGAGCGCCGCCTGTTCCCGCATGCCGATACCGATGCGCTGCGCGCCACCCTGCGCGAGATCCGGGCTGCGCCCGGTGGCGCGGATCGCACGATCCTGGTCATCACCGATGGCGTGTTCTCGATGGACGGCGACATCGCCCGCCTGCCAGCGATCGTGGAGGCGGCCGAGGAGGTCGAGGCCATCGTCTTCGTCGATGACGCGCACGCCTCGGGTGTCCTGGGCCGCAACGGCCGCGGCACGGTCGACCATTTTGACCTTCACGGTCGGGTCCACGTCCAGGTCGGCACCCTGTCCAAGGCGATGGGCGTGCTGGGTGGCTACGTGGCCGGCAGCCAGTCCCTGCGCGAGGTGCTCATCCACCGCGCCCGGCCGTTCCTGTTCTCGACCTCCCATCCGCCCGGCGTGGCCGCCGCCTGCCTGGCGGCGATCGAGGTCCTCGAGACCGAGCCGGAGCGGATCGAGCGGCTGTGGGCCAACACCCGACGCTTCAAGGAGGGGCTGCGCGAGCTGGGGTTCGACATCGGTCAGTCCGAGACGCCCATCACCCCGGTCATCGCCGGCGGCGGGGCGTTGGCCATGCAGCTGTCGGATCGCCTGTTCGAGGAAGGGGTTTTCGCCCAGGGGATCGGGTACCCAACGGTCGCCGAGGCCAAGAGCCGGGTCCGCACGATCGTGACCGCGGAGCACACCGACGAGGACCTCGCCGTCTGCCTGGCCGCGTTCGAGAAGGTGGGGCGCGAGCTGGCCCTCATCTGAAGGCCTCCCCGCACTCTCGGCTCGCCTTTCCGCATAACAGAGAACGGGGCACGGTTTGACCCGTACCCCGTCCCTGCCAGGGGGGCTGGATGAAATCGGCTGCCGGAGGAAGGCTGTCCTCGGGAACCGATCAGGCCCCCGGGTGGTCCGGGGGCCTGTCGATTGGGTTAGCTCCGGCGCCGCACCGCGGCCACGTTGGCGTAGGCCAGCGCACCGAGGGAAGCGATCAGAACAGCACCGAAGAAGATGGTGGCCAGAGGGCCGCTCCCCGCCAGGCCAAGGGCCGTGTCGGGAACCGACGGCTCCGGGGTTCCAGTCCCACCCAACTGACTGCCTTCAGGGGTCGGAGTGCTGGTTTCCTCAGCTTCGCTGCCTTCCGGCGTCGGTGTCGGGGTCTCGTCCGGCACATCGTTGAAGCAGAACGAGATGTGGCTCAAGCCTGACCACGGCGGAGTCGAGACCGCTGTGCCCTGGTCGTTTCCAGGAGCGTGCAATCCGGTATCCGAGGTCGCGCCGTTGTAGACATACAAGTTCCCGCCGGGCCCACCCTTGACGAACACCGCATCAACGGGGAGGTTCGACACCCAGTCGAATGTTTGCCCGTCCGTCGTGACGTGGAGGGTGAGGGTGACTTCGAAGTCGCTGGCGGGATCCTCGTGGAGGCCCCCCGTCACAGGTTCGACCTTGAACTCGTGGTCGTACGCTACGTTAAGGGTGCCGCAGGTCGGGTTTCCCTGGAAGAGCTCGGGAGTGACGTGCGTGCCACGCACAGGGTTCACCACATACAACGTGGCGAGGATGAGTCCCGCGATAGCCGCGAGGGCTAGGGTCAGGCGTGTCGCATGACGGGCGGGTGTCTGCGTTTGGACGGTCAATGCCGGAACTCCTTTCGATGCCCCCTGGTTCCGGCAGCTGCGCTGACGGCCCCCCTGGGGTATTCGGGAGCCGAAAGATACAGGCCAAACCGGGACTTGCCTAGTACTTTCTTGCGGCTCGTCGAGTGGTCAGGTGAGGTCTGGTGAGGACATTCCCGCGGTTAGTGGTGCCCCCTGGCACCAGAAGGCCAGCCGGGGCCGTTGCGTGGTCCTAGGACGACAGTACTCCCGAGACGGGCACCAGGCACGTCCCGAGTCAGCCGCTCCGGCCGCGCGCCTCCAGCAGGACCACCTGGGTCTCGTCCGGGAGGGTGGTGGGGGTCAGGCTGGCCTTGGGCAGCCGGATTGGCTCGGTGGCCAGCTCATGGAGGAACGTCTCCGCCCCCAATAGATCCTTCGAGCCGCCGTCGGTGGCGAAATGCATGGGGATCACGACCTTCGGCTCCAGCTGGGCGACGACCTCGGCGGCCTCGGCCGGGGAGATGGTGGTCTGCCCGCCGGCGGGCACGAGCAGGACGTCGATGGGACCCAGCTCGTGGAGCTGGTCATCGGACAGCAGGTGGCCCAGGTCGCCCAGGTGACAGACATGGATGCCGTCCACCTCCACCGCGAAGATGACGTTTTCGCCCCGCTCCTTTCCCTCGGCGGCGTCATGCCAGGTCCGCACGCCGGTCACCAGCAGGTCGGCGTACTCGTACTCGCCTGGGCGGGTGAGGGTCAGGCCGGCACTGATCGAGCGGGTGTAGGTGTGGTCGGGATGATCGTGGGAAATGGTCAGCAGGTCGACGTCGTGCTTGCCGGCCACGAACCCGGTCTTGGGCGGGCACGGATCGGTGATGACGGTCGCGCGGCGGCCTTTGAGGCGGAAGCAGGCGCGTCCATACCAGGTGATCTCCACGGGTTCCCGATGCTACCCCACAACCGGATCGGAAAAGCACGAGCGCCGGTGCCCGCCCAATGACACCGGCGCCCGAAGGAGGGAGGGTGGAGGAGAAATCCCAGAGGGATCTCTGTCTCGCATCCTCACGGTAGATGGCGGACGTGAAGCCACAACCACGCCGATGTGAAGAAACCTGAACCTTTGGCCAGGTTGGCTGACCGCCCCCGCATGCCAGAATGCCTGACCCATGTCGCCACTCGTCCGGCGCCTGATCGCCATCGTGACCCTGGTCCTGGCGCTCGCCGTGATCGCGGTCCTCACCCTGCGCGCCTTCGGCGTACCGATCGCGATCGGACCCTTGGCCAGCCCGACGCCGTTCCCGGTGCCCAGCGCCACGCCCAGCGGCGCGGCTTCGCCCAACCTCGCGGACGTGCTGTCCGCCCTGGAGGCGGACATCGAGGACCTCCGCGACCTGCCGGCCGCCGACATCGGTCCGGCCGAGTTCGTTTCCCGCGAGGAGGTCGAACGACGGCTGGCCGACCAGTTTGCCGAGGATTACCCGCTCGATGAGGTTGCCGCCGACAACGCCCTGCTTCGTGGCCTGGGACTCCTGACCGCCGACCAGGACGTGGCGGCCCTCCAGCTCCAGCTCCTCTCGGGCCAGGTGCTGGGCTACTACGACGACGTGACCGAGTCGATGGTCATCGTGTCGGATGTGGGGCTGACCCCCGAAGCGCTGGTGACCTACGCCCACGAGTACACCCACGCCCTCCAGGACGCGGCCTTCGGCATCGCCTCCATGGAGCTGGACGCGGTGGGTGACGACGACGGGACCTTTGCCCGCCTCGGGCTGGTGGAGGGGGATGCGACGACATCCATGGTCCTGTGGGCCATCGAGAACCTCACCACCGAGGATCTGCTGGAGATCAGCCAGACCCCGCTCCCCGACACCACGGGCATCCCCGAATGGATGATTCGCGAGCTCGAGTTCCCGTACGTGGCCGGGACCGACTTCGTCTCGCAGCTCTACGCGCGCGGCGGCTTCGCGGCGGTGGACGAGGCGTGGGCTGATCCGCCCGACTCGACCGAGCAGGTGCTCCACATCACCGCCTACCTCGAGAACGAGCTGCCCGTCGCCATCCCGGAGATCGACCCGGACATCCACGCCCTCGGTGTCGACGTTGCGCAGGACACGACCTTTGGCGAGGCCATGGTCGCGATCTGGCTTGCCCACCTGGGCGTGGCCCAGGCCGATGCGGACACGGCTGCCGCAGGCTGGGGTGGTGACCGGATAACGGCGCTCGTCTCGCCCAGCGGCGAGGTGGCGGTGATCCTGCGTGTCGCGTGGGACGCCCCGGTGGACGCCGATCAGTTCGTGGAGGCGTACGAAGATGCTCTTGCCGCCTTGCCGCTGTTCGGCCACATCGAACGGATCAGCGACACGGAGATCGTGGTCACCCAGGCGTCGACCGAAGCGCTGCTGCAGACGCTGACCGGCGGACCGGGCTGACGCCACCCCGAGGGCCAGTCCGCGACGATTTGCTACATCGAGTCCGGAGCGTTCACCCCGATCAGGCCCAGGCTGTTGGCGAGCACCTGGCGGGTGGCCCGCACCAGTCCCAGGCGCCCCGCGCTCAGCGGCGCGTCATCGGTCAGGACCCGGCAGTCGCGGTAGAACTGGCTGAACAGGTTGGCGACTTCCATCGCGTAGCGGGGCAGCTCGTGGGTCTCGCGGCGCTCAGCCGAGTCGGCAGCGACCTCGGGCAGTCGAATGAGGTGGCGGATCAGTGCCTGCTCGGCCGGATGAACCAGGAGCGCGGTGACATCACCCGGATCCTCCGGGAGCTCGGTCGCTGCCGGCTGGCGCAGGATCGACGAACAGCGGGCGTGGGCGTACTGGACGTAGTAGACCGGGTTCTCGTTTGACTGCTGGCGCGCCAGCTCGAGATCGAACTCGAGGTGCTGATTCGCGGAGCGCAGGGTGAACAGGAAGCGGGTGGCATCGGCCCCCACCTCGTCGACCAGCTCATCGAGGGTTACGAAGCTCCCCTCGCGCTTGCTCATGGCCGCGCCACCGGCCAGCGAGACGTGCTGGTAGATGAGGAATTCCACCGCGTCGGGGTCGTGGCCCAGGCCGGCAGCGGCTCCCTTCCAGCGCGCGATCGCCCCGTGATGGTCCGGTCCGAGGACATAGATGAGGCGGCTGAACCCACGCTCGAACTTGTCGAGCAGATAGGCGATATCGGCCGCGAAGTACGTCGGCTGGTCGTTGGAGCGGATGAGCACCCGGTCCTTGTCATCGCCGAAGGTGGTGGAGCGGAACCAGGTCGCCCCATCGCTGTCGTAGACGTGGCCGGCGCCACGCAGCCGCTCGATGGCGGCCGTCACCTCGCCCGCGTGGTGGAGCTCGCGCTCCGATCGCCACACGTCGATCCGCATTCCGAGGCGGTTGATCGTGCGCTTGATGTCGTCGTAGACCCGGTTCCAGGCCCACTCCCCGATGGCCTCCAACGGATTGACCGATGCCAGCGCCTCGTCCGGCACCTCGGCCGCCAGCTGCGCGATGTAGGCGCCCCGGTAGCCGGCTTCCCCCGACTGGCCGGTGCGCGCCAGGTAGACCGATTGCCCGAAGTCGCGGATCTGGCTTCCGTAGTCGTTGATGTAGTACTCGCGGGTCACCGCCGCGCCGGCGGCCTCCAACAGGTTGGCCAGCGTGTCGCCGATGAAGCCGCCGCGCCCGTTGCCAATGTGCAGCGGGCCGGTCGGGTTGGCGCTGATGAACTCGACGTTGAACCGCTCGCCGGCCAGGCCATCGGACCGGCCCCAGGCTGATCCGGCGGCGAGGATGGCAGGGACCTGGGCCGCCACCCAACTGCGGTCGAGGCGCCAGTTGATAAATCCCGGCCGCTCGACGGTGACCGAGCCCACCCCGGCCGGCATCTCGAGGTGGCGAACGAGGGTCTCGGCGATGGCCATCGGCGCGGATCGGGCCAGCGGCGCCAGCTGCATGGCGGCGTTGGTGGCGTAGTCGCCGTGCTCCGCGAGGGCCGGCCGTTCGACGTTCGGCTCGGGGAGGGTTGCTCCCTCAGGCAGCGCCAGCTCGCCCGCCGTGACTGCCCGGTCGCGGGCGGCGAGCACCGCATCGCGGAGCGCATCGCGGACGGTCATCGGTCAATGCTAGGGTGCGGCTGGGGTCGAGTGGCCCATTCCGTGAAGGCCATGATTCGCTCTCGCTGCGACGAGAGCCCGGCGTCGACCAGGAGCCCGATGCCCACGTTCAGGCTGACCCATGCCGGAGCCAGGATTCGTCCCGCGTCGAACCACACCGGATGGATGATCCAGGCCACCGGGACGACCACCGCGGCGACGAGGAACGGGGCGCTCGTCCACGAACCACGGATCACCAGGCCTGCCAGGCCCGCCACGATGGAAGCCAGCAGCAGGGGCTGGCTGAAGAGGGTCGGCAGGAGGCGGTCGGGAATCGCCCATCGGTTCAGTGCGATCGTGTACCCGATCGGGTCCGCAATGTCCGGCAACGCAAAATGGCGGGTCGGAATCTCCTGGAACACGTCGGCGATGCCTGGGAAGCCGAGCACGGCCTGGCCCACGACGACGGCTCCGGCCGGAACGGACGCCGCAACCGCGGCAGCCGCAAACCGGCGCCAGACCGGCTGGCGGGCAATCAGTGCCGCGACCGCGCAGATGACCGGGATGATCGGCGCCAGGGATCCGGTGGGCCGGGTCAGGGCTAGTGCCAGCACGGCCAGCAGGACGGCGCCCAGCCATCCCCAGCGGCCGGTCTTCACATATAGGGCGATGGCGGTGATCGAGGCTGCCCACAGCAGCATGGCCAGGCCATCCGTTGTCAGGAACACGAGCCAATGAGTGAAATTCGTCTGCAGCAGCGCGGCGACCGTGGCCACGGCGGCGGCCCGATAGCCAACGAGGAGGCCCATGCCGACGAAGGTGAGGACGACGTAGCCGATGGTGACCAGCGCACTGACGGCCATCGGCGCGCGGAAACCGCCGATCGGGTAGCCCGCGGCCACCAGGGCTGGGTATAGCGGCCGCATCTGGTAGAGGCCCATCCACCGATCGCTGATGGGCGTGCTCCAGGGCACGTCACCCATCGTGTCCTGGATGATGGTCCGCTCCCGATCGTCGGCGTAGCGGGCGTAGATCTCCCAGCTCCGGGCGTCGGCGTCGGCGCGCGACAGGCCGGCGTATTCCAGCGCGTGGGTGTGATAGATGAGCGAGTCGAAATTCGCACGCGGCTCGGTCTGAAACCAGAGGACCAGCCAGCCCAGGACACCAACCAGCAGGCCAGCCCCCACCGCCCGACTCAGGGTCATCGGTCTTTTGCCAGGCGGAGCTCCAGCGCCTGGTCGGTGCTGAAGCCGCGGAGCCCCAGCGCGTCCGCGGTCACCTCCAGCAGCGCGGCGGTTGGCGCCAGGCCAATCAGCTCGGCGTGGTCGATGTCGGTGCCGGCCTGCCGAGCCAGGCGGCGGACCTCGTGGACCACGCGCGGGATGCCGGTCTGCTCCCAGTCCGCCAGGTTCATGCTGACCTGGGCCAGCTGCCGGCCGTCGGGAACCGCCACCAGGACGCCC
>JBOGTA010000016.1:0-18787 GCA_050695855.1 Candidatus Limnocylindria bacterium
AGCTCGACGATGGCGTCACGAGGCACGACCCACAGCCGCACGCTCTCCTGGCGCCGGCCGTAGAACTCCCTCGCGTAATGCAGGGCGAGCTCCTCGTCCGGCGCGTTCACGTTACCTCCGTGAATGAGAGGGTCACCCTCGGCCTCCTGGCGGAAGACCTCCCACACCCGGTCAGCCACGATGGCCGCTCAGGCGGCGACTCCCAGGACCGCATCGCGAACCCATTGGGTCTCCGCGCGGTGCAGGCGCCGGAACGCCAGGCGCTCCTGGGAGGCCGGGCCGTGGCCGGTCACCACCGAGCGCAGCTCGTTCCAGTCTGGCTCGGTGTAGTGCCAGCGGCCGGTCTCCGGGTCCAGGCTCAGGGCCGGGTCGGGAATGGTCAAACCCAGCTCCCAGATGCGCGGGACGTAGATCGACAGGAATTCCTGGCGCAGCTGCTCGTTGCCCTTAGTCTTGATCTGCCAGATCAGATCGCGATCGGTGGCCGGGTCGGTGGGCGGGCCGTGCATCTGCATGAGCGGGCCCCACCATCGGTTCAGCGCCTCCTGGACCAGCTCGCGCTGGGCATCGGTCCCGGTCATCAGGGTCAGGACCACGTCCCGGCCGTGCATGATGTGGACCGATTCCTCCCAGCAGATCTTCTTCATCGTCCGCGCGTAGGGCGCGTACGAGGAGTCGCGCAGGGCCTGCTGGCTCACGATGGCCGCCGCGTCCACGAGCCAGGCGATGATCCCCACGTCGCCCCACGAGCGGGTCGGGTAGTGGAACACGTTGTGGAACTTCGTCTTGCCGGCCAGCAGGTCGGCCAGCATGGCGTCGCGGCTCTTGCCGAGGTCTTCGGCCACCCGGTACAGGAGCTGGGCGTGGCCCACCTCGTCCTGGATTTTGGAGGTCAGGGCCAGCTTTCGGCGCAGGGTCGGCGCCCGCAGGATCCAGTCGCGCTCGGGCAGGACGCCCATGAGTTCGCTGTTGGCGTGCATCTCGACGAACTTCAGGATGGCGGCCCGGTAGTCGTCGGGCATCCAGTCATCGGCTTCGACCTTACCGCCGTTCGAGACGTGCGCGTAGAAGGCTTCCGCGCGGGCCTCTTCGTTCACGTTGCTAGGGTACTGCACGCTCAGCGTGGGAGCAGTTCCAGGGTCGTCGGCAGCTGCGCCTCGGCCACCATCCCCCGAACGGATGGGTCGCCGACATATTTGACCTCGTATCCGCGGCTGGCGGCGGCGATGCGATCGGGATCGACTGCGGCGTCGGCCCGCACCGGGACTGAGTCGCGCCCCAGCCACAGCACGCATTCCGGGTTGGCACGCGCCTCTCGGTACCATCGGGAGCGCGGGCCGAGGTAAGTCCGGATAAGCACCCGATCTTGGTCGTCCACCACGACCCAGATGGTGGTCCTATGCACGGGCGCCGACGACGAAGCGCGGGTCTCGATGCGGGCTGTCTTCGTCGTCCGCAGTCGATCGAGGGTGTCGGGGGCGAAGCCGATCGGTTCAGTCATGGGGAGCCTTCCTGAGCGGCCGGTGCCAGAGCTCAAAGGCTTCGCTCGCGTCGTCAGCGGCGACCGCGACAGCGTCCGGTTGACCCGAGGGACTGACGGCGGTCACCGGGACGTAGAGATCGACCGGCAGCCAACCGCCGGTGCGCACCAGCAGATAGTCGACAAACACGGCGTCCACGGTGCCGATTCGCCGACCGGCAGCGTCCAGCACCTGCCAGCCGGGGGCGGCCGGCTCCCCTCCGCTCACCCGGCCACCGCCACCTGGAGCGCCGCCGGGAGGGCCTCGACCCGCAGCGGGACGGTCCCCCACGGCTCGCCGTCGAGGTGGACACGGGTTGGCTCGTCGCCCTCGATCAGGAGCCAACGGCTGCGATAGAACTGTACTTGGGGGTTGCGGACGTGCTTGGCCTCGTAGATCCCTGGCAGCTCGCGGAGCGCCTGGAAGCGCGTCAGGTCGCCGACCACGCACACGTCGAGCTGGCCGTCGGCCAGGCTGGCATCAGGGCAGATCTTCATCCCGCCACCGTAATACGGGCCGTTGGCGAAGGCGGCCATCAGGGAGACGTGGTCCACCACCTCCCGCCCGCCGGCCGTGTCGAAGGTGATCCGCAGGCGCTGGTTGTGGAACCGCCGCAGCTCGTCCAGGGTCCCCGCGAAATAGCCGGCCCGGCCGTTCTTCCACCACGGGCGGGGGTTGGCCATGGTCCACGCCACCTGGGCATCGAATCCGACCCCGCCCGCGGCCACGAAATGGCGGAGATGAGCGTCGCGGATGGCGCGCCCCACGTCCATCGGCGTGGTGGCCGCACCGAGGGCCACATCCAGCGCTGCGGACGGGTCGAGTGGGATGGCCAGGCTGCGGGCGAGATCGTTTCCGCGGCCCACCGGCACGACGCCCAGTGTGCCTCCGCCGGCGGCAATGATGCCGTTGACGAGCTCCTGCATCGTACCGTCACCGCCCACCCCAATCACCCGGTCGGCGCCGTTGCGTACGGCGTCGGCGGCCAGCTCCTCGGCGTGGCCACGGTGGGTCGAGACGAACAGCTGCGCTTCCCGCCGGCCGAGGTGCTCTTCGAGGCGTGGCAGAAGGCGGCCGCCGGCCCCGTCGCCCGAGATCGGGTTGAGGATCAGGACGGGCGCGACCGGGTGCGGCACGCGGCCGATTGTGACCTACCCGACGTTGACCTGGATGGTGTGATACCCGCGCGCTCCGTCGGGCGGTGGCCGGCTAACCCGTGATTCCTGGAGCGCCCCACTGCCGTCGGTGGCGCGGACCCGGATCTGGTGTGTCCCCGAGCTGGCGGCCCAGGGGTAGCGCCACTGAACCCACGTCGCGTCGCTGATGGCCACCGAGAGCTCGGCCTCATTCCACGGCCCTTCGTCGATCTGGACCTCCACGCGGCTCACGCCCCGGTCCGGCGCCCAGGCCACCCCGGCGACAGCCACCTGTCGCGCGCCGACCGACGACCCGGGACGGGGGACGTCGATGCGGGACTGGGTCAGGATGGGCCCTTCCTTCGCCCAGCCGAGGGGCACCCAATAGGCGTCGAACGCGTCCCACGGAGTCAGCTCGATCTCGGTCAACCACTTGGTCGCGCTGACGTAACCGAACAGCCCCGGCACGATGAGGCGAGCCGGGAACCCATGCTCGGCTGGCAGCGGCTCGCCGTTCATGGCCACCGCGATGAGGGCCTCGCGTTCATCGGTCATGACCCATTCGGTGGGGAACCCGGCAGTCCAGCCATCGAACGACCGCCCGACCACCTGGGTCGCGCCGCGCTGGACGCCCGCCGCATCGAGCACGTCGCGGAGCCGGGCGCCGGTCCACAACGCATTCCCGACCAGGTCCCCGCCGACCTCGTTCGACACGCAGGCGATGGTCACGTATTGCTCGTGGAGGGGCAGGGCCAGGAGGTCGTCGTAGGTGAGGGTCATCGAGCGGTCGACCATCCCCGTGACGGTCAGCCGCCAAGTGGCCGCGTCGAGCCGCGGCGTGATGAGCGCGGTATCGATGCGGTAGAACTCGGCGTTGGGCGTGACGATCGGCCCCAGCCCTGGAATGGCCAGGTCGGTTCCCGCCGCGAGCGGTGGCAGCAGGTCGACCGGCTCGGGAAGGGGGGCGACGTCTGGCGGGGTGGCGACTCGGGTCAGCTCACCGATCCAGCGGCCGATCACCGAGCCGACCACGGCGCCGCCGGCCACAGCCAGCGAGGTACCGATGAAGCGCCGCCGCGACCAGTCCGGCATCTGGGCCATTTCCGACGGGACGCTGCCCCGCAACAACCAGCGCAGGATGCCGACCCCGGTTCCCACCGTGACGCCCGTCGAGACAAGGGCCAGTATGGGCTCGACGAGCGGGTCGAACAGGACCGATATGGCCATGGCGCCAAGGCCCGCCCCGAGGAAGCCGGGTACGGCCAAGTGGAAACGGGTTCGGGCCACGATCCCCAGCACCGCCGAGCCGATGATCGCGACCACCACGATGAGCAGGTTGAAGACGAGCTTGTCGGCAGTCCCGAAGAGGTCGACCACGAGCTGCTTGGCCCCCGGTGGCTGGAGGGCGATCACCACCGCGCCGACCTCAACCACGAACGAGGGCGCACCGGGGAGCAGCCCGGCGATGAGCTCGTTGATTCCGATCGCGGCCGTCCCCGCGGCGGCACCGGCCATCGCCGCGTCCGTCCGCGAGCCATTCCCTCGCCAGGTCGTCACTTGGTCAGGGTAGCTCGCAAATCGTGACGATGAGATGTCGACGCGGCGACCGCGGACGTCCGACAATCGGTTCGTGACGGGATTGGCGCTTCGCATCCACTTGGCGCATGGCGCGTCGGGTTCCGCCGCCTCTATGAAGCCGTGGACTGGCGGGCTGGCGGATCGCGGCTTCGACGCTGCCGCGGTGCAGCTGCCCCGCAGCTCGGCGGAGCGGGCCATCTCCGCCTATCGCGATGCCGCGCCGCCGAGCGCAACGACCGTGATCGGCGGCCACTCATTCGGTGGGCGAGTGGCGAGCCTACTTGCCGCCGAAGAGGACTACGCCGGGCTCGTCCTCATGTCGTATCCGCTCCACCGCCCTGGGCATCCCGAGTCCGTCGATGGGCGCATGGCCCACTGGGCTCGCATCTCGTGCCCAGTGCTCCTCCTGAGCGGCGAGTCGGATCCCTTTGCCAGGATCGGGCTGCTTCGGGAAGCCGTCGCGAAGCTGCCAGACGCAGAGCTCGTCACCTACCCGGCTGTTCGACACGGGCTGGACGCCGTCCGCGAGGACGCGCTAGATCGGATCGCGGCCTGGTTGCGGAAGCTGGCCGTTCGCTGAATGCGCGGCCATCGGTCCATGGTCACCCAGGACTGAGGCGCATGCAGGTCTGTCCACGATGCGGCGAGGAGAATCCCGACAAGTTCCGCGTCTGCGGCTTCTGCGGCGCGTCCCTGGCTACTTCGGCGACCGTCGCCCCTCCCCTTCCGCCCCAACAGGAGCGCAGGACGGTCACGATCGTCTTCAGCGACATCGTCGGCTCGACCAGCCTGGGCGAAGCCATCGACCCCGAGGCAATGGCCGGCCTGCTAAACCGGTACTTCGAGGCGATGACCGCCATCCTCAGTCGGCACGGAGGCTCGATTCAGAAATTCATCGGCGACGCGATCGTGGCGGTATTTGGCCTGCCCCAGGTTCATGAGGACGATGCGCTGCGGGCGGTCCGCGCAGCCCACGAGATGCAGCAGTCGCTGGCGCGCCTCAACGAGGAGCTCCACCGCAGCTTCGGGACGGCCATCGAAGCGCGCATCGGGGTCAACACCGGCGAGATCGTCGCCGGCGAGTCAGTCACCGGCCAGCAGGTGGTCACCGGCGACACCGCCAACGTGGCGGCTCGCCTCGAGCAGGCGGCGCCCGCGATGGGGATCTTCATCGGCGGCAGCACCTACCGCCTGGTCCGTGATGCCGTTGAGGTGGAGCCCATGGCGCCGCTCGAGCTGAAAGGCAAGGCGGAGCCGGTGGCTGCCTTCCGGCTGCTGGCCGTCCGAGCCACCGACGAGGGAGTGGCGCGTAGGCTGGATGCGCCGATGGTCGGTCGCGAGGTGGAGCTGGCGGCCCTCCGCGAGTCGTTCGATCGAGCGGTTGCCGGGCAGTGGTGCCACGCCGTGACCATCCTGGGCGACGCTGGGGTCGGGAAGTCGCGCCTCATCCGCGAGTTCATTGCGTCACTGGGCGGTGGCGTCCGCGTGCTGCGGGGCCGCGTCCTGTCCTACGGCGAGGGGATCACGTTCTGGCCGCTCGGCGAAATCGCGCGAGAAGCTGCCGGAATCTCGATCGACGAGCCGGCCGCCGCCGCGCTCGACAAGCTCAGCGACCTGGTCGGTGAGGACGCGATCGTCGAGCGGCTGGCATCGGCCATTGGCCTTTCGGCTGAAGAGCTTCCACTGACCGAGTTGTTCTGGGGAGCTCGACGCTTCCTCGAGCTGTTGGCCGCGGAGGGACCGCTGGTCGTGGTGGTCGACGACATCCACTGGGCGGAGCCGTCTTTCCTCGACCTGCTCGAGCACCTGGCCGACCATCTCGAAGGCGCGCCAGTGCTGCTGCTCGCGACCGCGCGTCAAGATCTGCTCGAAAGCCGGCCGGGCTGGGGCCAGGGCTCGCGCAGCTCGCGGATCGCGCTCCAGCCGCTGTCCGAGTCCGAGGCCGGGACGGTCGTCGCGAACCTGCTCGGCCAGGCCGGTCTGCCCGCCGCCGTGCGCGATCGCATGATCACCGCCTCGGGGGGAAACCCGCTGTTCGTGGAACAGATGCTGTCGATGCTCATCGACGATGGGCTGCTCCGCTCGGTCGACGGCCACTGGGAGGCGACCGCGGAGCTTCCGGACCTGGCGATCCCGCCGTCAATCCAGGCACTGCTGGCTGCTCGACTGGACCGCCTGTTGCGCGAGGAGCGGGCCGTCATCGAGCCGGCGGCGGTGATCGGCGTCGAGTTCCCGACCGCGGCCGTCACCGTCCTCGTCCCCGATCCGATCCACGACGCAATCCCGTTGCTGCTCGAGGCGATGACCGGCAAGCAGCTGGTGCGGCCCGCCGAAAGCATGCCTGCTGAGGCGGCGGCGGATCGATATCGGTTCAACCATCAGCTCATCAGGGACACCACCTACCATGCCATGCTGAAGCGAGGTCGAGCCGATATCCACGAGCGCTACGCGGAGTGGCTCGCCGGTCAGGACGTTGACCGGATTGGGGAGATCGCCGAGATCGTCGGTTACCACCTCGAGCAGGCATTCGTGAACCTGCGCGACCTCGGGCCGCTGACCGATCATGGAGCCGATCTCAGCGAGCGCGCGTCCACCCTGCTCGCGGAGGCAGGCCGCCGTGCGTTTGCCCGCGAGGACATGCATGCGGCCGCGAATCTCATGCGTCGCTCCGTCGCCCTCCGGCCCACCGACTCGCATGACCGCAGAGACGCTCAGCTCGTGCTCGCCGAGGCACTCGACGAGATTGGGGGCTACGCAGAGGCGGGACGCCTCCTGGACGAGATCGAGGAAACGGCCGGCACCGCCGGTGACGAGCCCTCCGCGGCTCGGGCTCGGTTGCTCCGCCTTCGTGTCGACCTCTCCACGGCAGCAGGCCCCGAGTGGTCAGTCCGGGCCGTGACCGAAGCAGACCGCGACATTCCGATCTTCGACGCCATCGGGGACCTGAGCGGCGCGTCGCTGGCGTGGCGTGTGCGCTACGCCGCCCACGCGACGACCGGACTGTTGGGGGAGGCGGCGGCGGACGCTGAGCAGATTATCGCGCTCGCCTCTCGCGCAGCCGATGAACGGCAGCGCCTGCGCGGCATGTCGAATGTCGCAATCGCCCTGACCTACGGGCCCACCCCGGCAGATGAGGCACTCACCCGCCTCCGGACGCTCAGCGAGTCAGCCGTCGCGGACCGTATGACGTCGATCGTGCTCCGCGCGTCGATGGCACAGCTCATGGCGATGACGCAGGAGTTTGATGCCGCCCGATCGATGTACGAAGACGCGAGGGGCACCGCCGAGGAGCTAGGTCAAACGATGCTCACGGCCCAATTGGCCCTCGGTGGCGCGGAGATCGAGTTTCGGGCAGGTGATGCCGCGGCAGCCCAACGTGTCCTCGAGGACGCGGCCAAAAAGTTCGAGATGGTGGGCGAGACGTACTTCCTGGCCAGCGTCGCAAGCATGCTGGGGCGTGCCTACCTGGAACAGTCGGAGGTCGATCGCGCATGGGATGAATCCGAACGGGCGGAGCGCATCGCGGCTGCCGATGACATCGACGCACAGTCCCGCTGGCGCGGGCTTCGGTCCGCCGTCCTGGTCGAGCGTGGCGCCGCGGAGCAAGCGGTTCATATCGCCCGCGAAGGCGTGGAGCTGACCCGGGGTGTGGACTCACCGATTGTCAGGGGACTGGCGCTGGCCGACCTGGCTGTCGCACTCATGGCCGCTGGCCGACCGGCAGAGGCAGGCGATGTCCGCGACGAGGCGCTGGCGACCTTTGAGAGCAAGGGCGACGCGGCTTCGGCGGACCGCCTGCGGGCTCGCGTTGCGAAGCCCGAGCTCAACCCTTCCCGATGACGAAGCCGTTGCTGGTCAAGTAGATCGTCACCAGCCAATCACGGTCATCCATGATCTGGACCGGCAGGCGGCATGGGAGCTCATCGCCGGCCGGCGTCGCGTCGCTGCAGATGCTGGCGATCTCCTCGTATGGCGGGTCGTGCGGAGCATCGAACCAGTGGATGATGACCAGCTTACGGTGGTTCTCGCCGCGCACCTCTAAGTAGTCGTAGCGAACCTGAACGATGAGGTACGGATCCAGCTCGATCCCTGCCCCCACGGAGATCTCCGAGACCTGGCCGAAGCAGGAATCGGTATCCGTCTCGGGGCAAAGGTCGCCGTTCGGATCATCGCGTTCGGCCACCCATGCCGGAAGGCCGAACGAAGTGGCCGGCACGGTGGCCTGGGTGCTTTGCGGATTGATCGGCGAGAGGGCTGTGGCGCCGAGGATGGCGCCGGTGGTGATGGAGTCCCCCTCGGGCACGATGTAGTGGATCGAGAAGTCCTGGTTTACCTCCAGGACGGTGGTGGCGGCCAGGTCGGTGAACGTATCAACATGGGCCGAGTGGGGTCGGTCTGATCCGCCTTCGCCCGCCTTCACGGTCACCACGAAGTCGAAGGTGCCGACGGGCGCGGTCGGCGAGGTGTTGAAGATGAGCACCACCAGGGACGGGGATCCCGGCGCGTACTGGCCAAGCGCACAGAACGGGTCTACCGCCGGCGCGACATTGCAGGTGCCCTGCGTCGTCAGAGCGCGCGCGTACGTGAAGCCGGATGGCGTGACCGCTTCGAGCGTCACGTGGTTGACGGTGCTGCTACCGATATTCCCGACCGAGATGACGTAGGAGACCGGCTCGCCGCGGGTGACGAGATTGGGCGACGAAACGATGTCGACCGCCATCTGGGAGGCGCCGAACGCCGATGCACCGCCGCTCAGGACGAGGCTGAGGCTCACAAGGAGGCTGGCTCCGAGGCGCAGCAGGCGCCGACGAGTGGCAGGCACGGGGTCCCTCCGATGATTCGGCAGGGAGTCTACCGCCCCTCGCTGTCGTTGTCCCGACCCCGATCTGGATTCGCGTTGCTGGCGGGCACCGATCCGGTCAGGCCGTTGGCAGACGCTCGATCACGCGGAATCGCTCGCAGACCACCTTGGTGTCGTCACCCGGCGTCCAGTCAGGGTCGCCCAGGTCGGCCCGGATGTCTTCGACGTAGCTCCCAAAGAACCGTTCGTGGGCGTCGCGCCAGTCCTGAACAGTCTCGAACCCTTCGCCTTCGTCGCGTGCGAATGCGGCGTCGACGTCGGCCATTCGGCGGACGGTGACCTCCGTGATCTCGATGACGGCGACCGGACGGTCATCGACGTCGACCACCACCTGACGTTCCCCGGGGACGGCCAGCGCCTCCCTCTCGCGCTCGAGGTCAAGAAGGAGGCCGGCGGTGGCCGTCTTCTCCCCGCGCAGGATGGCGTCGACCAGCTGGCGGCGGAGATCGGTGCCTGGAAAGCCGAACTCGGCTTTCCGCATCGGATCCTGGATCAGACGTCCACCGCGTCCAGGAACCCCCACCACGCATCGAGTGCGCGGGAGGTACCAGTCAATGCCGCCTTGGAGTCGGTTTCGGACGCCGCGGTGCGACGAATGGATTCCCGTTCAGCCGCTGAATGCTCCAGGTCGAGCGTCGAATGGACCGTGAAGAAAGCCAGCGTGCGGGCGTCGTCGATTCCGTACCGCTCGCGCAGCCCGTTGATCTTTTCGGTCGCCACGGCCGGCACCTGGGCCTCGTAGGCGTAGAGCGCCGCGATCGCGGCCGCCGGAGAGCCATTTGTGGCCAGCTCCCAGTAGGTGTCCAGCAACGCCCGGGTCCCGGCATTGGCCGGCGCGTCCCGCACGTCGTCGCGCTTGACGTTCATGCCTTCCGCGAACCGCAGCCACAGCTCGGCGTGGTTGGCCTCGCCGTGCTCCTCGTCCCAGAGGTTGTCGAGGATCGATTGGCGGATGACCGGGTCATCGGTTCGGCTGTGGATGGCGGACAGCAGGCGCGGGAAAGCCGATTCGAAGGCGTAGTACTGACGCGTGTATTCCTGGATGGCCTCGACCGGCAAGGTTCCCTCGCGCCAGCGGGTGTAGAACGGGTGAGACAGCAGATGACGGTCCTGGATGAGGGCGTCGATCCGATCAATCAGGTCCAAATGCGGGTCCTCCTTGCGCGGGACGGTGAGCCCTAAGAATGGCAGGTCCGGCGGGGCTCCGCAGGGAGGCAGGGGCCGGTTCTAGACTGGGGTCGTGACGTGGGACGACGCGTATCGAGGTCAGCCGCCCTGGGAGATCGGCCGTCCCCAGCGCGCCTTCATGGACCTCGACGCCGCTGGCCGGGTGGGCGCCAGTGTCCTTGACGTCGGTTGTGGGACGGGTGAGAACGCGCTCTATTTCGCCGAGCGCGGGCACGAGGTGTGGGGCATCGACATCTCGACGGTCGCAATCGAGCGCGCCATGGTCAAGTCGCATGCCAGGCGCCTGCCTGTCGTCTTCCTGGCGGCGGACGCGCTCGAACCGGAGGCCGTGGGCCGAACCTTCGAGACACTGACCGACAGCGGCTGCTTCCACACCCTCTCCGACGACGACCGACCGCGCTACGTGGCCAGCATGCAGGCGCTCAGCATGCCGGGCAGCCGGATTCACCTCATGTGCTTCTCACAGTCCGAGCCGCCCGGCTGGGGGCCCCGGCGAGTGACCGAGGCCGAGCTGCGCGCCACTTTCCAGGTCGGCTGGCAGGCGGAGTCCATCGTCCCGGTTCGCTTCGAGACTCGGTTGGGACCTGACGGGGCGCACGCGTGGCTGGCCAGCTTCGAGCGCGTCGACTGACGAGCGAGGGGAATCGGGCCGCATGCAGCTGATCGACGGGTCGCCGGTCTACTCGGCCAGCGACCTGGTCGGCTTCCTGGAGTGCGAACACCTCACCGCGCTTGAACGAGCCGTTCTGGGCGGGCATGTCGCGCGCCCGATGCTGGACGACCCGGAGCTCGACGTCCTTCGTCGCCGGGGCGAGATGCATGAGCGGCGCTACCTCGAGCTGCTCCGGGGCGAAGGGCGGGCGGTGGTCGAGATCGTGCGTGACGGGTCCAGCCAGGACCACGGCGCCGAGCTGGGCGCCGCGGCCGACGACACGACGCGGGCCATGGCATCCGGCGCGGACGTGATCTATCAGGCCACCTTCTTCGATGGCCGTTGGCGGGGGCACGCCGACTTCCTCCTCCGCGTCGAGAGCGCGGACCGGCCGAGTCGGTGGGGTCCGTATCACTACGAAGTCGCCGACACCAAGCTCGCGCACCACGTGAAGGCGGGCGCCGTCCTCCAGATCTGCACCTATGTTGACCTGCTGACCGCCATCCAGGACGTCGAGCCCGAGTGGCTGCACGTCGTGCTCGGGGGATCGGCGGGCGGGCGGCGCACCCTCCGGGTGGCCGACTTCATGGCCTACTACCGGGCCGCTCGGCGGCGTTTCGAGGATGCGGTTGGGCCGGCGGCCGCCCCCCCGACCTACCCGCCGAGCGCCACCTACCCGGAGCCGGTCGAGCACTGCGACGTGTGCCGGTGGAAGCTCGACTGCGAAGCGCGGTGGAGAGGCGACGACCACCTCAGCCTGGTGGCCGGCATCAGCCGTCGCCAACGGCGCAGCCTCGAGGACCGCGGCGTCGCGACCCTGGAAGCTCTGGGTGGCCTGGCCCTGCCCGTCGTTCCACGCCTGGAGGGCACCAGCGCAGCGGCCGTGGAGCGTGTCCGCGAGCAGGCCCGGGTCCAGCTGGAAGGGCGGATCCAGAATCGGGTGCTGTACGAGCTGTTCCAGCCGGCGACCGACGAGGGGATCGCGCCTGAGCTCGGGCTGGCGTCGTTGCCCCCGCCCTCACCCGGCGACCTGTTCTTCGACATCGAGGGCGATCCCTACGCCGGCGACGCCGGGCTCGAGTACCTGTTTGGGGTGATGGACCTCGACGGTACCTGGCAGCCAACGTGGTCGAGAGACACCGCAGGATCATTCGGTGCGACAGGCGAGAAGCGCGCCTTCGAAGGCGTCATGGACCTGTTCGCGGCTCGCCTGTGGCAGTACCCCGAGGCCCACATCTATCACTTCGCCCCGTACGAGCCCACCGCCCTGAAGCGGCTCATGGGCACCCACGCGACCCGCGAGGACGAGGTCGACCGCCTGCTGCGAGGCGGAGCCCTGGTCGACCTGCACAGGGTCGTCCGCCAGAGCCTCCGGGCCTCGGTGACGAGCTACGGACTGAAGCACCTGGAGCCGCTGTATGGCTTCACCCGGAGCGTAGATCTCCGCGACGCAGGTTCGAGCATCGTGGCCTTCGAGCAGTGGCTGGAGCTGGAGGAGGGCGAGCAACCCACGTCCGACCACCTGGACCGGATCGAGGGCTACAACCGTGATGACGTCGAGAGCACACGTCGCCTGCGGGACTGGCTCGAGGGCCGGCGCCTGGAGCTCGAGACGTTGTCCGCTCAGCCCGTCCCGCGCCCGGGCCCTCGCCAGCCGGAGCCCGGTCAAACGCTCACCGATCGCCAAGAGCTGGTGGCCGCCCTGGCGAGCCGGCTCACCTCCGGTGTGCCGGACGAGGGACGGAGCCCTGACGGGCAGGCTCGCTGGCTGCTCGCTCAGCTCCTGTCCTGGCATCGGCGGGAGGACAAGAGCGTGTGGTGGTTGTACTACCACCTGCTTGGAATGACCGATCTCGAGCGGATCGAGGCCAGCCAACCGCTGGCCGGGCTCGAGTACATCGGTGTGGTGGACAAGGTCAGCCGATCGCTCGTGCATCGCTACCACTTCCCTGACCAGGAATACGACGTGCGGGTCGGTCGCGGGGTTCGTGACCCTGCCACGGGGCGCGATCTGGGCAAGGTGCTCGGGATCGATGAGGCGGCCCGGACCATCGACCTCAAGCGGGGGGCGAACAGCGTCGCACCACACCCTACGTCGCTGATCCCATTCGATCGGTATGAGGCCGATGTCCTCGAGGACGCCCTCATGCGGCTGGGCGAGTGGGTGGCGGACCACGACCTGGAGGCCGACGGACCGCATCGCGCGGCGTGCGACCTCCTCCTCCGGCGCCCGCCGCGTGTGGGCCAGCCGACGGCCGCCCCGATCCGTCAGCCTGGGGAGGACGATCTGACCGCCGCCCGCCGGCTGGCGTTGGCGCTCGACCGGTCAACTCTCGCCATCCAGGGACCGCCCGGCTCGGGCAAGACCTACAGCGGCGCCCACATGGCGCTCGACCTCGTCCGCCACGGCCGCCGGGTCGGGATCACGGCCAACAGCCACAAGGTCATCGCCAACTTCCTGGCCCAGCTCACCGACGCCGCCGCCCAGGACAGCGTGGAGATCCCGATCGTCCAGAAGGTCTCGGACCCCGAAGACGGCTTCGACCATCGGTCGGCGCATGTCACCACGGACAACGGCGAGGTGCTCAGCGCCCTCCGGTCCGCGACGGCATCGGTCGCAGCCGGGACGGCCTGGCTGTGGGCTCGGGAGGACATGGCGGAGGCAGTCGATGTCCTCTTCGTGGATGAGGCGGGCCAGGTGTCGCTGGCCAACACCCTGGCCGCCGCCTCTGGAGCGACGTCCCTGGTCCTGCTCGGCGATCCCCAGCAGCTCGACCAGCCGCTCCAGGGCGCCCATCCACCGGGGGCCGACCGCTCGGCATTGGCGCATCTTCTCGGCGACGCCGCGACCATGCCTGACGCCCACGGTCTGTTCCTCGAGACGACCTGGCGTCTGCACCCGGACCTGTGCCGATACACCTCCGAGGTCTTCTACGAAGGCCGACTGGATCCGGAGCCGCACCTCGGCGGCCAGATATTGCGCGGACGCCGGCCCACCTCAGGCACCGGTCCGCGCCTGGTGACCGTCGAGCACGAGGCGAATGAGAACGCATCGCCGGAGGAGGCCAGAATCGTCGCCGACCTAGCGACTGGCCTGGTCGAGGGAGGGGCGACGTGGATCGACTCGAAGGGCCGCGAGGCGCCGGTTGACTGGTCTCAGATCGTCATCGTGGCCGCTTACAACGCCCAGGTGGGCGCCATCGGCCGTCTCCTGCCCCAGGCACGGGTCGGCACCGTGGACAAGTTCCAGGGCCAAGAGGCGCCGATATCGATCTACAGCATGGCCTCGTCATCCGTCGACGACGCGCCGCGCGGGATGAACTTCCTGTACAGCGGGAATCGGCTCAACGTGGCGACATCGCGGGCGCGCTGCGTGGCGCTGGTGGTCGCCTCGCCTCGGCTGCTCCGGGTTCGGGCCCGGACCCCCGATCAGATGCGGCTGGCCAACGCGCTGGCCCGCTTCGCGGAGTTGGCGCCTCCCTGACCTGCTAGGCCCGTCGTCAGCGGGCGCTTCCCTGCGCCGAGCCGGTGAGCGGCGATTCGGTCGAGTTGTGAAGGAAACACATCAGGGCGCGGTCGCCTTCCGCCCATGACTGGTCCGACGGGGTCAGGGTGCTGAAATAGAAGTCCGAAAAATCGAAATCAATCCCAACGTAGTCCTCGAACCGTCCGACGCAGGTATCCATCTCCCATTGGGTGTAGTTCTCGTCGATGGCAGACGGGAGCTCGCCGGCCGGGTACTCGACAACCGAATACACCTCGTAGACGTGGGGCTCTGCACACGGAATGGCCTGAACCTCGGAAATCTCACCCATCTCGGCGTCGAAGCAGTCGCCAACCTGGAGGTCGAAGACACTCAACGTCCCGGCGTCAGTGATCTCGCCGCTGTCGTCGCGGCGGGCGGCGAACAGGACCGAGCCCCCGACGACCACCAGGGCGATGACGCCGTAGATGGCCAGCCGCCACGGAAACCTGCCGCCCTCGCGCGCCACCGGCGGCGGAGGTGCCCATCCGGCCCCTCCCGCGGCGGCCTCTGAGGATGGGTCGGTGTCGCGCACCTGCCCGCACTGGACGCACGCGGTTCGCCATCCATCGTTCGAGCTGAAGCAGCGCCGGCATACCCAGCGCTCTCCCGGGACCGGGTCCGGCGCTGGCGTCGGTTGGGAAGCGGGGGCGACAGGCGCCGCAGGCGCTGGCTCGGGGGCGGGAGCCGGGAACTCCGGGGCGGAGGTACCTGGTTCCGCTGCGCGGTACGGGGCCGCCGGGGCAGTCGGCTCATCGGCCCCAGCGGGGGCGTCCCCGGCCGCCGATTCGGGCGCCAGACCGCGCGCCAGCCCGCAGTTGGGGCACGCGGTGGCCGACTCGTCCGCCGACGTGAAGCAGCGGGCACACACCCAGCGATTGGTCATCGGTTCTCCATATCCATAGCATAGGCAGCCACGAAAGCGGCCTGGGCTCGGGTTTCGACCGCGGTAGGGTGTCGAACGTCCCGGAGGTGGGCAATAGCCCGATCGGGGGACACGCCGGCGGCCACCAGGCCACACGCCGCGATCGTGGCCGAGCGGCCGATGCCCCCCATGCAGGCCACCACCACGTCGGTCTCCGCCCGCGCCGCAGCGATCGCGGCCAGCAGCTCATCGACGCTCGTCACCGACCGAGGGGCTTCGCCATCTGGGATTGGCAGGCGGACGACCGAAATCCCCACCGCCGCGGCATGCTCCACCAACGCGGAGTCTCCCCATCGCGCGATCTCCCAGTCCTCGACCAGGAGCGCGAGCAAGCCCACACCCATCTCGCGAAGCCGTTCGAGATCGGTCCGAGCGTCGCGGCGGTAGACGAGCCCCGGGTAGCGGACCGATTTCCCGCGCTTTCCCGGCAGGATCGTCAGTCCCAGGCGTCCGGGCAGTCGGTCCCCGAGCAAGGCCTGTTCCACCCAGTCCACGTGGATCGGCGGGTCCAGTCCGGGATCGGGCACAGCGAGATGCTACCTGCCAGTCCGCGTACAGTGTCCGGCCATGAGCCGGCGTCCTCGCGCCCAGGCCGTCCCCCAGGCAACCGGGGGGTCACGTCTGCCCGCCCGGCGGAGGTCGACCTCGAGGGAACCTCCGCGGTCAGGGATGCGGAACGGCTGGACGATCGCGACTGCCTTCGCTCTGCTGCTGATCCTGATCGGCCTGGGAATCGTCGTCTCCAGCCTCCCGGGCGAGCCGACGCCCACCCCGCAGACCGTCCCGCTGCCGATCACGTTCGGCTACGCCCTCGATCCGGATACCTACCTGGTCACCGAGCCGGGGGACGAATTCCGTCCCAGCGACCACTTCGCGTACTCCGTGAACCCGCCGACGCATCCGGGCGTCGCACAGGTCTACGTGGCTGTGATCGAGTACCGCGCCGGAGCGGAGGTGGTTCTCCAGCCACCATCGGCTCAGCGGCTGCTTCCACAGCCGATCAGCTTTGGCTACCAGACCGAGACCGCCAACCTCATCGAGGCGTTCGGATACGGGAGGTTCACGATGCGGATCTATCTCGATCCGGAAGGCCCGGTCTACGCCCATGGGCGGTTCGAGCTCGTGGAGCCCGCGGTTCCCCGCTGAACGGTAACCGGGCCAAATTGGCATGAAGAAAGGGACCGGGGAGCTGTGCCCATTCCCCGATCCCTCATCCCCCGAATGTCCGAACCGGTCCGCCGAAGGGCGGGTGCCCACACCGGTCCGTTGAGCGCAAACTAACCCTATCCCACCATCCCTGTCAATACTTAATTGACTTTTACCGCTTCTGCGGTGAGCTCGTACGCGCCCTGGTAATCCCCCGCCTCGGCGCGCAGGTCGGCCCATTCCCCCAGCAGGTCCCGGAGCCGACCCTGGCCCGACCCGGCCCGCGCCAGCTCGGCCGCGGCCGCGTACCGCTGTTCAGCCCCATCCCGATCGCCGCGGGCTCGCAGGACGCGGGCCGCGGTGATCAGTGACAAGGTCTCCACCAGGCGATTCCCGGTGTCCCGAGCCAGCTGATGGGATCGTGCGGTGAGGGCCAAAGCGCGATCATGCTTCCCCCCGGCGAGCGCGATCTGCGCCTCGGTGTCCAGAACGGCGGCCAGGAATCGATCGTCCCCGACCGTCTCGAACTGCTTGCGGGCCTCAGCCGCCAGCTCCCCCGCTCGTTCCAGGTTGCCCAAGGCCAGGTAGGCCATAGCCAGGTCGTTTTCGATGGTGGCCGATTCGAACTCGGCCCCGGCCGCGCGGTACAGCGCCAGCCCCTGCTGGCCCACCCGAATGGCAGCCTCGATGTCGCCGGTCTCGCGGTAGCTGATGGCGAGATTGAACAGGAAGTTGGCCCGCCGACGATCGTCGAGGTCGTCCGCCATGCCGCGCGCCTCCTCCAGATAGGCAAGTGACCGCCCGTGCTCGCCCACGCGCGATTCGACCGCCGCCAACGCCGTCAGCAGGCGCATCTCGAACTCCGGCTCCACCCGCAGGCCCGAGCGCACCTGCCCCAGTAGGCCCTGAAGCTGGCCCCGGGCGTCGGCCTCGTTGTCGGTCAGGTAGGTCCCGTACGCCAGCCAGTAGCGGGCCAGGGCTTCATCAGCGACTCGGCCGAGCGCGGCGAAGATACGCGCTGACTCAGACGCAGCCGTGATCGCGGCTCGCCCGTGGTCCTGGCGCGCTTCCGCCTCGGCCAGACCGCGGAGCGTTTCGGCGCGGGCGACGTCGCTCAGCCCGCTGTCCAGTGCCGATCGGTAGCCTTCCGCCGCGCCCGCCCAGTCGCCGGCCGCGAGCCGCATATCGACCTCGAGCCGGCTCCAGACGGGGTGCGGCTCGTCCAGGAAGTGGCTGGCGGGCAGGCCCAGACGCTCTGCGATGTAGTTGAGCGCGACCATCGAAGGGCGGGTGATGCCAGTCTCCAGGGCGCTGATGTACGCCTTCGTGTAGCGCTCGCCGGCGAGCTGGCTCTGGGTGAGGCCCGCACGGCGCCGGGCCACCCGGATCTGCTCACCAACACGCCGCGCTAATTCCAGCGCGGCGTCGTGCTCCGTCGTATCCGCCGAGATCCGGGTTCGGGGCATCGGGGGGAGTCTACACCGGCCGGGCAAGCGGTACTTGACCTGCCGGTCGACCCAAATCACCCGCCGAAGGTACTCCCGCGCGATCGGCCTTCCGGTACCCACGGGTCATTGTCCGAGTGGACTTCCGGCGCGACTGTCTGTGACGCAGACCTCATCTCAACTTGGGTGAGCCGCCACAGACGGGAGATACCACATGAGCTCCGCAACAACCGGGGGTGGTTGGCCCCGTTAGAACGATCCCGCGCCCGGTAACCGGCGCACGGTCGAAACCATCCGGGGGGAGGCGCCACGGCCTTGGCCGTGGCGTCTTCGTGTTACCCGAGTGGTGACAGGTCTTGGAGCAGGGTCTGGGCTGGAGCAAAGAGGTCGCCGACCTCAGCCAGGCGCGGCGGCAGGGTGCGGACGGTCCATAGATCCGGCGCCAGAGCCGGATCGTCGAGCTCATCCCAGGTGATCGGGGCCGAGACCGGCGCGCCGGGCGCCGGGCGCGTGCTGTACGCAGCGACGAGGGTCCGGATCGGGGCGTTCTGGGTGAAGTCCAGGCGGGCCCGACCGCGTCGATCGCGCTTGGACCAGGCCCAGCTCACCAGATCGGGCACCGTCTGCCCGACGGCGCGGGATAGCTGCTCCACCCAGTCACGGGTCTGGTCGAAGGTGTACCGATCGGCGATCGGGATCCAGACCTGGATACCGCGTCTGCCGGTGGTCTTGGGCAGGCCGATGAGGCCCAGATGCTCGAGGGCGGCTCGGAACAGCCGCGCCAGGACCAGCACCTCGTCCCAGGTGGTGGCC
>JBOGTA010000017.1:0-3475 GCA_050695855.1 Candidatus Limnocylindria bacterium
GCCCAGTCCTGACCGTTCGCCGGACCCACGTCCGGCCGTGCCCCCGCTGAGATTTCCGCTGCAGACGGAACGTCTGCTGCTGCGCCCGTTCGTCGACGGGGACCTGGACGCGGTGTACGCCATGCAGAGCCGCGAAGACGTGGCCCGCTACCTGTACTGGGAGCCGCGGTCGCTGGACGAGGTTCGGGTCCAGATGGAGCGGCTCAAGCGGATGACTGCCATTGACGAGGACAGCGACGCGCTGCGGTTGGCGGCGGTTCTCCGCGAAACAGGCGAGCTGATCGGCGACGTCAGCCTGCACAGCGTCAACCGCGAGCACCTCCAGGCCGAGCTGGGATTCATCCTCCATCCCGACCACCAGGGCCGGGGGTATGGAACCGAGGCCGCCGCCGAGATGCTGCGGGTCGGGTTCGAGGACCTGGGCTTCCATCGGATCTACGGCAGCTGCGACGCCCGGAATTTCGGCTCGGCCCGGCTCATGGAGCGGCTGGGCATGCGGCAAGAGGCCCACTTTCGGGAGAACGAGTACGTCAAGGGCGTGTGGTGCGACGAGCTGATCTACGCCATCCTCGCCACGGAGTGGGCGGCGTCCCGCTGACGGCGTCCCGCTGACGGCGGCCGGGCCGGTCCCGCGCGGGGCGGGAGGCGCAGAATCGGGGCATGTCCTGGATCCGCAGCTGGCGACGGTGGCAGCGCCGGCCCCACTGGCCGGACGACGCGGACGCCTCGACGGAGACCGATCCCACCGCGCGGGCGCGCGAGTGGATGGTCCGCGAGCAGATCGAGAACCGCGGCGTCCGCGATCCGGAGGTGCTGGCTGCCATGCGTCGTGTGCCGCGCCACCTGTTCGTGGACTCGGCGTGGGCCTACGACGATCGGGCGCTGCCGCTGAGCCGCGGCCAGACCATCTCCCAGCCGTTCGTGGTGGCGCTGATGACCCAGTTCGCGCGGCCGCCAGCCGGGTGGCACGGGGCGCGGGTGCTGGAGATCGGGACGGGGAGTGGCTACCAGGCCGCCGTACTGGCCGAGCTGGGAGCCGCGGTGGTGTCGGTGGAGCGCGACCCCGAGCTGAGCGAGCGGGCGGCGCGGAACCTGGCGGCGGCCGGCTATCCGGGAGTGGTGTGCGAGGTCGGCGACGGGACCCAGGGCTGGCCAGCCGGCGCGCCCTACGACGCGATCCTGGTCACCGCCGCGGGGCCGTCCATCCCAACCCCACTGCGCGAGCAGCTGAACCCCGACGGTGGCCGGATGGTGATCCCCATCGGCGACCGGGAAGGGCAGTGGCTGACGCTGGTCGAGCGCCACGCCGACGAGTGGCTGGAACGGAGCCTGGAGCCGGTGGTCTTTGTGCCCCTCATCGGCACTCACGGCTATGGAGAGCGCTCGTCGGAGTAGGCTCAGGCGTCTTCCTTTGGATGACCATACCGATGCGGATCTGCCACAAACGTTTCGTGGCAGGCATGGCTGCAGAAGTAGAACGTCCGTCCATCGTGCTCTTCGCTGGCGGCGGCATCCTGGGGACGAATCTCCATCCCGCAGACCGGGTCTCGAACGGTATCGATCACGGCATCCTCATCAAGGGGCTCATCCCATGCTTAATCGGCGGCGGGATTGGAGCGCAGCCGCAGACCCCGCAGGAGCTGGGCGTTGACCGCCACAACAACCGTGGACAGGCTCATCAGCAACGCACCCACGCTCATGGGTAGGGTTATCCCGATGGGAGCCAGCACCCCGGCCGCCAACGGAATGGCCGCGACGTTGTAGCCGGCCGCCCACCACAGATTCTGGATCATCTTGCGGTAGCTGGCTTTCGACAGCCGGATCGCGCCGACCACGTCACCCGGATCGTCGCTGACGAGCACGATGCCCGCCGACTCGACCGCCACGTCGGTCCCAGCCCCGATCGCGATCCCGACGTCGGCCCGCGCGAGTGCCGGCGCATCGTTGACGCCATCGCCGACCATCGCCACCTGGCTGCCATCGGCCTGGAAGCGAGCCACCGCGGCGTCCTTGTCCGCGGGCAGCACCTCGGCGGCCACCTCGTCGATGCCGATCCGGCGGGCCACGGCGTCGGCGACCGGCTGCGCGTCACCGGTGATCATCGCCACCCGCAGGCCCAGATCGTGAAGTGCCTTGACCGCAGCCTGGGACTCAGGTCGGATCTCATCGGCCAGGGCCATGGCGCCCCGGACCTCGCCATCGGCGGCGAGGTAGAGCACGGTGGCGCCTTCGGCCGCCCAGTCCTCGGCCTTCTTCCCCAGTCCCGCCGGCACCTCGAGGTGTCCCTCCGACAGCAGCCGCGGCCCGCCCATGGTGATCGTTCGGCCGTCGACCCGGGCCCGCACCCCGCGCCCGGGGAGTGACTCGAAGTTTTCGGCCTTCGCGGGGCGCACGTCGCGTTCGGCCGCGGCGCGGACCACGGCCTGCGCCAGGGGGTGCTCGGAGTCGGATTCCACCGCCGCCGCCAGGGCGAGCAGCTCATCCTCTGTCAATTTCGAGTCGGACGCGGCCAGCCCGCTTACGGCGGGCTTTCCGTAGGTGAGGGTGCCGGTCTTGTCGAAGATGACCATGTCGAGGTCCTTCGCCCGCTCGAGCGCCAGCCGGTCCTTGACCAGCAGCCCGTTGCGGGCGCCGAGGGAGGTGCTGATGGCAATCACCAGCGGAATCGCCAACCCGAGGGCGTGCGGACAGGCGATGACCAGGACGGTCGCGGCTCGGACCAGGGCGTTCTCGGCTTCGCCAACCACGAGCCAGACCACCAGGGTGACCAGCCCCGCGGCCAGGGCAACGTAGAACAGCAGGGCGGCCGCTCGGTCGGCCAGTACCTGGGTCCGCGAGCGCGAGGCCTGGGCCTGGGCGACCAGCCGCATGATCCCCGACAGCGCGGTCTCGTCCCCGACCGCTGTGATCCGAACCCGAAGGCTCCCGCCCGCCGCCACGGTCCCGGCGACCACCGCGCTGCCCGGCTCCTTGGGGACCGTCCGCGACTCCCCGGTGATCATGGACTCGTCGACGTCGGCCCGACCCTCGACCACCTCCCCGTCGCCGGGGACCCGAGTCCCGGGACGGACCAGCACCACATTCCCGACCGCCAGCTCATGCACGGGGACGTTCCTCGCCGATCCGTCCTCGGCGACCAGCTCAGCCTCGTCGGGAAGGAGCGCGGCCAGCGCATCCAGCGCGCCGCGTGCCTGCTGGATGGCCCGCATCTCGAGCCAGTGACCAAGCGACATGACGGTGATCAGGGTCGCCAGCTCCCACCAGACCTCGACCTCGAACACGCCGAGCGAGGCAGCCAGGCTGGCGATGAACGCCACCGTGATGGCCAGGCTGATGAGGGTCATCATCCCCGGCTGCCGATCGCGGAGCTCGGTGCGGGCGCCGTCGAGGAAGACGCGGCCGCCGTACAGGAACACGACCACGCCGAGGATGGCCGGAACGAACTCCGAGCCGGGGAAGACCGGCGCCTGATAGC
>JBOGTA010000018.1:0-4215 GCA_050695855.1 Candidatus Limnocylindria bacterium
CGGGTTCGTGTCCCGCTCCTCCCACGCCGCCACGTCCGGTTCCGAAAGGTCGGGACGCGTCGGGCGCAGGCCATCAGCAAGGTCGTCGTGGCCGTTTCGTGGCTCACCGGTGACGACGGTGCCTGGACCGACACGCGGGTCGCCCTGGGGTCGGTGGCGGCCGTCCCCATCCGGGCCCGGTCGACCGAGGCCGTCCTCGACGGGAATCACCCGGTCCGCGCCACGGCCGACGCGGCGGCAGCCGCTCTCGGGGCCGAGATCCAGCCCATCGACGACGTGCGCTCGTCGGCCGACTACCGGCGGCTGGTGGCTGGCCGCGTCCTTCATCGGCTCATCCGCGGCGAAGGCGGCTGGTGACCCGATGACCGAGACTCACCCGATGGCCGAGGCGGCGCGCGGTACCGTAACGCTGCTGTTCGCGGACATCGCCGGCTCGACGCGGATGCTCGCCGAGCTGGGGGACGCGTACGGCGCCGTGCTGCGGGACTACCGCCGGCTCATGGTCCGCACCGCCGAAGCGGAGCAGGGAGTCCTGGTAGACACCGCCGGCGACGGGTTGTTCTTCTCGTTCCCGTCGGCTCGTGGAGCGCTGACCGCGGCGATCGCAGGGCAGCGCGCCCTCCGCGACCATGCCTGGCCTGCCAACACCTCCGTGGAAGCGCGGATCGGGATCCACACCGGCGAACCGGTGACGGCCGAGGACATGCTGGTCGGCCTGGACGTCCACCGCGCGGCGCGGATCTGCGCAGCTGGCCATGGCGGCCAGATCTTGCTGTCGCTCACCACCCACGATCTGCTGCGCGGGGAGGCCCCTGGCGACGCCCAGCTCCGTGACCTCGGCGAGCATCGGCTCAAGGATCTCTCCCACCCCGAGCGCGTTTTCCAGGCCACCGCCCCGGATCTGCCGTCCGAGTTCCCGCCCCTCCGCTCGCTCGAGAACTGGCCGAACAACCTGCCCCGCCAGCTGTCGAGCTTCGTGGGTCGCGCCGAGTCACTCGCGGATGCTGCAGCGCGCCTGTCCGCGACCCCACTTCTCACCCTGACCGGCCCGGGTGGCGTGGGCAAGACCCGCCTCGCGCTGGAACTCGCCGCGCGGTCCATGGACTCGTTCCCCGACGGCGCGTGGGTCGTCCCGCTCGCCACCCTGGGCGATGGGTCGCTGGTCGCGGAGACGGTGGCCGCCACCCTTCGCGTTAAGGAGCAACCCGGGATCCCGATCATGACCACCCTGGGTCATCAGCTCGAGGCGCGGCGTCTTCTGCTCGTCTTCGACGACTGCGAGCACGTGCTGGACGACGCCGCACGGGTCATCGACCACCTCCTCCGGCGCTGCCCCGAGCTGCGCATCATGGCGACCAGCCGCGAGGCGCTGGGTATCACCGGAGAGAGCCTGTACCCGGTCCCGTCCATGGACCTTCCCCCGGAGGACGGCTCGATCGACGAATTGTCGGAGGCCGAGGCGGTTCGGCTCTTCCTCGCGCGAGCACAGGCGGTGCAGCCCGGATTCGCACTCAACGAGCGAAACGCCGGCGCGGTCGTCCAGATCTGCCGGCGCCTGGACGGCATCCCCCTTGCGATCGAGCTGGCGGCGGCGCGCGTCAAGGCCCTGCCGCCCGAGCAGATCGCCGCTCGGCTCAACGATCGCTTCCGGCTCCTGACTGGCGGCGACCGGATGGCCCTTCCCCGCCACCGGACGCTCAAGGCGGCCATGGACTGGAGCTTCGATCTCCTGACCGATGTCGAGCAGGCGCTGTTCGTCCGCCTGTGCGTCTTCAGGGGCAGCTTCGGGCTGGAAGCGGCCGAGGCCGTGGGCGGTGGCCCGGGCGTCGAACGTGGGGACGTCCTCGATCTTCTGAGCCGCCTCATCGATCGGTCGCTGGTGGTGGTCGAGGAGCATGCCGGGGAGGCCCGCTATCGGCTGCTGTTCACCGTTCAGCAATACGGGCAAGAACGACTGGCGGAAGACGACCCCGGCGGAAAGGCTCACGATCGCCTTCGTGACTACATGCTCCAGCTCGTCGAACGAGCGGCGCCGGGGCTCTTCGCCGGGCCTGGAGCCGGGGCCTCGCTCGATCGTCTGACGATCGACTACCAGAACATTCGGGCCGCGCTGCAGTGGAGCGACGACGATTCCGGCGGCGCCGGCCCTGAGCTTCGCCTGGCCGCCAACCTGTGGCGGTACTGGGAAATTGCTGGCCACCTGGTGGAGGGTCGCGCCTGGCTGACACGTGCGCTCGCTCGCACCGATGGCGAGGTCTCCGAGCTTCGGGCAAACGCATGGACCGGGCTGGGCAGCCTGGCCGCCCAGCAGGGCGACCTCTCAGCGGCCATGGCGGCCCATCAGGCGGCCCTGGACATCCACCGCGAGCTGGGCAACCCAAACGGAATCGCCTACGCGGCCAGCAACCTTGCCAACGTGGCGGTCGAGCGCGGCGACTTTGATCGGGCGCGGGAGCTCTACGAGGAGTCGATCGCCACGGCTCGGGGCGCCGGCGACGAGCGCGGCGCCGCGTTCGGCCTGCTGAACCTGGCCGACGTGGCCGCTCGCCAGGGCAACACCGAGGAGACGCGGCGGCTGTCCGAGGAGAGCATCGGCATCTTCCGCGCCGAGCGCGATCTGATGGGCACCGCGCTGGCCCTGGGCCGGAGCGCAACGTTCAGCCTGCGCAACGGCGACACGGACGACGCGCGCAATCGGCACCAGGAGGCCCTGGAGATCTACCGCCAGCTGGGTGATGGCCGTGGCGTGGCCCGCAGCCAGATGTTCCTCGGCGACATCGCCGCGGTCGAGGGCGGGCTGGATGAAGCTGAACGGCTGTATCTGACGAGCATCGAACTCCGGCGCGAGCTCGGTGACCGGGCCGGCCTGGCTACCGCCTGCGACCGTCTGGCGCGCATCGCGATGGTGGGCCACCCCGAGCGCGCAGCCACGCTCATGGGCTTCGCGGACGGGCAGCGTGACGCGATCGCCGTCTCGCTGCCTCCCGCGGACTTGGTCGAGCGGGAACAGATGCTCGCCGCATTGGAGGCGAAGCTCGGAGGCGCTTCTTTGGCCGCGCTTCGTCAGGCGGGCCGGCCCCTGTCCCTGGATGCGGTCCTGCGCGAGACCGCGCCCGCCGGCTAGGCTCCCTCCGTAACCTGCTGGATGCGGTCCGCCAGCAGGCCGTGGGCCTCGCGATGGACAGCTTCCGCAGCCTCGGGGCTGGGCGCCTCGACGAGGCAGAACACCTTGCCCGTGGCCTCGTCGTACCAGTAGCGCAGATACGAGACGCGGTATTTGTCCTGAACCTCCAGGTCGCGGGCGTGGGCCTGGGCAACCGCTTCCCCGGTCAGGCCGGGGACGTGGTCGTGAGTGTCAAGATAGAGGGGCATGCTGGCTAATCCTTACGACGGGGCGGCGGCACAGTGGGGGCCACGTATGGTACGGCACGAACCACGAGCCGATGGCTAGACCCACACGGCAGCAGGTCGCCGTCTTTCCCGACTCAGCGACGTTTCGCAAGTGGCTGGCGTCGAACCACGAATCGGCGCCGGAGCTGTGGGTGGGCTACTACCGCAAAGGGACGGGTAAGACCGCGATGACCTATCCGGACGCGGTCGAGGAGGCATTGTGCTTCGGCTGGATCGACGGCCTCACCTATCGCATCGACGACGAGGTGCATGCCAACCGCTTCACGCCGCGGCGCAAGGGCAGCAACTGGAGTGGCCCGAACATCGCCAAGGTCGCCGAGCTGAGGAAGGCGGGTCGGATGCACCCGGCCGGGCTTCGCGCGTTCGCAGAGCGCGACCGTCGCAAGGATCAGCCCTACCTCCGCGACAACCCGCTCCGACAGCAACTGCCACCAGAGCTGGAGGCCCGAATCCGGGCTGATCCTCACGCCTGGGCACATTGGCAGGCGCAACCACCCGGTTATCGGCGCCAGGCGGCATTTTGGATCCTGTCCGCCAAGCAGGAGACGACCCGTGAACGGCGGCTGGCCAGCCTGATCGAGGACTCGGCCGCGGGTCGCCCCGTCAAGCCGCTGCGGTACGGCGCGGACCGACGATGAGCGAGCTGCCGGCGAGCGTTCAGGTCATCGGTCCTCCTGGCGACCGGGTCGAGGAGGTGCTGACGCCCGAGGCCCTGACGTTCATCGCCAGCCTGCATCGGTCATTCAACCCCCGTCGCGCTCGACTATTGGCGGACCGATCCGATCGCCAGGCCCGGTTCGATGC
>JBOGTA010000019.1:0-15406 GCA_050695855.1 Candidatus Limnocylindria bacterium
GGCATCGGGGGGGGCCAGCTCGGCCCGATAGCGATAGGCCTGCTCCACGTGATAGGCCACGATTTCCTCGTACTCGGCGACTCGCTCGGCGGCGATCCGCTCCAGCCAGTCGGCAAAGCGCTCGTGGAGCTCGGAGCGAGTCTGCTTGGCCAGGGCCTGATAGGCCGCATCCCGAATGAGCAGATGCCGGAACCGATAAGCCTCTTCGCCGGCGAACGAGGCCTGGTCGGGTCGAACCAGCTCCATCCGCAACAGCGCCGTCAACCGATCGCTGACCCGCTGTTTGATGGGCTCGGGCGCCAGCTCGATGACTGCGCCCCGATGGAAGGTGTTGCCCTCGACCGACGCCCGCTCGATGACGGTCCGCTCCTCGCTCTCCAGGCCGTCCAGCCGGGCTGACAGGAGCGCCTGGATGGTCGGCGGGATCGCCAGCTCGCGCAGGTCTCGGGCAGCGAGCCAGCTTCCGTTGGCCTTGGTCAGGAAACCGTCATCGATGAGCTTGGCCAGCAACTCTTCGACGAAAAGGGGGTTGCCCTCAGCCGCGCTGCTCACCCGTCGCCGAACGTCGGTCGGGAGCTGCGCCTGTCCGAGCAAGCTGGTCAGCAGCTCATCGCTCTCGCCCTCCGACAGGGGCTCGAGCTGCACGGTGGTCGACCAGCGCTTGCCGCCACCCCACGCCGGCCGCTTCTCGATCAGCTCCGATCGGGCCATCACCACGAGCAGGATCGGGGCGTCACGCGTCCAGTCGGCGATATGCTCCACCAGGTCGAGGAACGTTGGTTCGCCCCACTGGCAGTCGTCGAACACCAGCACCAGCGGACGCTGACGAGCAAGAAGCTCGAACGTCTTGCGAATGGCCCAGAAGATCTGCTCGGGAGGAGGGCTGGCGGCATCCAGACCGATGATGCCCGCCACAATTTCGACAATCCGCTCGGCCTCGGGCTCTTCGGTCAGCACGCGATTCAGTTGTTCGCGTGCCACCTCAGCCGCGTCCCCCTCCCGAATGCCGACCCCGTTCCGGATGGCCTCGGCAACCGGCCAATACGTGATTCCGTTGCCATAGGCGAGGCATCGGCCGGTCGCCACCTGTGCCTGCTCTCCGAGCGACCCGATGAACTCCTCCACCAGCCGTGACTTTCCGACGCCGGCCACCCCCAGGACGGTGAACAGATGGCAGATCTGCTCGTCAATCGCCTCACGGAAGGCTTCGTCCAGCAGCCGCAGGGGGCGGCGGCGCCCAACCAGCGGCGCCTCGAGCGGACGGGTGTGGCGGCCGACGGTGTCGACCACCCCCAACAGGCGCCATGCCGCAACCAGGTCCGCCTTGCCCTTCAGGGAAAGTGGCTCGACGGCCTCGGCCGAGACGGCCGAGCGGACCATGGCGACGGTATCGGCACCCAGCAGGATCTCGCCCGGGGCGGCCGCGCCCTCCAGGCGGGCCGCGACATTCACCGCATCCCCGGTCACGATTCGTTGCGCCGCGCTCCCGTCGCCCGCCACCACCTCGCCGGTGTTGATCCCCATCCGCCACTCCACGGTTGAGCCCCGCTCGGCGTGGATTGCCGCGTCCAGCTCAGCCAGTCGATCGCGGATCTCGACCGCGGCCCGGCAGGCGCGCAGCGCGTCATCCTCATGCACGGTGGGCACCCCGAATACGGCCATGACCGCATCACCGATGAACTTCTCGACCACGCCTCCGTGGAACTCGATCACCTCCCGCATGACATCGAAATAGCTGGTCATCAGCGACCGCAGAGATTCGGGGTCGATCCGCTCTCCGAGGGCCGTGGACGAGATGGCGTCGCAGTACAGGATGGTGACCGTCTTCCGGGTCTCGCCCTGCGAGGCGGGAGGCGCCTCAAATGGCGTGGCGCAGGACGAGCAGAAGCGCGATCCAGACAGATTGGCTGCGCCGCAGGACAGACAGGTGATGGTCGCCGTCACCGCAAGGCCACCGTCAGGCCAGCGCCCCGGCCCGCAGCCGCTCCAACGCCGCTTCCAGCCGGGCCAGCGTTCGTTCACGGCCCAGCAGGACCATGGAGCCGAACAGTGGCGGGGAGACCGCCTTCCCGGTCACCGCCAGCCGGATGGGGCGGAAGAAGTCGCCGGCCTTCCAGCCAAGCCCTTCGGCGGCGCCACGGCCCGCGGCCTCCAGCGCTTCGGCCGACCATTCCCCGCAGGCCACCAGCGCGTCGCGTGCGACCCCCAACGCGCCGGCCACCTCAGCCGCGTCGCGACCCGTGGGCAGCAGGTCGTCCACTGCCCACCAACTGGCCACCACCTCGTCGGGCTCGGCCAGGAACTCGGACAGCTCGACCGCATCGGTCAGGCGCACCATGCGCTCGCGTACCAGCGGCACCAGCCCGGCCAGCGTCGCATCCGAGATCGCATCCGGCATGAACGGGCGCAGCCGCAGGGCGAGGTCGGCATCGGTCAGGGAACGGATGTAGACCCCGTTGAGGTAGTCGAGCCGGTCGCGGTCGAAGACCGCCCCGGCCTTGTGGACCTCCCCGATCTCGAAGCGCGCGGCCAGCTCATCCAGGCTGAAGATCTCCTCCTCGGTCCCCGGCGACCAGCCCAGAAAGGCCAGGAAGTTGACCATCGCCTCGGGCAGGTAACCCTGGGCCCGGTAGTCGCTGATGGCGGTCTGCGACTTGCGCTTGCTCATCTTCGACCGATCCGGGTTCAGGATGAGCGGGATGTGACCGAAGACCGGCTCCCGATAGCCGAGGGCCCGGATCAGGGCGATGTGCTTGGGCGTGTTGGACAGGTGGTCCTCGCCTCGGATGACGTGGCTGATCTCCATCTGCTCGTCGTCGACGACCACCACGAAGTGATAGAGGGGGACCCCGTCGGCGCGTACGATCACGAAGTCCCCCAGCAGGGCGTTGTCGAACTCCACCTCGCCGCGAATCTGGTCGTCGAAGCGGATGGATTCCGCCGGGACGCGGAAGCGGACGGCTGGACGGCGGCCCTCGGCCTCGAAGGCGGCCCGATCAGCATCGGTCAGGCGCAGGCAGCGGCCGTTGTAGCGGGGGGCTTCCCGCTGGGCCTCCTGCTCGCGGCGGACGGCGTCGAGCTCTTCCGGCGTGCACCAGCAGTGGTAGGCGGCCCTGCTCTGGAGGAGCCGATCCGCCTCGCGGGCGTATCGGTCCATGCGGACGCTCTGGCGGTAGGGCCCGAATGGACCGATGTCCTCCCCGCCTGCCGTCTGCGGCCCCTCGTCCCAGGTGATCCCCAGCCAGTGGAGGTTGTCGAGGATGTCGTGCTCGAACTCGGGCGTGCTGCGGGCGAGGTCGGTGTCCTCGATGCGGAGCACGTACGTCCCGCCGGTGGCGCGCGCGAACAGGTAGTTGTACAGGCTGGTCCGCGCGGTCCCGATGTGCAGCGGCCCTGTGGGGCTGGGCGCCATCCGGACCCGAATCGGCCGGTCGTCGGTGCTGGTCGTGGGTTGGGGGCTCATGGGCTCCGCGATGGTACCGCCCGGCCCCCCGATTCAGGCACGATGGTAGGCCCTTGCCTCAGGTCTCAGCCAGCAACTCCACGACGACCGGTTGGATCGCGTCGACCCACAGGGTGTACTGCGCCCCGCTGGGATGGAGTCCGTCGGAGGCAACCAGGGACCGATCCGAGGCGACACGGCCCGAGATCTCGAAGATGTCCGCCACAAACGCAATACCGCGCGCATCGGCGGCCGAGCGGAGCACATCGTTGAAGCGGGCAATCGCCGCGCTCTGCTGAACCGGGTCGCCGAACGACGAGCCGGCTGGGGTCAGCGTGTAGTCGGGCGTGGCCACGGCCAGGATACGGTTGGCGGGAAGATGCTCGAGCAGCGCGTCGAGGATGAGCGCCACGTTCTCGCGGTAGCTCGCCTCCGGGACGCCGCGGACGACGTCGTTGACGCCGATCTGGACGCTCACGAATTCCGGCCCCAGGTCGGTCAGGGCGGGGAGCTCGGCGGCGATCAGGTCGGCGCTGCTGTAGCCGTTGATCCCCAGGTTGGCCACCAACTCAAGCTGACCGCCCATCCGTGCCACCAGCTGGCTGGGCCAGCTGTCGGCCGACGAGACCGAGGTGCCGATGGTGTACGAGTCCCCCAGAGCCACGTAGCGCAGCCCCGACCGGGACGGGCTTGGCTCAGCGGTCGCGGTGCACGCCGTGGCCATGAGCAGGGCCAGCGCTGCCGCGAAGTGACCTGGTTTGCGCATCACTCACGGGCAGGCATGCGCGGCATCAGTGAGCCAGGGTGAAGGCGGGGCGGACCTCGCCGACGACCTCGCCACGGGGCAGGTCGCGGATCGGCGCGGCAGCATACGGGGCCAGCTGGGTGAGCTCGACCTCCCCCAGGAATCCGGTCTGGCGCAGGACTTCGCAGGTGGCGGCAACCCCCGCGCGACGGGCGGCGTCACCATCCTCGACCTTCACCGCCACGCCCACCGCCGACGCGTCTCCGCCGATTCCTCCGGGCAGGACACCCACGCAGCGCAGCCCCTCGGCACCGCCCTTTGCCACCAGGCGCCCTGGAGCAGCGCGCATCAGATCGGTATCGAACTGTCGCCGTTCGCCGGAAACCAGCTCGGGATGGGCCAGCATCGCGTCGCGGATGCGGGTCAGGGCCTCGCGCAGGGCGGCATCGGTCAGTCCGGTCGGATCCGCCAGGCGTGCATAGGCGCGTCCGATGGCGCTTAGGGGGAGGGCGAAGCTCACCACCCCACAGCCGTCGGTCGCGGTGGCGATCCGGCGCGCCGGCACGCCGGATACCGCGGCAACGGTCTCCAGCGCCAGTTTCTGAACCGGATGGTCTGGCTGCCAGTAGGTGTCGATGTCCCAGCCGGCGGCTTTGGCGTGCAGGACCATGGCAGCATGCTTGCCCGAGCAGTTGTGGCGCAGTTCGGTGGGCGGCTCCCCATCACGCGCCAGGCGCTGGGCGGTCTCCGCATCGAACGGGGTGTGCGTCCCACACTGGAGGGCAGATCGGCTCAGTCCCCCAGCCCGAAGCGCACCCTGGACCAGGCGGACATGGCGGTCCTCACCAGCGTGGCTGGCGGCCATGACCGCCATGGTTTGGGTCGGGTCGGGGAAGTCGTAGGCATCGAAGTGCCCGGACGCCACGAACGGCGCCAGCTGAAAGGGCTTGGCCGATGAGCGCAGGAGGATCGGTTCCTCGTCGGTCCCCAGGTGGGCGATGAGTTTGCCGTCCGTGCCGACCACGGCGATGGTCCCGCGGTGGCGGGACTCGACCCGGTCCCCGCGAGTGACCTCGACGATGAGCGCCGGGCTACCTGATGTCGTCGCCCGGACCGGTGGCCTGCCGGCTGCCCGCGGCTGCTGGCGCCGGCTCGTCTCTAATTTCCTTCGAGAAAAGGGCATCGTCTGAGTGGGCGGCGGCTGCGCCGGAGTCGGCGGAGGCCGATGAGGCCGTCCCGCCGCTCCCCGACTTCGACGATGCGGACCTGCCTTCGGCACTCGGCGCCGCGACGGGCGGCGGCGCACCCTCAGCCGGTGCCTTGCGGGCCATCACCACCGCGCCCTCGAAGAACGCGCCTTCCTTGATGACCAGGACCTGGGTCTTGACCTCTCCCTTCACGCGGCCGGTTGAGCCGATCTCGAATCGGCCACCGGAGTCCACGTTGCCCTCGTAGTCGCCGTTGACGACGACGTTGTGGGCCTTGATGCTGGCGCGCACCCGGGCCTGCGGGCTGAGGACCAGGGTCCCCTGGCACTCGATCTCGCCCTGCGCCTCGCCATCGATGCGCAGGTCCCGGTCGCTGACGAATTTGCCGTTGAACCGCGCGTGGGAATCGAGGATGCCCTCGCTGGACTCGCGGCGACCGTCGCTGGAGGATGTCCCCGGCGATTCGCTCCCCATCTCCGAGTACAACGATCCGATCATCTCTTCCTGCGGTGCATCCCGTGCGTCACGCTTGCCGAAGACCATATGCACATCCTCTCGGTGCGGGCGGGCGGGCACGCAAGGCGCGCGCACGCGAATTGGATATCGGTTTCATAGCGTATCAGCCTCGCGCGATCTCTGGTAGCCCGGCAGTCAAAACGTCAACCACAATTCCAGCACGGCTAGAATCGCCGCCAATGGCTGCATCTCTTCCCGCCACGGTCCACGTTTCCGATCACCCTCTGGTGGGCCACAAGCTGTCACTCCTCCGCGACCGGACGACGGATCCGAAGACGTTCCGCGAGCTGGTCCGCGAGCTCTCGTGGCTGCTCGGCTATGAGGCCATGGCCGACCTAACCACTGGGGCCTATCGGCTCGAGACGCCGCTGGAGCCGATGGACGGCGCCCGACTCGAGACCAAGGTGGGCCTGGTTCCGGTGTTGCGAGCGGGCCTGGGCATGGTCGAGGCCATGCTGGAGCTGATGCCGATGGCCGAGGTCTGGCACATCGGCCTGTATCGCGATGAGCGGACCCTCAAACCGGTGGAGTACTACAACAAGCTGCCCGACGCAGCCACCGTGCAGGTGTGCCTCATCCTGGACCCGATGCTGGCCACCGGCGGATCCAGTGCGGCGACGGTCGACATCCTCAAGGCGTGGGGGGCGATCCGCATCAAGCAGGTGTCGCTGATCGCGGCGCCGGAGGGAATCGCCACGCTGAACGCCGCGCACCCTGACGTGGAGATACACGTTGCAGCGGTCGATCGCCAGCTCAACGAGCGCGGCTACATCATGCCGGGCCTGGGCGACGCCGGCGATCGCCAGTTCGGGACCTTCCCGCCGGCGTCGGGGGCTTGACCCAGGGGCACGATGGCGTCCTCCAGTTGAGAGGGTCTGATCCGACCGGGAAACGGAGCGTCCCGAAGTGACCGCCCTCGGGCCGTTGATGTGACTCGACGGCACCGTTGGCTGCCCCTTCGGGACGCTCCGCACGTTAACGGCTGGTCATAGAGTCAGGCAATCCGCTTATCCCCGACTTTCGAAACGAGTGTTGACGATTGTCCACAGCCTGTCCCCAGCAAGGTCCTCTGAACGGCAGTACGCTCTGGAAATGACAGCGCCCGACCGGGTCCTCTTCCTGTGCCAGCACAACTCCGCGCGCTCCCAGATGGCCGAGGCCATGCTTCGGGCCTGGGGAGAGGGTCGGTTCGAGGCCCATTCGGCGGGCATGGAGGCGACTGCTGTCCGGCCCGAGGCAATTGCCGTCATGGACGAGCTCGGGATTGACATCCGCGACCAGACGAGCAAGACGGTGGAGCGCTACATCGGCCAGTCCTGGGAAGCGCTGATCCCTGTCTGCGAGGAGGCCTGTGAGGCGTGCCCCTGGATTCCGGGGGCCAACCGCGTCGAGCGATGGATGTTCGACGACCCATCGGCAGCAACCGGTGGCCAGGCGGCGCGGATGGCCGAGTTCCGGCGGGTGCGTGACGAGATCGCTGTGGCCGTCCGCGATTTCATCGCTCGAGGCTGACCCGTCCGAACGGAGGCCGGCGGAGGGGGATACACTCGGCCCTCGCAAGGAGCATCGATGCCCGATCAGTCTGTGACGGTGGCGGTTACCGGCGCGGCCGGCCAGATAGGCTACGCGCTCCTGTTCCGGATCGCATCGGGCCAGATGTTCGGACCCCAGACCAGCGTGGAGCTGCGCCTGCTGGAGCTGGAGGCGGCCCTGCCGTCGCTGGAGGGGGTGGCCATGGAGCTCGAGGACTGCGCATTCCCCCTCCTGCGTGGGGTGGTGACCACCGCCCGGGCAGATGAAGCGTTTGAGGGCGCCAACTGGGCGCTGCTGGTTGGGGCCGTCCCGCGCAAAGCGGGCATGGAGCGCAAGGACCTGCTGGGCATCAATGCCGGCATCTTTGGCGCCCAGGGCAGGTCGCTGGCGGCCACTGCCGCGGGCGACGTCCGGGTCCTGGTCGTCGGCAACCCGTGCAACACGAACTGCCTGATCGCCTCGGCAGCGGCGCCCTCGATTCCGCGGGACCGCTGGTTCGCCATGACCATGCTGGACGAACAACGGGGACGGGCCCTGCTCGCCCGTCGGGCGGGCGCCAGCGTGGCCGAGGTGCGTGACCTCGTGATCTGGGGCAACCACTCCTCCACCCAGTTCCCCGACGCGTTCCACGCCACCATCGGCGGTCGGGCGGCGGCCGAGGTCATCAACGACGACGCGTGGCTGCGCGGCGAGTTCATCGCTGCCGTCCAGCAGCGGGGCGCGGCCATCATCGCGGCCCGCGGCGCTTCCTCCGCCGCGTCGGCGGCGAACGCCGTGATCGAGACGGTGCGCAACGTCGCCGCCCCGACCGGGCAGATCTTCTCGGCGGCCGTTCCCTCCCCCGGCGACGAGACCGCCTACGGGGTGCCGGCCGGGATCGTGTTCGGCTACCCGATGCGCGGGACCGCGCCCGGGCAGGTGGAGATCGTGCAGGGCGTCCAGCACGACGCGTGGGCCGCGGACCGGATCGATACGACGCTGCGAGAGCTCATCGAGGAGCGCGACGCGGTGGGAGCGCTGGCCGCATGACCACCGACGGCCGAACTGACGGTCGCAGCGGCGGCGAGACCCTGACCCGCCCGGACCAGGTGTCGGTCAGGGTCGGTGACCAGTCCGCCAATCTGCCCATCGTGCGGGCTCGTGAGGGCGACGATGCGGTCGACATCGGTCAATTGCGGTCCGAGACCGGCCTGGTCACGCTCGACCCCGGCTACAAGAACACGGCGGCGTCGACGTCGGCGATCAGCTTCCTCGACGGCGAAGCCGGAATCCTCCGCTACCGGGGCTATCCGATCGAGCAGATCGCGGCCCGGTCGAGCTTCCTCGAGACGGCCTATCTCCTGATCTACGGGGAGCTGCCCACCGAGGCGGAGTACGCGGCCTGGCTGGATGACATCGTGCACCACACCCTCATCCACGAGGAGATGCGCCGATTCTTCGACTCATTCCCCTACGACGCCCACCCGATGGCGGTCCTTGCCTCGGGCACGGTGGGTCTGTCGACCTTCTACCAGGACAGTCACGACCCCTTCAACCGGACGGCGGTCGAGATCACTTTTCGGCGGCTGATTGCCAAGGCCCCGACCCTGGCGGCCTGGGCTTACAAGAAGAGCATCGGCCAGCCGTATGTCTATCCCCGCAACGACCTGGACTACGTTCCGAACTTCCTGAACATGATGTTCGCCGTCCCGGCCGAGCCTTACCAGGTGAGCTCGGTGGTCAGCGCCGCCCTGGAACAGCTGCTGGTCATGCACGCCGACCACGAACAGAACCTGTCCACCGCCACCGTCCGCAACGTTGGCAGCGGCCAGGGGAACCTGTACGCCTGCATCAGCGCCGGGATGAGCGCCCTGTGGGGGCCGCTCCACGGCGGGGCCAACGAAACGGTCATCAAGACCCTGGAGCGCATCGCCGCTGACGGTGGCGACGTCGCCAAGTGGGTGGCCAAGGCCAAGGACCCCGAAGACCGCTTCAAGCTGCCCGGCTTCGGACACCCGGTGTACCGCAACTTCGACCCTCGAGCCAAGCTGATCAAGGCCACGGCCGACCGGGTCCTGGCCGCCCTCGGCGCCGATGGGGAGCTGTTCGAGATCGCCAAGCGCCTCGAGGAGACGGCGCTCAGCGACGAATACTTCATCGAGCGCCGCCTATACCCCAACGTCGACTTCTATTCAGGCCTCATCTACCGCGCCATCGGGTTCCCAAAGAACATGTTCACCGCGCTGTTCGCCATGGGGCGGATGCCAGGCTGGATCGCCCAGTGGAAGGAGATGATCGAGGACCCCGAGACCAAGATCGCCCGCCCCCGCCAGGTGTACACCGGGGTGCCGGCGCGCGATTACGTTCCGATCGAGTCCCGCTGAGCGCACCGCGGATCCGTGCGCTTCACTACCCTTGGGCGCTCGCCCGCCGTACCGAACCCGGGTGAGGCTTGCGCCGGCTACCTGCTGGAGGGCGGCCGAAGCCGGGTCATGGTCGACATCGGTCCGGGCACGGTGGCCCAGCTGCTCCGCTTGTGCAACCCATTCGAGCTGGACGCCATCGTCATCAGCCATATGCATACTGATCACTTCCTCGACCTGGTGACGCTCCGCTACTCGTTCCCATGGAAGGACGAGGCCAACCCGAAGCTGCTGGTCTATCTCCCACCAGGGGCGACCGAGCAGATGGAGCACGTCGCCATCGGAGCCGGGCTGCCCGACTACTTCGCCCGCAGCTTTGCCTTCGTGGAGCATGACGGGGTTTCGCCGTTGAACATCCGCGACCTGCGGTTCGAGCCGACCCCCACTGTCCACTTCGTCCCGACCTGGGGCTTCCGGATGGAGGCCCGGGGAGCGGGCGAGGACGGGGGGCGGACGATCGCCTATTCGGCGGACAGCGCCCCGACCCCGACCCTGGACACCCTCGCCGACCGGGCCGACTTGTTCATCTGCGAAGCCGCATTGCGGTCACTGGCGGATGACGCCCAGCCGCCGGAGCGGCGTGGGCACCTGCTCCCCACCGAGGCCGGGGAAGTGGCCCAGAAGGGTGGCGTTGGACGCATGGTGCTGACCCACCTGCCGGTCAACTCGGACGGTGGGTCGTGGGCGGTCAGCCAGGCTTCCACCACCTACGAGGGGCCGGTCGAGGTCGCCGATACGCTGCGAAAGTGGGAGGTCTGACCGATGAAGGTCAGGGAGCTGGGGCATATCGTTCTCTACGTCAAGGACCTGGAGCGCTCGCGCCATTTCTATAGGGACGTCCTGGGGTGGGGCCAGGTGGCGGAGATGGGCGACATGGCGGCCGTCTTCTCGTCCGGCCGCACACATCACGAGCTCCTGTTGTTGGAGGTTGGGCCATCCCCCGCCCCGGTCCCACCTGGCCGACGGTTGGGCCTGTACCACTTCGGGCTCAAGGTCGGCGAGACCGATGACGAGCTCCGCGAGGTGATCGAGACGCTGCGTCGCGAAGTGGTCCCCATCACCGGGATGGCCGACCACACCGTCACCCACAGCGTCTACATCACCGATCCGGACGGCAACGAAATCGAACTGTATGTCGACGTTCAACCCGAGACGTGGCGCGACGACCCCGCAGCCATCGTCGCCTCCACCAAGCCGCTCCGGCTCTAAGGCCCTCCACAGGACCTTCGACCCCTTCCCAGGGGTGCCGAGCGGGGCGTAGACTCGGCGTCCTTCGCAGCGGAGTGCTACCGCTGAGCACATTCCGACGGGGGATGGTCCCGCTGGCCTTCGTGTTGGCATTGGTTTCGGCCTGCGCCTCTCCGTCCGCCGAGCCATCGGCCTCGCCCTCGATTTCGCCCTCTCCGGCGGCGACCCCGACCCCGCCCCCGCCCACCGCCGACGAGATCATCGATATGTTCCTGGCGCTCGTCCTGGACGAGCAGTTCACCTTCCACATCGTGGTCTCGGGGACCATGGCCGCGACCCAGGGAGAAACCAGGGAGAACATCACGCTGGGCATGGACATGGACGTTCGCGGGGCGGATGGCGTGGGCGATGCCCTCGTCGACGTGGGGCCCGGGGAGGTCACCCTGCGGATGCTGATCGTCGACGGTCGGGCTTATGTCGATGACGACGGAACGTGGTCCGAGATTCCGGGCTACCAGTCCACCACCCCGCTCAACCCGTTCTTCAGGCTGAGCGGACCCGGCGACCTGTCGTACGAGGGGCTTATCCGGCGCAGCGGAGAGGTGACCCGCCACCTGCGCAGCCTGGTCTGGATGGGCGGCGACATCAGTGAGCTCGAAGCGCAGGGCTGGACCGAGGTTGCGATCGAAGAAAGCCAGAGTGACATCTTCGTCGACGAGACCGGCTCGCCTGTTGCCATGGACTTCCGGGGCGTCTTCACCGGCTTCTACGAGGGCGTCCCCACCAGCTTCGACTTCGACGTGGTGTACGAGTTCAGCAACGTGGGCGAACCGGTGGTGCTGCCCGAACCGTAGAGCGGGCTACCGGCGTCCTCAAGCAGTGCGGGCGGAGGCGATCCAGCGGTCGGCGGCCCAGGTCGCCAAGCCCCACAGCACACTGATGGCGAGGGTCGCCACCAGGATCGCGCCTCCCAGGAGCAGCGTGCCTGGGCCGATTCCGGCGCCCAGCGTGAAGGTCACCAGACTCCCGAAGACGATGGTCAGGACGGCCATGAACAGACCGATGCGGGCCGCGGTCGCCACGAACCACAGGGCGGTGTGGCCCTGCGCGCGGCCCGACAGCCAGAGGACGGTGGGCCCCGTCGCGCCGTACAGCGCCACGTAGAACCCGAAATCGCTGAACAGCGCCCCGGCTCCCAGCCGCTCCCCGAAGACCATGTTGGCTACCACCCACGCCGCCAGGAGCGCGCTGCCCGCGCCGACCACGACCAGCCACACCAGGAGCAGGGTTGCGGTCCCGGTCGACAGTCGCTCGACCAGCTCCCCCGAGTCGGTCTCGACCAGCTCGGTGGGGCCATCCGGTTTGGGTGTGGGGTCGGTGGTCATCGGCCTGGCTCCGGTCAGCCGCCGGTCAGGGCCTGCTGCAGGTCGGCGACCAGGTCTTCCGCGGCCTCGATACCGACCGACAGCCGTACCAGGTCGGCAGGGACCCCGAGCGGCGAGCCCGCCACCGACGCGTGGGTCATGACCGCCGGTACCTCAACCAGTGACTCCACCGCGCCCAGCGACTCGGCCAGGGTGAAGATGCGTGTCGCGGCGGCAACCCGGTTGGCCTCCGCCGCACCTCCGGCCAGCTGGAACGAGAGCATGGCGCCGGGAAGTCGCATCTGACGCTCGACCAGGGCCCGCTGGGGATGGTCCGCCAATCCGGGGTAATGGACCGCGCTGACCTCAGGCCGGCCGGTAAGCCACTCGGCGAGGATGGCCGCATTGGCGCAGGCGCGATCCATGCGGACCGCGAGGGTGCGCAGTCCCCGGAGCACGAGCCAGCAGTCGAACGGGCTGGGCACGGCCCCGGCCGCGTTTTGGTGGAAGCGCAGCTGCTCGGCCACCTCGCTGGAGCGAGTGGCAATCACGCCACTCACCACGTCCGAGTGGCCGCCCAGGTACTTGGTCGCCGAATGGAGAGCCACGTCCGCACCGAACTCCAGCGGCCGCTGGAGATACGGCGTGGCGAACGTGTTGTCGACCACGGTCAGCGCGCCGGCGGTGGCCGCCAGGCGAGCCACCGCGCTGATGTCCACCACCTTGAGCAACGGATTGGTTGGGCTCTCGAGCCAGACCATCCGGGTCTGATCGGTCAGGGCGAAGGCAACCGCGTCAAGGTCCCGGAGATCCACGACGTCGACGTGCACGCCGTATCGGTTCCACACCTTCTGGGCCAGGCGCCAGGTGCCGCCGTACACGTCGTCGCCGAGGAGAATCCGCTGGCCCGGATCGAGGAGATACAGCAGGTTCTGGGTGGCGGCCATCCCGGAGGCGAATGCGACTCCGTGGCTCGCGCCCTCGAGCTCGGCCACGGCACGCTCCAGGGCGTCCCGGGTGGGGTTGCCGGTGCGCCCGTACTCATATCCGGACCGGGGACGGCCCACTGCATCTTGCTCGAACGTGGCGGCCGGCTGGATGGCCGGGACCACCGCACCGGTGGTGGGATCCGGTTCGAACCCGGCGTGGACGGTCAAGGTCTCGAACCGGCGCGCATCCTGGTCGCTCACGAACCGATTGTGTCACGCGCGTCCGGCATGGGCGGCCTGCCGCTTGACGCGTTCCGCCTTCGGGATCGCCGTCGCCGGTAGACTTTGGTCGTGGCCATGAAGATCCCGCCGGCCGGGACGCGGGGTACGCCGTACCCCCGCTTCCCAGGCTGGCTGGCGAGCCGCATGAGCCGGCTGCAGCGTCTCGCCTTCCGCCGTCGCGGCGGCGGTCATACCCAGGGTGGGTTGCATCCGCTCCTCCTGGAGAGCATCGGGGCGAAGTCCGGAGAGCCACGCACGGCGATGCTCGGCTACGTCGAGGAACCCGGCGGCTCGTGGCTGGTGGTCGCCTCGCTCGCCGGCGCCGCGCGGCACCCGGCATGGCTCTACAACCTGGCCAAGCGTCCAGAGGCGACGATCGAGTTCGGGGACGGCCGGCCCATCTCCGTCCGGGCCGATGCACTAGACGGAGTTGAACTGGAAGAGGCGTGGAAACTACTCGCGGTCAAGGCCCCGGAGTACGTGAGGTATCGGTCCAAAACCGATCGCGAGATCCCCGTCGTTCGCCTGCGTCCCCGCTGAGGGGATCGTCCGGCCCTCAGCGAGTGCGCGGGAAGCCGAGGTCGACCTTGCTGGTGCCCGGGTCGGGCCAGCGTGCGGTGACGACCTTGGCGCGGGTGTAGAACTGGATGCCCTCCGGTCCGTACATGTGCAGGTCCCCGAACAGCGAGTTCCTCCAGCCTCCGAACGAGTAATACGCCACCGGGACCGGGATCGGGACATTGATGCCCACCATCCCGACGTCGATGTCGAACTGGAACTGGCGGGCCGCCCCGCCATCGCGGGTGAAGATGGCGGTGCCGTTGGCGTACGGGTTGTCGTTGATGATGCCTACCGCATCGGCGTAGGAATCCGCTCGGACGACCTCCATCACCGGTCCGAAGATCTCGTTGCGGTAGCAGTCCATGTCGGGTGTGACCTTGTCCAGCAGCGACACGCCCAGGAAGAAGCCCTTCCCGTCCTGGTACAGCGGATGCTCGCGGCCGTCCACGACCAGATCGGCCCCCTGGGCCGGCCCGCTGTCGAGGTAGGTGGCCACCTTGTCGCGGTGCTCGCGGGTGATCAGGGGACCCATCTCGGCCCCCGGCTCATCACCGGGCGCGACCTTGATTTTCGGGAGGCGGAGCTTGATGGCATCGACCAGCGGATCGGCCACGCCGCCCACCGCGACCACCACGCTGATGGCCATGCAGCGCTCGCCGGCTGAGCCGTACGCCGCGGAGACGGCCGCATCGGCGGCCATGTCGATGTCCGCGTCGGGGAGGACCACCATGTGGTTCTTGGCCCCGCCCAGGGCCTGGACCCGCTTCCCGTGGCGGGTGCCGCTCTCATAGATGTGGCGCGCCACCGGCGTGGAGCCCACGAAGCTGACCGACGCGATGCCCGGGTGCTCGAGGATGGCGTCGACCGCGACCTTGTCGCCGTGCACCACGTTGAACACCCCATCCGGGACGCCGGCCTCCTTGAGCAGCTCCCCGAGGTACACCGATGCGGACGGATCCTTCTCCGACGGCTTTAGGACGAAGGTGTTCCCGCATGCGATGGCGTTGCCGAACATCCACATCGGGACCATGGCCGGGAAGTTGAACGGAGTGATGCCGGCGGCGACACCGAGCGGCTGGCGGATTTGGTACACGTCGATCCCGCCACTCACCTGCTCGCTGAACGAGCCCTTGAGCAGGTGCGGCACGCCGGTCGCGAACTCCAGGTTCTCCAGGCCGCGAGCCACCTCGCCCATGGCGTCGGTGTGGACCTTGCCATGCTCGGCGGTGAGGAAGG
>JBOGTA010000020.1:0-17655 GCA_050695855.1 Candidatus Limnocylindria bacterium
CCACAGGTCGGTTCCATCGCCGGGCGAGAACTGCTCCTGGGTGAGCGGGTTGTACCCGGTCCAGCCGCCGGCCGCGGCCCCACCCACCAGGTAGCCAGACACGATCAGCGCCCCGCCCAGCGGCAGCATCCAGAACGACAGGGCATTGATCCGTGGGAAGGCCATGTCCGGCGCGCCGAGCATGAGCGGGACGACGTAGTTGGCGAAGCCGGAGAAGACGGGCACGACGAACAGGAAGATCATCAACGTGCCGTGCATCGTGAATGCCTGGTTGAAGGTGCTCTCGTCGACGAACTGCAGACCAGGGACCGCGAGCTCGGTCCGGATGACGAGGGCCAGCAAGCCGGCGAAGAAGAAGAACGCGAACCCGTTGACGATGTACAGGACCCCGATCTTCTTGTGGTCGACCGTGGTCAGCCAGTCAAGGACCCACGAGCGCTCGTAGGCCTTGCTGCCAGGGGCCAGGGTGGTCGTCGCCATCGTCCTCCGCCGATCCTCAGTTCACGGTCAGGGTACCGGTCATGGCCTGGATCGGGTGGAAGTCGCAAATGAAGGTGTACCCGCCCGGCTCCAGGGCGGGGACCAGATAATCAACCGTCACGTCCGGCCCAGTCACCTTCGCGCCGGTGAACAGGGTCGTATCTCCGTCGTAGATCGAGACGTTGTGGTCGACGCCCTCGGCATTCGTGAAGCGGATGATGAACCGCTCGCCGGCCGGGATCTGCAGCTGGTCAACGCTGAACTCGATGTTGTCAGCCGTCAGCTCCACAACCTGAAGGTTGGGGGGTACCGATGCCGCCGGGGTTGGGGTCGCGCTGGCCGCGGTTGACAGCCACTCCTCGAACTTCGCCGGCTCCATAGCCTGCACGGCGAAGGTCATGTCGGCGTGCAGCGTGCCGCAGAACTCGGCACATTGGCCGCGATAGGTCCCCGCCGTGGTGACCGTGAACTCAAGCTCGTTGGGTGCCTGGCCCTGGCCGAACGGGACGACATCGGTCTTGACCAGGAAGGCAGGGACGAAGAAGGAATGAATCACGTCGCGGCTGACCAGGCTGAGGCGGACGGCCTGACCGGTCGGGACGACCAGAACCGGGGGATCGAGAAAACTGCCGGTTACGGCGTAGCCGTTGTCATAGCGGAACGTCCACGAGAACTGCTGGCCCTCGACCTCGATCCGGATCGGATCGTCGCTGCGGACGGTGATATTGCCGAGCGTGAACATGCTGGTCACGAACAGGATCAGGACGATCACGGTGGGGATCACGGTCCATACGATCTCGACCTTGGTGTTGCCGTGATGCTGTTCCGGCAGCCGGTCGTCCTTGCGCCGGTAGCGGACGATCGCGTACAGCAGGAAGCCCTCGACGCCGACGAACACGATGGCTCCGAGCCCGAAGATCACGAGGAACAGCGTCCGGACCTCTTCCGCTTCGGTCGTCATCGGCTCGGGAGGGAAGAGGCAGCCGGCCAGCAGGAGGGCCGGCAGGCAGACGGCAGCCAGGCGGATCATCGTCCGCCGCCAGCGGTGGGGGACCCGTGCTCGCATCAGTCCCACGAGTGGCTCCTGTGTGGAAGGCGCGTGACCGACGCCGGACGCGCCCGGTCAGGCCAGCCGGTCGAAGGGTGCTCGACCGCGGCACGGCGGGCATTGTACCCGTCGAGTCAGGCCGGAGGCGTGTCAGCCCTCGGTCTGGCCGCAGTCGAGCGGCTCGTCAGGGAGAAGCGGCCGGGGAGCCACCGAGTACAGGTGGCCGTCATGCGACCAGCGGGTCAGGGTGTTGGCCTGAGACAGGGCCGCGTACCAGGCCGCCGCCTCTTCGCCGCCGACCACCCCGCATCGGAAGTCCTGGATGGTGCTCGGCGTCCCGAACTGGTCGGGGTCGGTGCCGACGGGCCATGCGACGGGCTCGGCGTCGAGTCCGTCCGGATCGGGCGGCTGATCATCGATGTTCGCGATCACCAGCCGCAGCGATTCCGGCTGGTACGTCTGCCAGGACGGCTCGGCCCAGTCGTCGGCGGGAATCCAGGCGTCAAGGTCCATGAGGTCCCGTTCCAACGCGGTGAGCCGATCATGGGCCTCGAGCTCATCGGTCGGGACGCCGGTTGGAGCCCCGATAGGATCGGTCAGCAGCCCGAGGGCGTAGATGTCGACCACGACCTCACGATTGTCGGCGCGGACGGTGAAGACGGTCGAGTTGGCATCGGCGATGAACTGGGTGGCGGCGTCGTAGGAGTGGCTCGCATCGAACAGCCCCGTCTCCAGGATCCGGAACAGGACGGACTGAATGCCTTCCTCGGTCAGGCGGCGGGTCTGAACGCTGGGGAGCGCCGGTGGCGGGTAGATCTCAATTTGAGGGCCCTCCACCAGGACTCGCCCGTCGCCGAGCAGGGTGAGGCGCGGGAGCGAGGTGAAGTGGTACTGGTACGGAACGAAGCCGCCGGTCCACGCGATGCGGACGACCACCTCGGAGCCGGCCGGATGGGGGATGCCGCCATCCCCGCCTTGCGGAGCCGGGCTGACGAGGCTGCATCCAGCCAGCACGATGGCTATCGGGACACCGAAGATCAGGGCGCGACCGGGTCGTGTCATACCTGCCAGACGCCGCCACGGCCGCGTTGGTTCCGCCCAATAGGTTCAGCCTTCGAGGGTCCCGCAGGTGAGCTCCTCGTCGGGCAGGAGGGGGCGCGGAACGACGCGATACAGGTGGCCGTCATGGAACCAGCGCGTCACCTCGGTGGCCTGCCGCAACGCGGCGTACCAGGTTCCGGCCTCCGCCCCGGCCACCACCCCGCAGCGCAGAGCCTCGAGGGGGCTTTCCTGGCCGAGCTGGCCGGGCGGGATCGTGCCGGGCCACTCCATCGGCTCCCCCGCCTCGGGCATCGGTTCTTCGCCGTCCACGTTCCCGATCAGGAGGCGGATCGCCGGCGGCTCATAGATCTGCCAGCCCGGATCGGCCCACTCGTCGGCGGGCACCCATGAATCGAGATCGAGGAGATCGGCCTCGACCGCTGTCAGCGCCTCGTGCGCCGCCTGCTCGTCGGGCGGCAGGTCGACGGTCACGCCCTGCTCGGACGCCATGCCCAGCGCGTAGACGTCGACCACGACCTCGCGGTCATGTGCCCGCACCGTGAACCGGGTCGTCGCCGCGTCAACCACCGTCGCCTGGCGGCCGGTCCACGACGCGCTGTCGTCGAGCTGGCCACTCTCCCCGAGCCGGAGCAGGACGGACTGGATGCCCTGCTCCGTCAGACGCCGGACCCGGAGGTCGGGGGCGGCCGGGCCGGGAACGGACGGGTCGTGGACGCCGACGATGATGACGCGCCCATCGCCCAGGAGGGTGAAGCCGGGGATGCTGGTGAACAGCGCCTCGTAGAGGGCGAATCCGCCGATGGACTCCATCCGAACGACCACCACGGCGCCGCGCGGGTACGGGATTCCCCCGCCGCCGGCGGGCGCGACCGGGTTGCATCCGCCGAGCACGGTCATCAACAGCAGGCCGATGAAGAATCGGGACGGCCAACGTGATTCCGCGGCGAGATGACCGAGAATGCGGCGATGCGCGGAGGTTGGTGGCAGGGCCCGACGCGGCGGACGGCGGTGGCCGGCGCCGGAGCGGCGGTGATGCTCGCCGCGGCCTGTGCGGTGCCCGGAGCGGTGGAGGCCCACGGCCCGGTCCCGCCGCCTCCTACCTGGCCCGACCTGCTGTGGGCCTGGATGTTGGACCCGCTGCCGGTGATCGGGGTCCTCGTCGCCGCCATCGGATACGGGTGGCTCGCTCGTCGTGTCCGCAGGCGTCATCCCCGCAATCCCGTGCCGCGCCTTCGCCACTGGGCGTGGGCGGGCGGGCTGCTCGCCATCGTGGCCGCCCTGCTCTCCCCCATCGAGACCTACTCCGGGGCCCTGCTCACCGTCCACATGGTCCAGCACCTTCTCCTTCAGTTCGTCGCCGCCCCGCTGCTCCTGCTGGCCGCCCCGGTCACGCTCCTGCTTCGAGCGGTGGACCAGGACAGCCGCCGCAGGTTCCTCGTGATCCTCCACAGCCGGCTGGTGACGGTCATCACCTTCCCGCTGCTGACGTGGTTCCTGTTCGCGGCGGCGAACTGGGGATGGCACTTCTCGGAGCTGTACGACTACGCCCTCGAGGTGCAGTGGGTCCACGTCCTCCAGCATGCCACCCTGCTTGGGGCCGCGCTGTTGTTCTGGTTCCCGGTGATCGGCGCAGATCCGGGCCCCTGGCGCCTCCCCCACGCCGTCCGCCTCCTCTACCTCTTCCTGGCCATGCCCCAGAACTCGTTCCTGGGCGTGGCGATCATGAACGCCGGGGTCGTCCTGTACTCCCACTACGCCGCCCTCGCCCGCGATTGGGGTCCGGTTCCGCTCCTCGACCAGCAGGCCGCCGGGACCCTGATGTGGGTGTGGGGCGACCTGACCTTCGTGCTGGCCATGCTGCTCGCCGTCGCGGCCTGGGTACGCCAGGAGGAGCGGCGGAACGCTCGCGCCGAGGCGCGACAGGATGCCCTCGAGGCTGAGGCCGGCCCTTAGCCGACCGCCGCCCGGACCAGGGTGTCGGCCGCGACCGCGGCGAACAGGAGGGTCAGGTACAGGGTGGAATAGCGGAACAGACCGATGGCCGCCGGGCCGGCGGCGGGCGAACGGCGAACCCGTACTGCCCGGACGACGAAGCCCAGGCCCAGGCCCGTGGCGGCGACGAAGTAGACCACGCCCATCCCCGCCGCCGGCAGCAGGACGAGGCTGACCGCCACCAGGACCAGCGAGTAGAGCAGGATCTGGCGCGCCGTCTCGACTTCGCCGCTGACCACCGGCAGCATCGGTACCCCCGCCGCCTCGTAGTCGGACCGATAGCGGAGAGCGAGCGCCCAGAAATGGGGCGGGGTCCAGACGAAGATGACCCCGAACAGGACGATCGCTGGGAGGCCAACCGTGTTCGTGACCGCTGCCCAGGCGACCAGGACCGGGACGCAGCCGGCTGCCCCACCGATGACGATGTTCTGTGGGGTCGACCGTTTGAGGACGGCGGTGTAGACGACCGCATAGAAGACGATGGCGCTCGCGGCCAGCACCGCGCTCAGCAGGTTCACGGTCACAGCCAACCAGGCGAATGAGACGACGCTGAGGACGAGGCCAAAGGCCAGGGCCGCGCGCGGTGACACGGCATGGCGCGGGAGCGGGCGATTGCGGGTCCGGCGCATCCGCTCGTCGATATCGCGGTCGAGGTACTGGTTGATCGCATTCGCGCCCCCGGCGGCCAACGACCCGCCGATCAGCACGGCCCCGACCAGGGGCAGGGGCGGGATCCCGCCCTGGGCCAGGACCATGGTCGGGACTGTGGTGACCAGCAACAGCTCGATGATCCGCGGCTTGGTCAGGGCCACATAGGCACGGAGGAGGTCGGCAGGGGCGGTCGGCGGCGTGCCCGTCTCGGCCTCGGTGGCGCTGGCCAGCCGACCGACGTAATGCGCCATCACGGCCAGTGCGGTGAGCAGCCCGAAGACGGCGGCGCCGAGGGCGACGTGGGCCACCTGGGCCCACGGGGCGAGGTTGGTCAGGACCTGGGCGCCGCCGACCACCACCTGGGCCACGTACAGGATGCCGGCCAGGGAGGCGGTCGCTGGTAGCGGAGCCGACTCCTTTCCTCGGCCGGCCGCGACCACCAGCCCGACCACCAGCAGGCCGACCGCGACCGTCGCCCAGCGATGGAGGACGTGGGGCAGCACGCTCGGATCGAGGGCCGGGAACAGGCCACCGTCCATGAACGGCCAGTCCTCGAAGACGAGGGCCGTCCCCGTCGCCGTGACGTGGGCGCCGAGCAGCATGAGGCCGTAGGTCCCCAACGCGGTGAGGCCGGCCAGGATCGTGAAGCGGCTCCATCCGCCGGTCCGCGGAAGTCGGCGCGGGTAGCGGCTGCGGACCCACACCAAGAGCAGGACCGCGAACAGGCCCATGGCCGTGGCCAGGTGGGCCGTCACGATCTCGCCGGACAAGTCGCTCTCGACGGCGACCTTGCCGAGCCAGGCCTGGAACACGACGAGGGCCGCCGCCGCGACGCTGCCCCCGACGAGGGCCGGACGGTCACGATGTCCGAGGACCGCGACGAGGGCCAGCGCCGCCACCGCCGCCCCGGTCAGGGCGGCCACGGTCCGGTGGCTCCACTCGATGATGGCGTGGGGATCGTTGAGGGGCGGGATCCACGAGCCGTGACAGGTCGGCCATTCAGGGCAGCCAAGCCCCGAATCGGTGGCGCGGACGACGGCCCCAACCAGCACCAGGAGGTAGGTCATGGCCACCGCCACGGCGGCAAGGGTCGTGAATCTCGACATGACTCAGCGTAGCGGCCGGCGCTCGACGGGCAGGTGGCGCCGATGCGGCGCCATCATAGTCGGGCCCGACAGCCGGCTCAGCCGGCCGATCGACCCCGCGCCGGCGGCACGTACCGGACTGCCGGCGGGAGCCGCGGGACGATGCGACGGCTGGCCGCGGCAAGGCGGGCCACACCACGATCCCGACGGTGATTCCACGGCAGGCCGTACTGGCGCCGGATTCGAGCGTCGAGGATGGACACCGATGCGAGGTGGGCCGCGTCCCACACCACGCGGGGTGGGAAGCGGGTCGGGTACAGGATAGAGGGCATCAGGCGGCGGGCGGTGGGGCCAACCCGGACCTCACCCGCAGCGATCAGATCGTTCATCCACGCTCGCAGACCGGCCACCGTCGGAGGCAGCATGGCCTCGGGCACGCCCAGTCGCACGGCTACCTCGGCCGCCTCGAGGTGGTAGTCGTCCATTTCCTCCGGGCTGAGCGGCGCGACGAACCGGTGGTGCATCCGGAGCGCCGTGTCGACCAGGGTGGCATGGACCCACAGGAGCAGGGCGGGGTCGAGGGCCCGGTACGGCCGGCCGGTCTCGGACACGACCCCCGAAACCAACTCGTGGACCGCGTTGATCCGCCGAATGGCCCGCTCCGCCGAGGAACGATCCCCGAACACGATCGCCCAGCTGGCGCCCAGCGTCCGTCGCAGGCGCGAAAACGGATCGGATCGGAAGTCGGAATGGGCGTCCACCCCGGCAGCGACCGCGGGGTGAGCGATCTGCATCAGCAGGGCACACGTGCCGCCTGCCAGGACGACGCTCTCACGGTCAACTCTCCAGGAGATCGAGCCGGGCTCGAAGAGCCCGTCAGCGGGGGCACGGCGGGGCGTGCCCGCCACCCTCGGCCCGGTTCGGTCAGTCGGCGAGGACGGTGATTGGATCGCCGACACGGATGGGTCCACCAGTCAGCACGTCCGCCCGCAGGCCGCCGCGGCCGGCCAGTCCGGCGCGAGTCCCCGGATACGTGAGTGACTCGAGGTGGTTGCACGGGGCGCACTCTTTGACCCCATAGCAGACCGCTGCCCCGACCTGGAACCGACGTCCCACCAGGGAACGCACGTCCACGCCGCGGGTCAGGATGTTCCGTCGCGTCTGGTGGGGCACCAACGGGATACCGGTTTCGCTCACCATGGCCTCGATACCCTCGGCCGCGATCAGTGTCACGTGACTGCCGGGGATCCCGAGGCCGGCCATCCGGTCCCCCACCAGGCCATGGCCCGCCACCAGTTCGGCCGTTTCGACGACCCGCATCGGCTCGCCACGGTCGAGGTGGAGGTGGATGCCCTCCACCACCCCCGCGTCGGTCAGGACAGCCACGGCAGGCTGACCGGTAGCAGCACGTTCAGGAGCAGGCCCAGGATCAGCGTCGCCCCGGCTCGACGGGTGTGGAAGAAAGCTCCACCCACGAACCACAGGGGCCAGCCCACATAGCTGTGGGGCGGCGACGCGGGTCTGGCCTTCGAGAACTGGCGCAGGACCTGGATGAGCCGCGGGATGGCGAGGACAACGAGCAGGACCCAGGGGCCGATCAATCCCGCCAGGGCCGAGCCGATGACGATGGGGTAGAACGCGATCATCAGGCCCATGGCCACCAGGCGGGCGTTGCGCTCGCCGAGGATGACGGGCAGCGTCCGTATCCCGCGCTCCGCGTCGGGTTCGATCTTGTCGATGTGCTTCCCGAACAGGACGGTGGTGACCAGGATGGCGTAGGGCAGCGAGGCCAGCCAGACCCAGCCGGGGATGGTGCCGGTGGCCACGAAATAGCTGCCGCCGATCATGAGCGGGCCCCAGGTGAGGAACACGCCCGGCTCGCCCAGGCCGCGCCTCTTGAGGCTGATGGGCGGCGCCACGTAGAAGACGCTGATGAACAGGCCGGCCAGGGCAAACGCCGCCACCAGTGGCCCGCGCGCCCACATCAAAAGCAGCAGGATGGCCAGATCGATGGCGTTGGCGACCAGGATCGCGTTGCGCAGCTGCCCCTTGGTCAGCCAGCCCGAAAGGATCGGATGCGGCGCATAGAGGGCCCTGACGTACTCGTCGGTGTCGATCCCGGCTTCCGTATCGAAATAGTCATTGATCATGTTGTTGGCCGCATGCGCGACGACCAGGCCAACGATGGCCAGGGCCAGGTAGCCGTAGTTCACGGCGCTCCGATCGGCCCCGATGGCGAGCAGGCCGCCGATCAGGCCGGAGGTCACCGTCATGCTGAAGACGGCGGCACGGGTCACCACCAGCCACTTGGTCAGGCCGTCCATCTCCACGCCTGGCGGCGGATTGGCGTAGCGGAGCGCGTATCGCCAGTTGGAGACTCGCTGGCCGATGGTCACGGACGAATTCTATCCCCGCCTCCGGGGACGGGCCGCGGGCGGTGCAGCACGAAGAACCATGCCGCACGGCCCGGCGCCGGGTTGCGCAGCAAGCGCTTGCCCCACGAGGAATGGGCGGCCGTGGCATCGTCCAGGGTGGCCGGTCGGCACTCGACAACGGTCAGGCCCAGCCGGGCATAGGTGGCGGCCACGGTATCCGGCGTGATCGCCGGTATGCCGTCCCGCGGACCATCGGCCAGCAGCAGCCGGAGGCCGCCGCCCCGGCGGACCAGGCGTGCGATCTGGGCGGTGGTGGTGGGGTCGGAGCCGGACGCCGCGGCCCGCAGCGAGCCCCACGGGAAGTGAACCGTGACCAGGTCCGCGATCCCCGCCAAGCCCGCCGGTACGGCTTCCACCGCGCAGAGCACGAAACGGGCGTTGGGCAGTCCGCCGCGGGCCGCCGGACGCGACGCGCGGCGCGATGCGTCTCGCATGGCGTCGCGGCTGGCCTCGACTCCCAGGACAAGGCGCTCCTGGAATGCTGCGGCCTGGGCCAGCACGAACCGACCGTCACCGGAGCCCAGGTCCACCGTCACCGCGGCATGGGCCGCGGCGAGATCGGACAGTTAGCTGACGTCCACCTCGGTCAGGCGGCGTCCGGTCAGGAGGTGCATGCCGAGATCATACTCAGGCAGGTCTGGCGATGACCTGGAGGGGCTCGAATCGCGCCGTGAAATGGCGCAGGGTACGCGGCTGATCCGTGATCCGGAATCCACCAAGCTCGCCCGAGCGCTCGGCGACCCAGCGCGCCACCTCGATCACATAGTCGACGTGGCTCTGGGTGTAGACCCGGCGCGGTATCGCGAGGCGGACCAGCTCCATGCTCGCCGCCGTCTCGGACCCGTCGGGGTGGAGCCCGAACATCACGCTTCCAATCTCGCAGCCGCGGATGCCGCCCTCGCGGTACAGGGCCACGGCCAGCGACTGCCCGGGGTACTCGAGCGGTGGAACGTGGGGCAGGAGGGCGGCGGCGTCCAGGTACACGGCATGGCCACCGATGGGCTGGACGCAGGGAATGCCGGCGGCGATCACCCCCTCGCCGAGGTACTCGGTGGACCGGATTCGGTATCGCAGGTAGTCCTCGTCCACGACCTCCCGCAGTCCGGCGGCAATGGAGTCCAGGTCGCGCCCCGCCAGGCCACCATAGGTTGGGAAGCCTTCGGTCAGGATCAGCAGGTTGCGCGCCTGCTCGGCCCAATCGTCGTCGTTCATGGCCAGCCAGCCGCCGATGTTGGCGAGGCCGTCCTTCTTGGCCGACATCGTCATCCCATCGGCCAGTGATGCCATCTCACGCACGATGTCCGGGATCGACGTCGTTTCGTAGCCGGCTTCCCGTGTCCGAATGAACCACGCGTTCTCAGCGAAGCGGCACGCGTCGAGGAAGAGCGGCAGTCCATATCGGTCGCACACCTCGCGAACGGCCCGCAGGTTGGCCAGCGAGACGGGCTGTCCGCCACCGGAGTTGTTCGTCACCGTCATCACCACGACCGGGACGGCGTCGCGACCGCGCTCCCGGATCAACGCGTCGAGCGCCTCGCTATCCATGTTGCCCTTGAACGGGTGAATGGTCGCCGGGTGCCGTCCTTCGGGGATGGGCAGGTCCACCGCCTCGGCGCCGGTGAACTCGACATTGGCGCGAGTGGTGTCGAAATGGGTGTTGTTGGGGACGACCATGCCCGGCCCGGCGATGACGCTGAACAGGATCTTCTCGGCTGCCCGCCCCTGGTGGGTGGGTATGACGTGACGAAACGCGAACAGCTCGTGGACGGCCTCCAGGAACCGATACCAGCTGGGGCTCCCGGCGTACGACTCGTCCCCACGCTGAATGCCGGCCCATTGCTCGGCGCTCATGGCGCCCGTGCCCGAATCGGTCAGGAAGTCGATCAGAACGTCGTCGGCGTGGAGATTGAACAGGTTGTATCCCGCGGCCTCCAGCGCGCGCTGCCGCTGCCCGACGGTCGTGAGCCGAATCGGTTCGACGCTCTTGATCCGGAATGGCTCAATGATCGTGCGCCATCGCTCCACGCGGTCAGGATAGGGGCTGGACCGATGCCGGGCGCCGGCCGCGGGTGCGGCATCATGCAGCCGGACATATCCGCGGACCGATGAGGAAGGACGCCATGACCGAATGGAACGCGCTGGGTGGCGCGCTTGTCTCCACGCCGGCAGTCACCACCTGGACCCAGGGACAGATGCAGGTCTTCAGCATCGGCCCCGAGGGAGATCTGTCGAGTCTGTACTGGGACGGCCGAGCCTGGCATCCGTGGCACAGCCACGGGGGCAACTTCATCGGCTCACCAGCCGCGTGCTCGTGGGGAGCGGAGCGGATCGACGTCTTCGCCCGCGCCCCGGACGGCACGTTGATGCACCAGTGGTATGAGCCCTCGGGCTGGACCGAGTGGGAGTCGCTGGGGATTCAGCTGAGCGGAGATCCGGCCGCCTGTTCGTGGGGACCCAACCGGATCGACCTGTTCGCGCGCGGCGCGGACGGGGGCCTCGTGCACGCCACCTGGGACGGGGCGACCTGGTCCTTCACGGCATAGGCCATCGGGAGAGCTGACCATCGACCGTCTGCGCGCGCTCATCGGCTTCGCGCCGGTCGCCGTCGAGCGCTGGGTTCGGGCCGCCGTCGGGCCGCTGTCCGTGGACGTCGCGCCCTGGGTCGCGCTGGGGGCGCTGTTGCTGGCCGTGGCTCCCCTCCTGTCGGCCGGAGCGGAAAGGGAGATCGTCCCCGCCACCTCCACCGAAATGGTCGACCGCATGGTGCCCACCACGGTGACCTACGTCAGCCTGTCGGGCCTGGCGATGCCCGTCAGCCTGGCCGCCCCCGGGGCCAGCGGCTGGCCACCATACGGGCTGCTGGTGCGCGACGCACCGGGCTCGGATGCGTTCACCATCGTGACCTCCGAGGTTGCGCCACAGCGCCTCGCGTCGCGCTACGTGGTTGGCCGACTGACCAGGCGCAGCGCGGCGTCGGTCGCGGTCGACGCCCTGGCCGACCGCGGGGAATCCACGACCGGCCTGGACGGGTCGACGCTGCTCATCGAGTTCGCGCCTCCCGAAGATGAGCCAGTCACCGATGTGGCCGCGGTCGGGGAACTCGCTGATCTGGCCGACGGCACCCTCGTGCGCATCCCGCTCCGGTTCGCCGGGGAGTCGATGCCGTCCTGCGCCCTGACCCCGGATGGATGCGCGCCCCGCTCGGTGGCGGGCGGGACTGGGATCTTCGTCCATGTGGCGCACGGAATCCCCGAGCCCGAGCCCATCCTGGTCCAGACGGCGTACCCCTCCTCGGTGGTGCCGGGACGGTGGACCGGGCCGCAGATCCGCAACGGGCCCGACCTCGAGGCATTTGCCTCGGCGGGGCTCGTCCAGGCCCTCGCCGGATGGGGACGCATCCTGGTGCAGGCCTCGATCGTCGACGAACCCGGCCTGGTCCGAGACAAGCTGTGGCTGGGGCCGGCGCTGCTGGCGGTGGTCGCCGGCCTGCTGTGGATGGGCATGCGCATCGGCTATCCGTTCTTCCGACCGATCGTGGAGGGCTCCCGCCGGTGGGGATCCACGGCCCCCTTGCCGGAGCCCTCGATCCCCCCATTCCCGGTGCAGGGCATCCCGGTTCGCGTCAGTGGCCACGCCATCACCATGAGTGGCCGCCGGCTCCACCTGGACGAGACGCGCGCCGTCCTGCTCCCGTCCAGCGCGCGACCGGATGGGGATCGCGCGACCGCCACATTGAGCTTGCCCGGCGGTGAGGAAATCGCCCTGGCGGCCTATGACATCGGGGCGCTGGGCAGCGTTGAGCGCGGCGAGGTCGTCCGCATCAGCGGAGTGCGGCCCGCTCTGTGGGCGCACTGGTTCGGTGCCGATATTCGGTTGACGTTCGGATCGGTGGCCGACCGGGATCTGGCGGGGACCATCGCCACCACGCGAGCACACCGCTAGGATCGGGCCGATGAGCACCGAACCGCCCTCGGCCGGCTCGGACACGGTCGACGTTCAGTCGAACCGGCGGTGTCTGACCCTGACCGCGGACGGGGTCGTCCGCGACCTGGCCGAGGCCGATCTCGCCGAGATCGATCGGATCCGAAAGACACGGCATGCTCTGGTCTGGCTCGACATCGCCAACCCGACCGGCCTCGACCTGACCTTGCTGGAGGACGAGTTCGAGATTCATCCGCTGGCCACGGAAGATCTCCGCAAGCGCCGCCAGCGGCCAAAGGTCGACATCTATGGCGACCAGACCGTGATCGTTGCCTACGAGGCGGTGTCGTTCCGCGACGGGCCACAGTCATTCGAGCTGGCCGAGCACCACCTGTTTGCGGGCAACGGATACGTGGTCAGCGTCCACTGGGCCGAGTCGCCCATGGTCGAGAGCGTCCGTGCCCGGTTCCGGCAGCGGGCGGCGGCCATCGGCGCATCAGCCGGCTGGCTGGTGTACGCGCTGCTCGATGCGGTAGCCGATACCTACTTCCCGTTGCTGGATCAGATGGCGGAGTACATCGACGACCTCGAGGAGCGCATCGTGGGAGCACGCGGCGGCCGGTCTGCCCTGCGCGAAGCACTCGCGCTCAAGCGGGAGCTGCTCGAGCTGCGACGCGTGCTGGGACCGATGCGCGACGTTGCCAATGCCATGCTCCGCCGCGACAACGACCTGATCGAGGTGGAGGCGGTCCCCTACTTCCAGGACCTCTATGACCACCTGGTCCGGGTCCTGGACCAGGTGGACCTGTATCGCGACCTGGTGGCGTCCACGCTGGAGGCCAACCTGGCGGTGACCAGCAACTCGCTGAACGCCATCATGAAGCGACTCACCGCCTTCACGGTGCTCCTGATGGTGCCGACGCTCATTGCCGGCATCTACGGCATGAACTTCAGGTTCATGCCCGAGCTCGGCCAGCAGTGGGGCTATCCGGCCGTGCTGCTGATCATGGTCGTATCCGTGGCCGCGCTGGGCCTGTACTTCCGACGCAACGGCTGGTTCTGAGGTTCGTGCTGCGGCGGGCTGCTCCTAGAGCGTAATCAGGCGGTCGGCCTCTCCTTCCAGGGCATCGGCCGCGGACTGGCTGATGTGGACGGGCGCCAGGTCCTGTGCCTGGTCGCCAAAGGCTTCGAGCTGTGACAGGTACGCCTGAGTCATCCCCTGCGAGAGGAACAGCGCGGCCTTGTCCAGCCTGTCATGCAGCTTGTCGGCCTTGGATGGGGACACGTCGCCGGTGGCGACGTAGTAGTCGACCAGGGCATGGAGCCGATCCAGAGTCACATCGGTGAACCAGCGGGCCACCTGCGGGTCGTGGTCGGAGGCTCCTCGCGCCACGTCGCCGTCGAAGTCGGCGGCGAAGTCGGCATTGAAGTGTCCGGCGCGGACCTCCACCAGGTCGTCGAACTGGCCGTCGGTGGCGAACTGCATGTCGAGCGTCTGGACCATGCCCACGAAGTTGAAGCTGTAGGCGCTCTGCGGCACCTCAGCCACCAGGGTGTCCCACAGATTGTGAAGCCCGGCGTCGTAGAGCGGGCCGAGCTGGTCAGACGGGCCAGTCGCGCACGGCAGCGGGTTGCAGGCGTACAGCTGGCCCGGCGCAAACGGGTCGTCCGGGCGCGGGTACACGTTGAAGTCGCCACCGCTGATCACGCGGGCCGCGCCCGCGTCCAGCAGCGCCTTGATGATCGCGGCGTTATACGCGGACTGCTCGGTGCGCTGCCCGACGCGCGCGTCGGGGGTGCTGCTGAAGTGGTTGCTGATGACGTACAGATCGGTGAAGACGCTCGTCCCGATCCCGTCCCGCCAGATGCGGAAGTGCCCGACCTGCGGTGGCCGGGTGAACACGTTCGTCCCGTCGAAGCCGGTGTCCAGCTCAACGTCGTCCGGGAGGTCGGCGTTGAGTGCTTTGGGGTTCGAGACATCGGTGTTGTAGGCCAGAGCCGTCCCGCCATAGTCAACGGTCGGGCTGTCGCCGAGCACCGGGTCGTCGGCGTCGGCGGGGAGGAGCTCCACGGTGTCGACCCGGAACATGAAGGCGGAGACGATGCCGCGGTCATCGGCTCCGTTTCGGTCATAGGCGGTGTCGTACGTGGGACCACCGGCTTCGGTGATGGCCAGCGCCAGCTCCTGCAAGGTGTCCGGCTTCCCGTCGCGGTTGTTCGTCACACCGCAATCCATGGCTCCGGCCGTCACGGTGCAGATGTCCTGGTCCTCCGCCTCCTGGATCATGAGGAGGTCCGGCGCGTGCATCGGTCCGGCGATCTGCTCGGCCAGGTCGGTGAGATGCGCCTGGTACACGACCTCCGAAATCGGAACGAAGTCGAATGGCGGGAAGACGCCCGGGCAACCGGCGTTGCCGGGGAAGTCGCAGCCGTCGAACGGGTCGTCGCGACGGTCGTAGAGGTTCTCGACGTTGTAATCCGACGTGGCGAATTCCACGCCGTCGAGGGCCGCCGACGGCGGCGCGTTCTGCGCCGGGTCGACGCCCTGGACGAGGATCGGTTGCTGCTCGACCTCGATCGAGTACTTGGAGAACGCGAAGAACAGCGCACCGGTCAACTCGTTGGTGATGGTGTCGTACGTTCGCGCCGGGGCGATCAGCAGCGTGTTGTCGGCTGCCAGGGCCTTCAGCCCATGACCGCTGAGCATGATCCGCATCCCGTTTCCGTTGTCGAAGCTGCCGGCGGGGCCGACATCGTCGAGTGGATGCGGATCCCGGTAGACCAGTTGCTCGTACGGGTCGGCGCGGCTGGCGATCGGGTGGTCGCCGCGGATGACCCAGATCTCGCCATCGGCGGTGGATGGGAATACGTCGCGGGCCGCGATGACGTGGCTACCGGCATCGAGGTGGAAGCGCATGCCTTCACGTCGCTCCCAGAAGCGGTAGGCGTCGGCCAGGTTGTCGGGTGGGTCCGCTTCGATGGCCGGCGTCTCGATCGCCGGATCGAGGCCCGTATCGGTCACGGCAACCAGGCGGGGGCTCGACAGCTCGGTAAGGCTGAAGAACTCGACGATATTGCCGCGGAGGACGATCTCATCGCCCACCGCTGGGATGTACGCAGGGCCGCCGTAGAGGCGGAGGATGTCGCCGAAGCTGCCCATGAACACGAAGATGCCGTCCGAGCTGTTGGGATCGGCATCGGCCGTCGCCGCGGTGTTCTGGACGAAGATCCCAAACTGGTTGGCGCCGGCGCCGGTGCGGGCCAGGGACTTCTGCGTCACCAGCCCGTGGATGAAGACCGCTTGACCGGTACCGTTACCGGCTGGCGGGGCGAAGCTGGACCGATGGGTGAACCCATCGGCGGAATCGCCAACGCTTCCCTGCACCGCCCCGATGGTGAGCACGTCGGTGACGGTCACCGCCAGGTTGCAGGTGCCGGACTGTGGAGTCGTATCGTTGTTCGTCGCGCGCACCACGACGGTGTACGAGCCGGCTGGCGTGTTGTCGGCGAGGGTGATCGTCGCGCTTGCGGTGCCGTTGATGGCGACGGCTGGCGCGGTCGCACCGATGGTGATCGTCGTCGGATCGGGCGTGACGCTGTCGATCGTCAGGCTGGTGACGACGCCATCGGCATCGCGTCCGGTGACCACACGGGTGGCAGGGAATCCGGTCGCCGCGAATAGGGTCGCCCCGCAAGTAGCCACCGGCAATGCGGCAGCGGAGAAGGTCTGGCCCGTGTTGACGGCGCCGAAGGTGTGGACGATTGGCGTGGACCAGCTGAAGGTCTCGTAGGCATTGCCCGTGCCCTGGAGCTGGAGCGACTGACCGACCGGTTCAGACCCGCTCTCGGAAACGCCGATGTTGGTGCTCGATTGCGTCGCGGCCGGGCCGTCGACCGCAACGAAGGCTCCCTCATAGCTGAGGAACTGCACAACGGTCGTGCCGTTGACGAGGGCGATCCCATCCGGCGCGCCGTTCTGGATGCCGTTGACCGCGTACGAAAGGGCGACAGTCCCCATGCCATTCTGCTGATCTGGAATCGTCCCGACCAACGCGTCAGTATCGTAGACAAGGCCGTTCGCGCCGTTGTACAGAACGATCGCCCAACCGGTCAGATCGGTACCTGCCGGGCCGGCGATCTCGATCGCTTCTCCCGTATCGGTCCCGGCATTGTCGTAGTGGATCTCATTGATGAAGACGGTGGTCAGGGCCCGGACTGGGGCAGCCGGAATCAGGCCGGCGAACAGTGACAGAAGAGCGGCCCCGATCAGGAGTCGCTGGCGGAGCGGGCGAAACGTGACGGAGGCGAACACGGCAAATCCCTCGACGTACGGTTCGAATGACCGGCTAGGGCGTGCACCTGTGACCGGTCCACCCTACCCAATAGGCGCGCAGCGCGCCAATCGCAGCCAACCTGAATCGTAGCTGGCGTCGCCTCTGACCGCCGATTCCGGTGCCTAGGGGCACCGGAAGTCCTACAGAGCGAAGCCCTAGCGAGAGTCCAGGGTGGCGTTCCGGTAGGCGCTCCGCTCGAGCCAGCGGAACAGGAAGAAGGCGGCTACGGCGTAACAGAGCCCGATGAACGCCTCTATCGCGATCAGCCCGCCGACGTCGGCCAGGCTGGCACCGTCAATGGCCTCGCGGACCGCCTGCAGCCCATGGGTGAACGGCAGGACCTGGCTGACGGCCTGCATCCACGGCGGCAGGGCGGACAGCGGGATGTTCACCCCGCAGAAGAGAAGGAACAGGAACACCAGCAGGTTGGCCCCGAACAACCCGTCGCGGAGGCGCAACGACAACCCGCCCTGGACCGCCCCAATCGCCGAGCAGGAAAAGGCGGTCACGATCATGGCCAGCACGATGATGCCCAGCGTCGCCGCATCGAACCGGACGTCGAGGACGATCCAGCTCAGGGCGAAGCCATACGCCGAGACGAGGAACCCGTTCACGATGAAGGGGATGAACCGCCCACCGAACAGAGC
>JBOGTA010000021.1:0-19364 GCA_050695855.1 Candidatus Limnocylindria bacterium
ACACATGCACCCACATGGGTTGCTCGCTCGCGGCAGGGGACCTCGACGGGACGACGGTGACATGCGCGTGTCACGGCAGCCAGTTCGACGTGACATCGGGCGAGGTCCTCCGTGGGCCGGCCGAACGACCTGTTCGCTCCCGAAGGGTGGGTTTCCAGGGAGACGAACTGACCGTCGAAGCGTGAGCTGAAGGAGGCGCTCGCGCATCGGCCAGGCTCTGGCTCAGGTGTAGAGTATCGGCTCCTTTCCGACCTCACCCTGTGGCTGACGGAGGGCTGAACACACCGATGGCGCGCATCGTCCGGGCAGCGCTGCTGCAGGCCGAGTGGACCGGCGACAAGGACACGATGATCGAGAAGCACGAGCGCTACGCGCGCGAGGCCGCCAAGCAAGGCGCCCAGGTCATGTGCTTCCAGGAGCTGTTCTACGGCCCCTACTTCTGCCAGGTTCAGGACCCGCAGTACTACGCCTACACCGAGAAGATTCCCGACGGGCCGACCACCAAGCGCATGCAGGCCCTGGCCAAGGAGACGGGGATGGTCCTCATCGTGCCGATGTACGAGGAGGACGGGGACACCGCCGGCATCTACTACAACACCGCGTCGGTCATCGATGCCGACGGGTCGTACCTGGGCAAGTACCGCAAGACGCACATTCCCCACGTCAAGGGGTTCTGGGAGAAGTTCTACTTCCGCCCCGGCAACCTGGGCTACCCGGTATTCGATACCAAGGTCGGCAAGGTGGGGGTTTACATCTGCTACGACCGCCACTTCCCGGAGGGCGCGCGAGCGTTGGGTCTGAACGGCGCCGAGCTGGTCTTCATCCCGTCGGCCACGTCGCGCGGCCTGTCGGAATACCTGTGGCGCGTCGAGCAGGTCAGCCACGCCCTGGCCAACGGCTACTTCGTGGGCACCATCAACCGCGTCGGCATCGAGCCCCTGGGCGACGATGACTTCTACGGCCAGTCGTACTTCGTCGACCCCCGCGGCCAGTTCGTCGGCGACGTAGGCGATCCCCACGACGAGGAGCTCATCGTCCGCGACCTCGACCTCGACCAGATCCTCGAGGTGCGCCAGACGTGGCAGTTCTTCCGCGACCGCCGGCCAGACGCCTACGACGACCTGGTTCGCCCCTAGGGACCGATGGACTTCGGGTTCACCCTCAAGCTGGAACACGACCCCGCGCGGACGCTGGACCTGACCCGGCGGGCCGAGGCGAACGGCTTCACCCACGGCTGGGCGTTCGACTCCCACGTCCTGTGGCGCGATCCGTATCCCTTCATCACGCTCATGGCCGGGGCCACCGAGCGGATGCGGCTGGGAACCTGCGTGACCAACCCCGCGACCCGCGAGCCATCGGTCACCGCCTCCACCCTCGCCGCGCTGAACGAGATCAGCGGCGGCCGGATGGACCTCGGGATCGGCCGCGGGGACAGCGCCCGGCGCGTGCTGGGCAAGCCGCCGACCACGATGAAGACCCTGGAAGAGGCGATCGGCGTCATCCGGGACCTGGTCGAGGGCCGCGCCGTCACCTACGAGGGCACCGAGCTCCAGCTGACGTGGGCCGGCAAATGGCAGCTTCCGGTCTGGGTGGCAGGTTATGGACCCATGGCCCTGGCCATGACCGGCCGGGTGGCGGACGGCCTGATCCTCCAGCTCGCCGACCCGGACCTCATCCGCTGGTTCGTCTCCCAGCTCCGCGAGGCGGAGGCCGCCGCCGGACGTCCGCCCGGCACGATCAAGGTCCAGGCCGCCGCGCCGGCCCACGTCGGCCCCCGGGATCTGGGCCAGGACCGAACCCGCTGGTTCCCGGCCCTGGTCAGCAATCACGTGGTCGACCTGGTGAACAAGTACCCGCGCGAGCAGCTCCCCGAGGCGTTGACGGGGTATGTCACCGCACGCGAGGGCTACGACTACCACCACCATGCGGAGGTGGGCTCCGACAACGCCGCATTCGTAGGTGACGAGGTCACGGACCGTTTCTGCGTCTTGGGGGAGCCGGCCGAGCACATTGCCAAGCTCCACGAGCTGGCCGACGCAGGCGTGGACCAGTTCAACTTCTATCTCATGAACGGCGACGAGGAGGACCAGCTGGACCGATACGGCCGCGAGATCGTGCCCGCACTTCGGGACGTGGCCTCCAACCGCGCTGAGGCACCGGCATGAAGGTCCAGTTCGTCGCCGGGTTCGGACCGATCACCTCCGATTCGGGCAACAGCCGGGCGTTCTGGTCCGGTCACCTGGGCATCCCCATGGAGGAGATCTCGCCCGACTACTTCGGGACCGATGACCTGCCCGGGGTGAACGCCTTCGCCGCGTGGCCTCTCCCCCAGGCAGCCGAATCCTGCTTCGGAGCCGATACATGGCCATCCGACGTAGCCGCGCCACACGCTTGGCTGGAGCTGGACGTGGCGACTCCCGAGGCGGTCGGGGAGGCAGCCGCCGAGCTGGAGGCCGCCGGTCATCGGCTCCTCCGACGCGCCGGAGTCGAGCCATGGGGCCAGACCGTCGCGCGTCTGCTCAGCCCGGAGGGTCTGCTGGTCGGCATCGCGTACACCCCGTGGATGCACCACGAGCACCACGCCGACCACGACCATGACGCCCACGACCACGAGGGCCACGACCACGCGGGCCATGAGGAGCACGGTTCGTGACGCGGACCCGGCTGAGCCTCTATTACCTGGTGAGTTATCTCGCTGTGGCCGGGCTGGCGCTATTTCTGGTTCCCGGCTTCGCGCTTCCTCTGTTGCTGTCCAACGGCGACTACGGCGACGTATTCCCGCGGCTGGCTGGGATGGTTCTGATCGGTCTGGCCATCATGGTGGGCCAGATCATCAGGCTGCGCATCGAAGCTCTTTACACGACGACGCTTGGAATTCGGATCTTCTTCCTGTTTGCCTTCGCCTTCCTGTTCGCGATCAGTGCGGACCCGTTCTTCATGGTCGTGTTCGGCATCGTGGCGGTGGGTGTCGCGCTGACCGGATACAGCTATTGGCGTGACAGGCAGTCATGACCGATGTCGACGCCCTTCAGCAGGCGGCCGAGGAACGATGGGTGGCCAGCTGGCTGGAGGGGCCGACCCGGTTCCGCTATGACCGGCTGCCGGTCCAGGCCGGTGACGCGGCGCCGGATCTCGAGCTGCCGGACACGTCGGGCAGCCATCGGCGGCTGTCCGAGTTCTGGGCCTTCGGCCCGGCCCTGATCATCTTCATGCGCCACTTCGGCTGCTCGTGCCTGATGGAGCGCTGGGAGGGACTGCGGGACGAGCTCGACGGGTATGGCGATGCGGGCGCCACGGTCGTCGCGGTGTGCCAGGCGGAGCCCGAACGCGCCGCCGACGTGGCCACCCGCCGCGGGTATCGGTTCCCGCTGCTGTGCGACCCGGAGCGCAAGGCGTACTTCGCCTTCGGCCTCCTGGAGGGGGAGGCGCCGCAGATCCTCCACGACTTCCCGTGGCGGCCGGGGGACGCCGAGACGGCGCGGACGATGTTCGTTGAGCCGCGAAGAGGAACCGAACGGGCGGTCGTGGACTCCCCGTGGCAGCTCCCCGGGGAGTTCGTGGTGGCAACCGACGGCCGGCTGGTGCTGACCCATCGCTACCAGTACTGCGAGGACTTTCCGCCCAAGACCGTGCTGCTGGGCGCCATCGCCGCGGCCCAGCGCTGACGAAGACGAACCAGATGGACACCACCGCCACCCGGCGCATCGATCGGCTCGCCCAATCCATCGCCCCGTTCCAGGCCTTCTTCGATGGGCCGTTCGCCAAGCTGAACGCCAACCCGGACATCGCCAACTTCGCGGTGGGCAATCCGCAGGAGATGCCGTTACCCGAGTACGTGGAGGCGCTGCGCGCCCACCTGGAGCCGCGGCGCCGAGACTGGTTCGCGTACAAGTTCAGCGAGCCCAAGGCGCGGATCGCCGTCGCCCGCAGTCTCTCGGACCGGACCGGCATGCACTGGGATCCGGCCGACGTGGCCATGACCAACGGCGGCTTCGCGGCCCTGGCGGTCTCGATGCGGGCTGTTGCCGAGCCCGGCGACGAGGTGATCTTCCTCTCGCCGCCGTGGTTCTTCTACGAGTTCATGATCCTGGCCGCGGACGGGGTCCCGGTCCGCCTTCGCCTCACGCCGCCCGCCTTCGAGCCGGACCTCGGCGAGGTGGCGAACGCCATCACGCCTCGCACCCGGGCGGTCATCTTCAACTCCCCCCACAACCCGAGTGGGCGGGTCTACCCGCTGGAGACCCTACACGCCCTGGCCCGGACCCTGACCGATGCCTCCGAGCGCATCGGTCATCCGATCATTCTCATCTCGGACGAGCCGTACAACCGAATCCTGTTCGACGGCCGCGAGTTCCGTTCACCGGCCGAGGTCTACCCGCACACGGTCATCACCTACTCGTACGGCAAGACCCTGCTGGCGCCGGGCCAGCGCATCGGCTACCTGACCGTGCCTCCGACGTTTCCGGGCCGAGAGGCTTTCCGGGCCACAGTCCAGGTCGCGCAGCTGGCGACCGGCTACGCGTTTCCCAACGCCCTGCTCCAGCACGCGATCGAGGACCTCGAACAGCTCTCGATCGACGTGGCGGCCATGCAGCGTCGGCGCGACCGGCTGGTGGGAGCCCTGCGCGAGATCGGCTACCAGACCACCATGCCGGAAGGCACCTTCTACGTCATGGTCCGTTCGCCCATCCCCGACGACGTGGCGTTCACCGACCTCCTGGCCAAACATCGCGTCCTGGTCCTGCCGGGCACCGTGGTGGAGGTCCCCGGCTGGCTTCGGATCAGCCTGACCGCGACCGACGAGATGGTAGAGCGCGGGATTCTCGGCTTCGCCTCCGCCTACGCCGAAGCCGAGGCCCACGGCCCTTCGGGGAGCTGATCTTCGCTGGGTCGCCGTTCAACCGATGGTCTCTGGTGGCACCGGCAGATGCGGCGCTGTGCCGGACGTCAGGCGCCAGGTCCCTGGTGCCTCTCGCTGCTCGAGTACGGCGGCCAGGACGGCCGGAGTCACCGGGGGGCTGAACAGGAAGCCCTGCGCCAGCTCGCAGCCGAACCGCTCCAGGAGGCCGGCCTGGTCCGCGGTCTCGACCCCCTCGGCAACGGTGGTCAGCCGCAGGCTCCGACCCAGTTCGACGATCGCCTTGGCCAGGACGCGGGCGTCGCGGCCACGGCCGATGCGATCGATGAACGACTGGTCGATCTTCAGGATGTCAACGGGGAAGTGGCTGAGGTAGGCGAGCGATGCATATCCCGTTCCGAAGTCGTCGATGGCTAGCCGGACGCCCAGCCGGCGCAGGCGTCCCAGGTGGTCGAGCGCCACGTCGGCGTCGCGCAGGACGACCCCCTCTGTGATCTCCAGCACCAGGTGGGCCGAGGGAAGCTCCGAATGGCGAACGACTCGGTTGACCATGTCCTCGAACGTCGGGTCATGGACCTGCCGAGCGGAGACGTTCACCCCAACCCAGAGATCGCGTCGATGAGGCCACGTCTCGCGCCAGGCCTGTGCCTGGCGACAGGCTTCGGCGAGCACCCACTCGCCAATCGGAACGATGAGACCGGTTTCCTCGGCCAACGGCACGAACGTCAGCGGAGCCACCAGTCCCCGATCGGGGTCGTTCCAGCGGAGCAGGGCCTCCACCCCGACGATCTCCCCGCTGCGGAGCCTCACGATCGGCTGGTAGTGCACCACGAACTCTCCCCGATCGATCGCTCGACGGAGGCCGGCCTCGAGCCGCACCCGATGTACGACCGCCTCCTGCAGGCTGGGCTGGAAGATGGCGGTACTCCCCTTGGCGCGGGCCTTGGCGCTGTACATCGCCACGTCGGCTCCGCGCAGCAACTCGGCCGTGGTGGAGAGCCCCGCTGCGGTGGAGGCGATCCCCAGACTGGCGGTGACGTGGATCTGCTCGGACTCCACGTGAAACGGCTCCTGGAAGCTGGCCTCGACGCGCGCCATGATGTTCGGCACCGTCGCGGGGTCTGCTTCCAACAGCAGCGCGAACTCATCGCCACCCAGCCGGGCAGCCGTATCGGTGGAGCGGATCGACGCCAGCAGCCGCTGGGATACGCCAACCAGGAGTTGGTCGCCGGCGAAATGACCCAGGCTGTCGTTGACCTTCTTGAAGTCGTCGAGATCGAGGAGAACGACGGCGACGTCCTGTCGGTGTCGCTGCCACCGGGCCAAGGCCTGGTCGACGCGGTCTTCAAAGAGAGCCCGGTTGGGCAGGTCGGTGAGGGGATCGTGGAAGGCCTGGTGCGAAAGCTGGTCTTCGAGGGCCCTCCGTTCGCTGACGTCGCGCCCGTTCAGGACGATGCCGCCAACCAGCCCCTCGTGGGACAGGTTGGTGGCCACCGTCTCGAAGTACCGCCATGCACCGTCGGCGCGACGGAGCCGCCACTCGGCTCGGGTCGGCGTTCCACGGGTTCGCGCCACCGCCGTCAGCACGCTGCGCGCGCCCTCGGCGTCGTCGGGGTGCAGCAGGTCGCTCAGGAGCGAGCCAGGGAGCTCATCAGCCGGATGTCCGAGGAGGGCCTCAACCGATGGGCTGACGAACTGGATCCGCCCGTCGTTCCCGAGCACCATGACCAGGTCGGACGAGTGCCGAACCAGGGATCCGAATCGGGCTTCGAGGAGCAGCTTCTGGTCCCGGGCATAGGTCCGGCTCAGGATGCGGTTGGAGGCGATGGCCGTCATCGGCATCGCGACCAACAGGACGAGGACACTGGGAATGATGCTCGCGGCGGTCGCGTTGTTGATCGCGTCCAGGAGAGCCACCAGGTCGAGGCGGGTTTGCAGGATGCCCAGCTCGCCGCCGGCGAGCGCAAACGGTCTGGCGAGGAGGAACGTGTTGTCCGGCAGGGACCGGGTGACGGGCTCGTCGGCATCGAGGACCTCCGGGACGGTCACGGCCCCGACCCGGCCGCCAACGCGGGCGGGGTAGGACGAGGCGAGGATCTGCCCGTCCTGGTCGGCGACCGCGACCTCGACCGCGTCCAACTGACGGGCGATGTCGGGGAGCCGGCGCTGGAGGTCCGCGATCTGGTACGCCCGCCCGCCAGACTGGGCGGCGTGGTCGGCGTTCTGCTGGAGGCTGGCCGCCATGCGGGCCACGCCGGCTGCTCGCTCCTCGAGGACCTGGCGCCGAATGCTCTCCCCCTGGAGCGCAATGAGCACCACTGCCACCGTGGCCACGGACACCGCCACGATGAGGAGGGCCTGGGCTTGGAACGTGCCCACCCACTGCCAGCGAGCCACGAGCCCGCCGGCGCGCCACGCGGTGCGATAGAACCGTTCCGTTTGAGGGACTCGCCGGGGTCGCCGTCGTCGTTCCTTGGCGGGCAGGGCGCCTGGGCCGCTGTGCCCCGGTCCTGCCTCAGCGCTCATGGCGCGGCGATGCTGGCGTCGCCGACGCCGTACCTGTCGAGGATCGCCCGGTAGGTTCCGTCGCTGATCATCGAGTCGAGCGCCGTCCGGACAGCGTCACGCAGGCCCGGTCGCTCCTTCGGCACGCTGATCCCCTGGTCCGCGATGTCCAGGGTCAGCCCCATCAGCTCCAGCTCGCCGCGACGCTGGAGAACGTGGTAGCCAGCCGCCGGCGAGTCGAGGAAGTAGGCGTCGACCAACCCTGCCAGGAGCGCATCAATCGCCTGGTCGTCCTTGTCGAACTCGCGCAGGCGGATGGGCGCCTTGCCCGCGGCCACGCAGGCCGGGGAGAGGCCTTGGCCCCCGTAGTCACCCTCACCGCGCACGAGGTCGGACTGGATCGTTCCGGCCTGGGTGGCGATGGTCGCACCGCACAGGTCGAGCTCGTTCCTCAGCTCCGCCGGGTTTCCCGCCGCCACCACGAATGCCTGGCCGGCGCGGAAGTAGGGGATCATGTCCACCAGCTGCTCGCGCTCACTGGTGATGCTCTGGGCCGAGATGATGATGTCGCACTTGCCGCTCAGCACGGACTCGATGATCGTGTCGAACAGGGTGTTGACGATCTCCGCCTCCAGCCCCAGCCGACGGGCGATTTCCTGGCCCAGCTCGATGTCGGAGCCGATGGGCTCGCCACGCTCGTCGAAGAACTCCTGCGGCGGATAGGGGAGGTCCGAGCAGATCAGGAGTTTGCCAGGGAACAGCAGCTCCCTTCGCGGTACCGAGGCCACCTGCTGAACGGGCGTGGGCTGCGGGTCATCGGTCCCGGCGAGAAGACTGGGGGACGGGCTGGGAGTTACCGATCCGGTGCAGGCGGCCACGAACGTCGAGATGGCGATGGCGCCCCCGAGGGAGCGACAGAGAAGACGCGCCTGCATAACCGGGACCCGAGCGGAACTGACGCACGAACGGTACGGCCACCTCGACCCTGACCCAACCACCCAGGAGTACCCCACTGCGCCCACCAGAGGACCTATCCGAGCGGGCCCAGCGATTCAGCCGTGGATGGCCCCGCGCCGCGGTACCATCGGTCCCCAACCGCATGCCGAACGCCACACCGTCGCAGCTCGGAGGAACCGATGCGTACGCTGATCACCAACGGCACCATCGTCAACGCCGACGCCACGACCACCGGCGATGTGCTGGTCGATGGCGAGCGGATCGCCCTCATCGGCTCCAAGCTGGCCGCCAACGGGGTCGCCACGGACCGAACCATTGACGCTTCCGGCAAGTGGGTGATCCCGGGCGCCATCGATGTCCACACCCACATGGAGCTCCCCTTCGGCGGGACGTCTGCCAAGGACACCTTCGAGTCCGGCACGCGGGCGGCGGCCTTTGGCGGGACCACGACCATCATCGACTTCGCGGTCCAGCCGCGGGGTGGCAGCCTCCGCGATGGGCTGGATGCGTGGCACGCCAAGGCCGATGGCAACGCGACCACCGACTACGGCTTCCACATGATCATCAGCGACGTCCGCGATGACGTCCTGGCCGAGATGGACCAGCTGGTGGACGAGGGCGTGACCACCTTCAAGCTGTTCACCGCCTACCCCGGCGTGTTCTTCTCCGATGACGGGGCGATTTTCCGGGCCATGCAGCAGACGGCCCGCAACGGCGGGCTGATCATGATGCACGCCGAGAACGGGCTGGCCATCGACGTGGTGGCGGCCCAGAACGCCGAGGCCGGCAACACCGACCCCTACTACCACGGCGTGTCGCGCTCGCCGGTCCTGGAGGGCGAGGCCACCAACCGCGTCATCCGCCTGGCGCAGACGGCCGGGGCGCCGGTGTACATCGTCCACCTGTCGGCACGCCACGCCCTGGACGAGGTCCGGCGGGCCCGCGACGAGGGGCTGCCGGCCTTCGCCGAGACGTGCCCGCAGTACCTGTTCCTGACCCTGGACGACATGGGCAACGGGTTCGAGGGCGCCAAGTTCGTGTGCTCGCCGCCCTTACGCCCCGCCGACCACGGGCCGGAGCTGTGGAAGGGCCTGGTCCGTGACGACCTCCAGGTCGTGTCCACCGACCACTGCCCGTTCGACTTCCACGGCCAGAAGGAGATGGGCCGCGGCGACTTCCGCAAGGTGCCCAACGGGCTGCCCGGTGTCGAAAACCGGGTGGACCTGCTCCACGACGGCGGGGTGGTGGAAGGTCATTTCACGCCCAACCGCTGGGTGGAGGTCCTCTCCACCGCCCCGGCCCGCCTGTTCGGCCTGCCCCAGAAGGGCGCGGTGGCGGTGGGAGCGGATGCGGACCTCGTGGTCTATGACCCCAACCGCCGCCACACCATCAGTGCCGCGACCCATCACATGGACGTCGATTACTCCTGCTACGAGGGCCGCGAGGTCCAGGGCGGGAGCGACGTCGTCCTGTCCCGTGGCAAGGTCATCGTGGACGGGGACCAGTGGCTGGGCGCCAAAGGCGACGGCAAATTCCTCAAGCGTGCCCGCAGCGAGTACCTTCGCTAGACCGATGCGACCACGCCATGTGCTAGGCGCCGCCACTGCGGCGCTGCTCCTCGCCGCCTGTCAGGCGTCCGCCTCGCCGGCTGCCAGCCCATCCTTGGTGGAGGCGGCTTCGTCTGAGGCGGCATCGTCTGGCAGCGCCATCCCGTCGTTCGTCGGCGCGGCCGACCTGGAGGCCACGCTACCCACCATAGCCGCCGGCATCCCGCTTCAGTCGTTCTCGATGAGCGGCCCCGACTTCATAGCGGGCGAGGAGGACGAGCAGTTTCTGGCCTTCATCGAGTCCCTCGGCGCTGATGTCGAGGATGTGTCGGTGGCCCTGGCCTTTGGCGCCAACGCCGAGGGCACGCAGACCGCCAGCGTGTTCGCGTTCCAGGTCTCAGGCGCCTCGGCGCCGGAGCTGATCGAGGCCTTCAAGGCCAGCGCTGAGCAGGGCCTGACCTGGCACCCGGCGACGATGGGCGGCAAGTCGGTGGAGGTCTCCGAAACCACGCCCGATTTCGCGACCCCGGTGGCCCTCTACGCCACCGGCGACGTCCTGTATTTCGTCTCGTCCACTGACCCGGACGCCATGGCGGGGATCCTCGCCTTCCTGCCCTAGGAGGGCCGTTGGCGCGGGTTCGAAGCCGTTGCGCGGACGCCACACAACTTTGCCGGCTCGGTTTGGCGTGCCTCCTCGAGGGTGCTAAGGTGCCTACCCACGAACCACTCAACGAAGGCCGTCGCCCGCAGGCCGGCCTTCCTATCGCTGAAACTCGCGCGATTAGAGGAGTGAGATGAGGAAGACCCGAACGCTTCTGGTGCTGGCGTCCATCCTGACGCTGGTAATCGCTACGCCCGTAGATGCAGCAAGGCCTTCAACGATCGAGTCCACCGCTCCCGATGTCTACATCGTTGTCCTGAAAGGCATGCCGGTTGTTGCGTATGACGGTGGTATCGCCGGCATAGCGGCTACGGCACCCGCAGGGGGGCAAAAGATCAATCCCCACTCGGCCAAGGTCAGGAAGTACGTCGCGTACCTTGACGCCCAGCACGCAGCGCTCTTGGCGCGCGCTGGCGCGTCCTCTGATGCGAAGTTCTACGACTACCGCTACAGCCTCAATGGCTTCGCGGCTGTACTTACTCCTGCGCAGGCCGGCAAACTCAGCGCCATGCCTGAGGTGCTCCTCGTCGAAAGGGACCAACTCCACCAGAAGACCACCGACAACAGTCCTGACTTCCTCGGGCTGACCGACCCCATTGGCGGCCTCTGGGAAGACCTGAGCCTCACCGGCGAGGACGTCATCGTGGGCGTCATCGACACCGGGATCTGGCCCGAACACCCGAGCTTCTCCGACCAGGCCGATCTGGCCGATCGGCCCGGCGAGAGCGGCAAGCTGACGCGCGTATATGACGCGCCCACCGGCTGGTTCGGTACCTGCCAGTCCGGCGAACTGTGGTCCCAAGATGACTGCAACAACAAGCTCATCGGCGCCCGGTACTTCCTCACCGGCTTCGGTAAGCACGGGATCGTTTTCCACGACTACAAGTCCGCCCGCGACGCGGATGGCCACGGCACCCACACCTCCTCCACGGCTGCTGGCAACGCCGGCGTTGATGCCTCGATCTTCGGTGAGGACTTCGGCATGGTGAGCGGCATGGCCCCCCGCGCGCGGGTGGCGATGTACAAGGCGTGCTGGAACGACGCCGGATGTTTCGGCTCCGACCTCGCGGCGGCCATAGACGCTGCTGTCGCCGATGGAGTTGACGTTATCAACTACTCCATCGGATCGGACACTCCGAGCTTTACCGGATCCGATGACATTGCGTTCCTGTTCGCTGCGCAGGCCGGCGTGTTCGTCGCAGCCTCGGCGGGCAACGCCGGGCCCAGCGCGGGCACCATCGGTTCGCCGGCGGCGGCCCCGTGGCTTACTACCGTCGGGGCGAGCACGCAGGACCGCACGTTCGAGGCGACCCTGACCCTCGGCAACGCGGCCACCTACGACGGTGCTTCGGTCACCGAGGCAACGGCCGGCTCCTTCGAGATCGTCGATGCTGCCGACGCGGGGTCCGAACTCTGCTTCGTCAGTGAGCTTGACCCGACCGTCGTGTCCGGCAATATCGTACTCTGCAAGCGCGGCACCAACGCCCGGGTCGACAAGAGCCTTGCCGTGCAGGTTGCCGGCGGCGTCGGGATGGTTCTCTACAACGCCGCGGCCACTGAGGCCCTGGTGACGGACAACCACTGGGTGCCGTCAGTCCATATCAGCAATGCGGATGGCCTGGCGGTTAAGGCGTACATCGCCCTGCCGGGCACCGCCACGGCATCAATCTCGCAGGGCACCGCCACCGCGGCCCAGGGGTCGGTGATGGCGAACTTCAGCTCTCGTGGCGCCAACCTGGCGGCGCAGGACATCATCAAACCGGACGTGACCGCGCCCGGCGTGAACATCCTGGCCGGCAACACGCCGACTCCGTTCCTTGGGCGGCCAGGGGAGCTCTTCCAGTCCATCAGCGGCACCTCGATGTCCAGCCCGCACGTGGTTGGCATCGGGGCGCTCTTGAAGGAGGCTCACCCGACCTGGGGGCTGGAGGAGATCAAGTCGGCGCTCATGACGACGGGGCGCCAGGACGTGGTCAAGGAGGACGGCGTCACCGACGCGGATCTATTCGACTTCGGGGGCGGGCACATCGTGCCCAACTCCGCGACCGACCCGGGTCTGGTGTTCGAGGCCGACAACCCGGCCGTACCTGGAAACCAGAACTTCCGGAACTACCTCGCGTTCCTGTGCGGGGCCGCCCCAGGCGTTGTCGCGCCAGCGACGTGCACGGCTCTGGTCGGTCTCGGCCACTCCACAGACGGGAGCGACCTGAACCTGGCGTCCATCGGCGTCGCTAGCCTCGTGGGGACGGAAACCGTCACTCGGACCGTCCGCGGGATTACAGCCGGGACGTGGCATGCTTCGTACACCGGACTGGCCGGCTACAGCGTGGCGTTCCCGGCCGACTTCGCCCTGGCCGCCGGGGCCTACAAGACGTTCGACATCACGTTCACAAACGTGAGCGCGCCGATCGGGACGTGGGTCTTCGGCGAGGTGACACTCACAGACGGCGGATCCCACACCGTCCAGGTGCCGGTCGCGCTGCGAGCGCAGACGATCGACGCCCCCGCACATGTCGAAGACACCTCAGCCGCCGCGGACACGACTACATGGAACGTGACCGTCGGGTACACCGGCACCCTGGAAGCTACAGGCTACGGCTTGGTGGCCGACACAGTGACTGGTGGGCTGGTGGTGGCTCAGGATCCGGACCAGGATCCGTCGACCGCCACCTTTACCAGCGGGATGTTCTTCAAGGACTTCACGCTGTCGGGGGCACAGTATTTGGCCGGTGGCACGCGGGAGGCGACCACGGAGCCCAGCAGTGACCTCGACATTTACCTCCTGTACAAGCCCGCGGACGGTGACCCCACGACGTTCAGCTTCAACGACCTGATCGCCTTCAGCGCCGACGGCGACTCGGAGGAGATCGTGGAGGTCGTTCACCCGGCCGACGGCGACTACCGTCTCCTGGTCCACGGTTGGGGCACGCCAGATGGCGCCTCGAGCTTCAGCCTGCACGAGTGGGTCGTGGACGACACGACGGCCGAGGCCGCTGACTTCAACGCCAACGCCGGGGCGGGGGATCCGGCCGCGGTGATTACGGGAGCCACGGTCCTTATCACGGCCAACTACTCGGGCCTGAGCACGACCCCAACCCAGTACCGCGGCGTCGTCGACTACACCGACGGCGTCACGACCCTGGCATCGACGGTTCTGTTAATCAACCGATAGCTCGCATCGCGGCCGGATCCTCCCGGCCACAGATGGACGAGGCCCGCCGGTCCGCCGGCGGGCCTCGTGGTTATCATCGGCGGATGAACAGAGTCGCGATCCCCGGAGTAACCGGCAGTAGCATGCGAGGCCGATACATCCTTGCAGCCATCCTCTTGATGGCGGCAATCACCGCCTGTACCCAACCTGTCCCGGGCGGTGGCGGGGCATCCGAGGCACCCAGCCTGGCTCCGTCCAGCGCCGAGCAGCCCGAGGCGTCTTCGACGCCGTATTCGCTTCCCAACTACTGAACCCCCGCCCGCGGCGGCGGGCGCATCGGTCTGCCATCCCGGATAGGATGGGCAGCCGATGACCATCCGCATTGACGTCGCCGACCGCCTGACCGATGAGCATCGGGCGTGGCTGGATGCCGAGCTGCGATACCCGGTCATGGCCACCATCGACCCGGCCGGGAACCCGAAGCAGAGCGTGGTCTGGTACGACTTCGCGCCGGAGGGCGAGGACATCATCCTGGTCAACAGCCGCCACACGAGGCTGAAGACCAAGCACCTCCGCCGCGATCCCCGCGTGTCTCTCCTCTTCGAGGACGGGTGGCAGTACCTGGCGGTCGAGGGCCACGCCGAGGTCGTGGAGGACCCCGTCCGGGGCATGGCCGACATCAAGGCCCTGGCCGTCCGCTACGGGTCCGATCCGGAGCGCTTCAACGGTCAGGATCGGCGGACCTTCCTGATCCACATCGATCGCGTGATTTGGCACCCATAACCCTCGGGGCCTTGCCCTGGCCCCAGTACACCGACTGGGCGTCGCTGCGCACGGCCGGGATCTGGGCCGAGGAGCTGGGGTACGACAGCCTGTGGACCTGGGATCACCTGTATCCGATCGTGGGCAGTCACCATGGACCGATGTTCGAGGGCTACCTGAGCCTGGCGGGATGGATAGCGGCCACCAGCCGGATCCGGATCGGGCTGATGGTGGGGGCCAACCCGTTTCGCCACCCCGCCCTGATCGGCAAGATGGTCACCCAGCTCGATCACATGAGCGGTGGCCGAATGGTCTGCGGGATTGGCGCCGCCTGGTTCGAGACCGAGCATCACGATTTCGGGATCGACTTCGGCGCGTCGGTGGGGGAGCGGCTGCGCTGGCTGGAGGAGGCGGTGATCATCCTGCGCGGCATGTTCGACGGGACAGAGCCGTCGGGGACAGATCACTACGCAGTGCGCTCGGTTCGGAACGACCCACTGCCGGTCCAGGCTCACCTGCCGATCCTGGTGGGCGGCGGCGGGGAGCGGAAGACGCTGCGGATCGTGGCCCGTCACGCCGATGCCAACAACCTGGGCGGTGGATTCGAGCGCGTTCGGCGCAAGGAGGCGGTTCTCCTCCGGCACTGCGCGGAGGTTGGTCGTGACCCGGCCGAGATCGAGCGAACGGCGAACCTTGGGGTGGTGGTCATCCGCGACACGGAGGCCGAGCGCCGCGTGCTCGGCGAGCTGGCCGCGCACAACGGCGGCGCGCGGTCGTGGCCCAACCAGCTGGTCGGGACCCCTGCCCAGGTCGCCGACGAGCTGGTGCGCTTCGCGGGGATCGGCTACCGCCACCAGATCGGAGGCTTCCCGGCGCCATACGACCGCGAGTCCATGGAGCGCCTGGCCGGTGAGGTGCGGCCGATGGTCGAGGCCGCAGCCTAGCCATCCACCTGGCGCTGGTCAGCCGGCCGCGCGCCCGTTACGCTCCCATTCGTGCGGGTCGTGCTTCTGTCCGGGGGGACCGGCGGAGCCAAGTTGGCGCACGGTTTTCAACAGGTGCTGCCCGCCGGCGGGCTCGACGTCATCGTCAACGTCGGCGACGACTTCGAATTGTTCGGCCTCCACGTCAGCCCCGACCTGGACAGTGTCCTGTACACCCTGGCCGACCTCGTCGACCCGGTCCGCGGCTGGGGCGTGGCCGGTGGCACCGATCGGGCCCTCACCATGCTGGAGCGCTACGGGGAGGAGACCTGGTTCTGGATCGGGGACGCCGATTTGGCCACCCTCGTCCGGCGGACGGCGCAGCTCCGGCGTGGAGCCACGCTCACCCAGGTCACCGCCGACATGGGCGCTGCGCTGGGCGTCCCGAGCCACCTTCTGCCAGCCACCGACGACCGCCTCCGAACGCGCGTTCTGACTGATGCCGGCGACCTGGAGTTCCAGCGCTATTTCGTCGAACGCGGACAACGGGACGAGGTGCGAGGCGTGTCATTCGAGGGCGCGGCCGAGGCTCGCCCGACGGCGGCCGTGATCGAGGCGCTGCGGAACGCCGAGCTGGTGGTCATCGGCCCGTCCAACCCGATCGTGAGTGTCGAGCCGACTTTGGCCATCCCGGGCATGCGCGATGTGGTGGCCGCGGCGCCCGGGCCCAAGATCGGCGTCAGCCCCATCGTGGCCGGCCGCGCGCTGAAGGGCCCTGCTGATCGGATGCTCGCCTCGCTGGGCCACGAGGTCAGCGCCCTGGGTGTTGCGCGCCTGTACACCGGGCTCCTCGACCGTTTCGTCCTGGACGAGGCCGATGCCGAGCTGGCGCCCGCAGTGGCCGCCCTGGGGATGGAGCCCCTGGTGGCGCCCACGGTGATGAAGACCGATGCCGACCGGGCCGCGCTGGCCCGATTCCTGCTCGACGCCGCGTCGGGCTAACCTGCCCGCGTGGCGACCCGGATCATCGTGCCGCACCGCGGCCTGGAGCGGGCCAAGACCCGACTGGCGGGCGTGCTCGACTCGTCGCGCCGCGCCGCGCTGGCGGAGCAACTCCTGCACCACGTCCTCGACGCGGCCGTGGCGACGGGCCACGAAGTGGTCGTCATCTCCCCGGACGCCGACCTCGGGGCGGTGGCGGCGGCTTCCGGCGCACAGCTGGCGGTCCAGCACGGCATGGGGCTGAACGCCGGGCTGGCGGAGGCCCGTGACGCCGCGCTCCGCGATGGGGTCGAGGTGCTGGCGGTCCTCCACGGCGACCTGCCGGACCTGGCGCCGGCTGACGTCCTGGCGTTGATCGATGCGGTCGGCGACATCGCTCCCGCGGTTGTGGTCGCGCCGGATGGCGCCGGACGGGGGACCAACGGCCTGGCGATGGCGCCTCCGGACGCCATCGGCTTCCACTTCGGTCGCGACAGCTTCGCCGCCCACCGGGCGGCGGCAGAACGATCGGGAGCCCGGTTAACCGTGCTCGAACGACCGGGCCTCGCGTTCGACGTGGACACCCCGGAGGACCTGGCCGCCTGGCTGGAGAGGATTCACGCGGCGTGATCCAGCTCCTGGCCCTGGACGGGATTCCGGAGGTCTCGCCGGGGGATGACCTCGGGTCGCTCATCAGCGCGGCGCTCGGCGCCGCGGGCATCGGTCTTTCCGACGATGACATCCTGGTCGTGACCCAGAAGATCGTCTCCAAGGCCGAGGGGCGGGTCGTGGACCTGGCATCGGTCGAACCGTCGGCTCGAGCCGTGGAGTGGGCGGAGCGCTGGGGCAAGGACCCGCGGCAGGTGGAGCTCGTCCTGCGCGAGAGCGTCGAAGTCGTGCGCATGGCAGAGAGCGGGCTGATCATCTCCCGCACCCGCCACGGCCTGGTGTGCGCCAACGCAGGGGTCGACCTGTCGAACACGGGCCGTGGTGCCGGGGAGCGGGCGACGCTCCTGCCCGAGGACCCGGATGCGTCGGCGCGCGGCATCCGTGCGCGGCTGGGCGAGCTGACCGGGGCGCGCCCCGCCGTCATCGTCTCCGACTCGTTCGGGCGGCCGTGGCGAGACGGGATCACCGACGTCTGTATCGGCGCCGCCGGGATCGAGGTCCTGGCCGACCTGCGCGGGCAGCCGGACGCGGACGGGCGCGAGCTCCACGCGACGGTGGTGGCGGTGGCGGACGAGCTGGCCTCGGTGGCCGAGCTGGCGGCCGGCAAGGCTTCAGGCCGGCCGGTGGTCCTGATCCGCGGCTACCCGTATGCGCGGCCAGGGGGCGAGGACCGCGGCGCGCGGCCGCTGGTCATGGACCAGGCGCGGGACCTGTTTCCCTAGGACGCGCTAACGCGCGGGTTGGAGGAAGAGCGAGACGATTTCGCCGTTCTCGACCCGGAAGTTGGCCTCCACGTGGAGCGGCTGGATGCCGGGTCGGATGACCGTCACGTCCGCGATCAGAGACGCCCCCATGTTGCGGCTGTCGTTGACGTACATCCGAAACCCGTCGCCGGCCCGGATGAACCAGCCGCCCACCCGGTCGCGGCCGCGCAGGTTGGTGCGCTCGTCCGAGCCGGGCGTGGAGATGCCCATCACCGCCTGTTCTGAGAACAGGTCCACGGCGCGCTCGCGCTGATCGTCGTTGATCAGCTCCAGGAACAGGTCGATGGTCTCGGTGGCGCCCATGGCCCGCGAAGGATACCGTGGCGCCCATGGAACCGCTCCGCATCGGCCTGGTGGGCTGGGGAACCGTGGGATCGGCCCTGGGCGCATTGGTCGAGCGCGGCCCGCTGCCGATGCGCCTGGCCTGGGTGGCGGTCCGCGAGCCGGGTCGCGAGCGTGGCGTGGCGCTCCCCGAGGGCGTGCCGGTGGGCGGCGAGCCCGGCCCGCTCGACGAGATCGATGCCCTGGTGGAGCTGGCCGGCAGCGTCCCGCAGCCACGTCGCTGGGCCGAGGCGGCGCTGTCTGCGGGCCTTCCCTACGTGACGGCCAACAAGGCGCTCCTGGCCGCGCACGGCGGGGAGCTGGCCGAGCTGGCGGCGCGACACGGCGGAGCGCTCCTGGCGTCCGCCTCGGTGGGTGGCGGCACGCCGATGCTGGAGGTCACCGAGCACCTGGCCGCGGCCGCGCGGATCCGTCGGCTGCGTGGCCTGCTGAACGCGACCACAACCTTCATCCTGGCTTCCATGGGCGAGGGGCGGTCGTACGACGATGCCCTGGCCGCGGCCCAGGCAGCTGGCTACGCAGAAGCCGATCCGTCGCTCGACGTGGACGGGCGCGACGCGGCGCAGAAGCTGGCGATCCTGGCCTGGGTGGCGTGGGGTCGGTGGCGCTCGGATCGGGACGTGCGCCGGTCGGGGATCGTGGGTCTGGAGGTCGCCCGGGGTGAGGTGGTCCGCCTGGTCGCGGAAGCGACCCCGGAGGAGCTGACGGTCGCGCCCGTCGCCCTGGACGCCGGTTCGCCGCTGGGCGGGCTGCAGGGCATCGACTGCCTACTCGAGATCGAGGTCGCCGGGGCGGAGACGATCACGATCCGCGGGCCCGGGGCAGGTGGCCCGGTATCCGCGGGTGCGGTGTATGCCGACCTTGCACGCCTCGTCCGCGGGGAGCGGCCCATCCTGGGCGGCCAGCCCCATGCCTGACTGGCCGGTGGTGGGCGTCGCTGGCACCCGGGGCCTGGTTGGCGGCGTGTTCCTGTCCATCCTGACCGATGCCGGCCTGCCGGCCGGCTCGCTGCGCGTCTTCGGCACCCAGGCGGGTGAGGCCGACTACGGGGGGGCGAAGATCCCGGTCCGCGTGCTCGACGCTGATGCCGCCGCCGAGCTGGATGTCCTCTTCCTGGCCACCGATGGGGAGGCATCGCGCCAGCTCGTGGAAGGACCGGCCAATGGAGTGCCGCTCGTCGTCGACAACTCGAGCGCATACAGGCTCGACCCGGAAGTGCCGCTGGTCGTCCCCGAGGCCAACGC
>JBOGTA010000022.1:0-3481 GCA_050695855.1 Candidatus Limnocylindria bacterium
TGCTCTGCTTGTCGCCCTCGGCCACGTTGATCGAGGCCTGGCGGGTGCCCTCCGACTCGGTGATGACCGCTCGTCGGTTGCGCTCCGCGCTCATCTGGCGGTTCATGGCGTCCTGGATGTCGCGCGGCGGGACGATCTCGCGGATCTCGACAGTCGTGATCTTGACGCCCCAGCGGTGCGTCGTCTCGTCGAGCTTGGTGCGCAGGATGGTGTTGATCTCCTCGCGCTTGGCCAGCACGTCGTCGAGTGGGATGTCGCCGATCACGGCTCGCAGGGTGGTCGCGGCCAGCGCCTGTGACGCGCCCGTGAAGTCGACCACCTGGGTCACCGTCGTCTCCGGCTCGAAGACCTTGGAGTAGACCAGGAAATCGATGCTGATCGGCGCGTTGTCCTTGGTGATGCAGCTCTGCTGCGGAATCTCCAGGAAGCGCTCACGGAGATCGACTTTGACCGACTGCTGGATGACCGGGATCAGCAGCACCAGCCCTGGGCCCTGGGCTCCCTGCAGCCGGCCCAGGAAGAAGACGACCAGCCGCTCGTACTCGCGGACGATGTGGATGGCGCTGTAGAGCAGCCACAGCACGACGGCCAGCGCGACGACCAGGACGATGATGGGGATGATGGATTCCATCGGTCACTCCTCCTCAGTGGGTCCGTCCGCCTTCTGGGAGGCGGGCTCGACGATCAACTCCAATCCATTGACCCCGACCACCCGCAGCGCCTCGCCGGGACGGATGGTGCCCAGCCGACTGCGCGCGGTCCACGTTTCGCCGGCTGCCGACGCAATGCCGGTCGGGGCGATCGGGGTCTGGGCCGTGCCCGCCACCCCGACCAGGGCCAGCATGGGCGCTGTCGGCGACGCCCGTCGGCGAATCTCGACCGCGCCGCGGGCCACCAGGATGATGAATCCGGCGGCGACCACCAGCGGCAGCACGATGAAGATCGGGTTCAGCTCGATCTGGATCGCGTCGGTGCCGTCCACCCCGGTGTACAGCGCGGCGGCGCCGAAGACGAACGCGACCGCGCCGCCCGCAGCCAACAGGCCATGCGAGGTGATCACCAGCTCGAGGGCGAACAGGCCAAGCCCGATCATGACCAACACCAGCCCGCCCAGGTTGAGGGGCAGGCTGTTGGAGCCGATGAAGGCCAGCACGATGGCGATGGCGCCCACGATGCCGGAGAAGAAGTTCGGGTTGTACAGCTCGGCCAGGATCCCGTAGAAGCCGATCGTGAAGAGCAGAAACGCGATGTTCGGATCGCTCAGGACATGGAGCAGCTCCTGACCCACGTTCATGCTGATCGGCAGCAACGGGCGGCCGGACAGGACCGGCAGCGGGGCGTCGTTGAACTGGAACGCGTACCCGTCGGCGCGCTCGCCGGTGTCGATAACCGCGAACAGCTCCTCCGTGGTCGCGGCTACGGCGTCGACCACCGGAGGCTCCAGAGCGACGGCGTCATCCGCACCGATGCTTGCCGCGTCGCGGACCGCGGACTCTGCCCAGTCGGCGTTTCGACCATGGGACGCAGCCAGGTCCCGGATCTCGGCCACCAGGTCGTTGGTGATCTTGGAAGCCAGTGTCTCGGGCAGGTCCTCGCCTCCCGATCCGACCACCGACGCGGCGCCGATGGTGGTCAGCGGCGACATGGCCGCCACGTCGCCGGCAAGAGTGATGAACGTCGCCGCCGAGGCCGCCTGGCCGCCGGACGGCGTGACCCAGGTCAGGACCGGGATGGGGCTGTTCAGGATAGCTTTGATGATCCGGTCGGTGCTCGTCAGCTCGCCCCCCGGGGAGTCAACCTTGATCAGGATGGCCACTGCCCCGGCCGCGGCGGCTGCATCTACCGCCTCCTCGATGTACGAGGCGTTGACCTGGTCGATGACTCCGGTGAGCTCCACCTCGGCGACGGGCGGCTCCTGGGCGGAGGCCGCCCCGGCCACGCCCACCAGGAGCAGGGCGACCAGACCAGCTCGTCGCAGCGACGCCACGGATCGAGTATAGGCCTGAGCGGCTCGGATGCCGTTCAGCCGGCCCGGCGGCCCCAGAGCGAATCGGCTACCAGCTGCGACCAGGTCTCGAGCCGATCCCAGGCGGCGCGCACCTCGTCCAGCGACGCGAGGTGGCCCGACAGCTTGGAGCGCTCTCGGACGTCGATCGGGCGGCCGGCAGCCTGGACCTCGAAGACGATCCCGAGATGAACGGAACCAACCGGGTTCCGATCGTCGTTGAGAAGGCCGATTGGCGTGAATTCCGGCTCCCAGTCTGCCTGGAGCTCCTCATCCCATTCGCGTTGGAGCCCCGACGCGAGCGGATCGGGGCCGTCGTCCACGGGGTTGAGGTGACCACCCACGCCAATGCTCGCCCGACGATGGAGGCGTGGGTCACCGCCAGCATCGGTCCGTTCCATCAGAAACACGCGGTCCGCATCACGAACGACCACGTAGGGGATCACCTGCTTGTGGGACGGGTCCTGCTCGGCTTGGGCGCGGTCGAGCCAGCGGCCTTCGGTCGACAGCGCCTGGCGCAGTTTCCGTAGGTCGGCATCCCCCATCGGCCTGAGGCCGAGGAAGTCGCATCCGCCGGGGACTGCCTGGGGCGGAAGAACGAGAACGTGCTCGATGAGCGGCAACTGACCGTCCGAAAGTGGTGCGCCGACGCGCCGGGGGTGAGGTTTAGGTCTGTTCTGTAAGGTTGTCTGCAAGCGTGGGGGGCCTACACTTCGTGCCCGCCGATCGTACTGCGCAGCAACAGTACGAAAGTCATGCCCGGGGAACTGTGCGCTGCAAGGGTCATACGGCCGGCGGGGGAGGCGATGATCGTCCGAGCGGCTCGAGGGACATCGGAACATCCAGGGGGGCAGACCCTTGCCGAGTTCGCGCTGGTCCTGCCCATCCTGCTGGTGTTGTTGCTTGCTGTGGCCGACTTCGGTCGAGTCTTCGCCGCGAGCATCTCCACGGAAGCCTCTGCCCGGAACGCGGCCGAGATCGGTGCCATCGAGCGTCTGCGCAACAAGCCACCGGATCCGGTCCTCTATCCGGCAGAGTTCAATTCCTATTACACCGCGCTCCACGAGCAGATCGCCAAAGTCGTGTGTTCGGAGCTGAGCGTCCTGCCGAACACCACATTCAATTCCGCTGACCGGACCTGCCCGACCATGCCCCTGATCGGCGTCTGCGTGCGGGACGACCGGGACCCGATCTGCGGCGCACCGATATCGGGGTTCGCGTCCACCATTCCGGCCAGCTGCACGCACATGGCCGAGCCATGGTCCTTCGATTCCGGAGGTGCGGACGCCAGCCACGCGGTGGAGGTCCGGGTCTGCTACCGGTTCACCACCCTGTTCAACCTCCACTTCACGCTGCCCGGCAACGTAGGCCTGGACCTGGGCGAGGTGTGGATCCAGCGCGAGCGGGTCTTCGCGCTCGATTGTCCGCCAGGCGACGTCTCGACATGCTGAGGAATCGGTCGACGAGCGCGCACGG
>JBOGTA010000023.1:0-5155 GCA_050695855.1 Candidatus Limnocylindria bacterium
GCCGCCCGGTGCCGCGAGCTTGCCGCCCGGTGCCGCGAGCCTGCCGCCCGGTGCCGCGAATGCGCCCCACGCATGCATCGGCCAACTTGTGGCGGGAACGTGGCTGCGCGAGTCGCCACACGCATCAGGTGCCCGGGAAATCCCAAAATCGGCTGTCGCAGCGCGACGTTCGGCTCCTGCGTGGCCGATACATGCCCCCCACGCATTTCCAGCGGACAGCCACATCCGGGGCCGCCGCTTCGGAGAGGGGACACGTGGGAGCTCCGTCCCGTGGAGGCCGACTCCGCCACGTGCACGGTCTTGAGCTGCAGCCGGCCTAGTCCTTTGCTGCCTCTCCGTCGGAAGGCTGATTGTCGTTGGACGGCCCTTCGCCCGGCGGCTCGTCGGACGGCCCTTCGCCCGGCGGCTCAACGTCCAGCAGATACCCGATTCCCTGGAACGTCTTGATCCGGCCTGGTTCCCCTGGCTCCGCCCCCAGCTTGCGACGGACGCGGCTGACCCACACCCGCAGGTACTGGACGTCGTCGCGGTACTCGGGCCCCCATACCTTGGTCAGCAGCTCGGTGTGGACTACGACCTTGCCCGCATTCGCCGCCAGGTGCTGCAGGAGCAACCACTCGGTCCGCGACAGGTGGACCAGCTGCCCGTCGCGATGGACCATCCGCCGCTCAAGGTCGATCTCAATGTCGTCGAAGCGAAGGATCCCGGCGGTTGGCGCGACCCCCGCCGCCCGTCGCAGGACCGCGCGAACGCGAGCGGCCAATTCGTCGGGGTGGAATGGCTTGGCGATGTAGTCGTCGGCCCCGAGATCCAGGCCCTTGGCCTTATCGGCGGTGGCGCCGCGCGCCGTCAGCACGATGACCGGGACCGGGCGACGGTCGTGAAGCTCGCGCATGACCTCGATGCCGTCCAGGTCGGGCATGACGATGTCCAGCAGGACGATGTCGGGCCGATACTTCTCGGCCTTTTCGATGGCCTCGGCCCCGCCGGACGCGGTCACGACGCGGAACCCCGCCTCGCCAAGGGCGATGGCAACCAGCTTCGTAATCCGGGGCTCGTCATCGGCAACCAGGACCAGCGGTTGTGTCGACATCACGCCTCCTCTCGGCGGAACGTACCCCGCATCCAATGCGCCGGCAACCGAACGGCAACGAAGACCGCTGCGACCTGAGCCTTGGCCGCAGCGGCCTGTGCGGTGGGCGCCAGACAGCGCCACAGAACTACCGGCTTGCCGATGGAGCCGGCGCCGTTGACGCCGGCGGGGCCGGCGCGTCGGGCGTGGTCGGCGTTCCGGTGCCCGGACCCATGCCGTACCACCAGATGCCGACCAGGACCAGGACCACCACCGCCCCGACGATCAGGCCCATGCTCATGCCGGACCCTCCGTCGCCGCTCCCGCCCTGCTGGACGATGACTGGCTGACTCGGCTGTTGACCTGGCTGCTGGCCCGTCTGCTGCTGGCCCCTCTGCTGCTGGTCACTCATGTCAAAACCTCCGGTTGGGAAGACTGCGATTTGCTACCGGCGCAGGATCGCCGGACGCGCCTGTCAAGCGCAGCAACGGGGACGGATGCCGCCATTCCAGCGGCATTGCAGTCCTCGATCAGGCCCCGGTTGAGATCAGGAATGGGTTGCGGCCACGACCTCGCCTGCATCGGCCTCGTCGGGGTCCATCGGCCAGTTCGGGAGGGCGAACCCGAACACGCTGCCCCCGCCCTCCCGCGGGTCGGCCCATATTCGGCCGCCCATGGCCTCGACCAGCCGTCGGCAGACGAACAGGCCGATCCCGGCTCCGCCCGCCATCCGTTTTCCCGCTTCCGAGCGGTAGAACGGCTCAAACACACGCGACGCTTCGACGGCGGAGAGCCCACGACCTCGATCCAGGACCCGGACCACCACCTCGTCGTCGCCGCCCTCGACCTGGACCTCGACGGTGGCCCCGTTCGGAGCGTACTTGGCGGCATTGGAGACGAGGTTGTGGACCACCTGCTGAATGCTGGTTTCATCACCGCTCACCGGCGGCAGGCCAGCGTCCACCATGACCTCGATCGATGTCCCGGAGCCATCGGGCCAGTCGCGGTCGATCACGGCGGGCACCAGGTGCTGGAGGAGCGAAGGCTCACGGCCAACGTCGACGCCTTCGTCCAGGCGCGCCAGCACGAGCAGGTCCTCCACCAGTCGCGAGAGACGGTCGGCCTCGCCAACGACGTCGCGCAGGATCTCGCTCCGGGCGGTCGGATCGAGTTGCGAGTCGGATCGGCCGAGGACGCTCGCACCGCCATAGATCGCCGTGATCGGCGTGCGCAGCTCGTGCGAGAGCAGGCTCAAGAATGCCTCACGGAGCAGCTCGCGCCGACGAGCGGCGGTGACGTCGCGCAGCAACAGCACCGTCCCAATCTCCTCGTCGGGTGTCCCGATCGGAAACGACGACAGCTCGACCTGCGTTTCCCGCCCCACCAGCCGGAATTCTGCCTTGACCGGATCTGCTCCCCGGATCATGTCTTCGGTGACCAGTCCGTCGTCGATGGTCATCAGTTCATCGAGGAGCTGGCCAAGGTTTTCGATGGGCTCACCGAGGAGACGGGTGGCGGCCTCATTCATGAGTCGGATCTTTCCGTTCTCGTCGCTGACCACGATCCCGTCGCCGATGGCGCCCACGATCGATTCGAGGTCGGCGCGAACGGCATGCTCGGCCCGCCGGGCGGCCCTCTGCCCCTCCCACGCCCGTTCGACACGCCACCGCGCCCGATGGAGCCCTTCGACGAGCGAACCGGCCACCGCCCCGGTGGCCACAAACAGGAAGAGCCGCCACTGGTCGGCCGGCGAGCCAACAGCCGGGCCGGCAGGCTCCAGGAAGAGGAGTGCGGTGAGGCCGGCACTGATGAGCGTCGCCAGGATCGCCGGCCACAGACCGCCGAGGCCGGCCACGACCAGCACGGCGACCAGCGCCGGCAGGAAGCCGATATCGCCGCGGGCCGCCTGATTCACGACGATGGTGACCAGGGCGGCCGCGAAGGGGGCGGCTAGGGCGAGCGCGATGGCGCCGGAGAGGGTCAGGCGGTAGCGCACGGCCTGGGCAGTTTGAGCGTACCGATGGGCGTTCGCAATTCGGGTCACAGCCAGGCGAGCCCTGGCGGGACAAGAAAACGCCGGCAGGGCGATTGCCCTGCCGGCATTCCGTATCTCGCCCGAATCAGACGCGCGCGCCTCCGCGTCGGAACGCACCCACCACCCAGACGGTGAGGATAGCGCCGACCGTGGCGGTCACGATCGACCCAATGTCGAGGGCGCCCTGGATCGGGTTCGTCCCGAGTAGGGCCCCGGCCAGAAAGCCACCGACCAGCGCGCCGACGATCCCGAGCAGGATGTGCCCGATGACGCCGAGTCCTTCATCGCCACGCACCAGGAAGCCGGCGAGGTAGCCAGCGATGGCTCCCAGGACAATCCACGCAATGATGCTCACGGCTGCCTCCAAATCGTTTCAGTTCTCCCAGCGCCTTCGTCAGCGCTGGACGAACTGTGGCCCGACATGGGGCGCAGGCCGACAATCGAAGGGGGCAATACCCTTGCAGATGCCTAGCAGAATCGAAACCTACGGCGTGGCAAGCCAGCTCGCCCCGATCAGCAGCACGGCAATGACCACGGCCCAGGCGGCCAGGATGAAGGCGAACCATCCAGCGACAGCGCGCCGGTCCGACGTTATCCCACGCAGGGCGGTTATCGCCGCCGGCAGGCTGAGGAGGCCGCCGATCAGGAGCAGCCCGCCGATCGAGAACGCGGCCAGGTACCCCAGGCCGAAGAACCCCGGGACGGCGGCCCACAGGGCCAGCGCGCGACGTGTCGGATCCTGCCCCAGGGAGCCGTAGGCGGTCAACGCCGCGAGGGCGGCTATCGCGCCGGTTACCACCACGACGGTCAGCGGCGCTACGGGTGAGCCCTGCTTGACGAGGAATCCGATGTAGATGACGCCGGTCCCCACGGCAACCGCTGATGCCAGAAGGCTCAGGTGCCGCATCGGTCAGGTCAGCGGCGGTGGGTCTTGTGCCCGCCGGTCGGGGTCGGCCGCGCCCGTGCCTTGACCTCGCGCCGGGGTGGTGGCACGTAGCGACGGCGGCGGATCTCGTCGTTGACGGCAGCGATCCGGCGTGGGTACCGGATGAATGCCCCATAGGCCGCGATCAACATCCCGGGCACGACCAGGATCAGGACCAGGAACAGCGGGACGTGGATGACGGCCAGCAGCGGGACCAGGATCCATGGCACCAGGATCGACCAGTACACCCACTCGTGAAGCGCCAGGTGGGCGGGGTAGCGCCGATACCGCCGCTGCGCCAGCCAATACACGAAGGACGCACCCACGCAGATCACGATCGCGCCCACCCACATCAGGGTGAAGAGGTCGGCGAAGTTGGTCGGGCTGAGGGCGTCGAACAGGATGCTCACCGGCCGGCGAGTCTATCAGGGGTCGAGGTCGTCCAGAAGCGTCCGAGGCGGTTTGTATAATCGGCGGGCCGATCCCTCCGTTAGCGAGATCGTTGATTGCGCGCCCTCCTCTCCGTCTCGGACCGCGAAGGGATCACCGAGTTGACTCGCGGCCTAATCGACGCGGGGATCGAGTGCGCGGCAACCGAAGAGACCCGCGCCCACCTGGCCGAGGCCGAGGTCGAGGTCGCCGCGCTCTCTGACCTCACCGATCCCAACCTCCTGCGCGCCATCGGCGCCCGGCGGGACCACGGCGACGAGATGGCCGCCCTGTCAGAAAGCGGCCTCGATCCCATCGACATCGTAGTCATCAACCTGGGTCCAGACGCGGACCTGGCATCCGTCGGGTTGTTGCGGGCGGCTGCCGCCAACCACGAGTCGGTGGCGGCGGTGTCCAGCCCCACCCAGTACGCATCGGTCCTGCGCGACGTCAAGCGCGACAAGGCGGTGGCGCCTGAAACCCGGCACAAGCTGGCAGCCGAGGCATTCGCGCTGACCGCGGCCCACGACGCCCAGATCGCCACCGAGCTGAACCGGCAGGCCGGCACCCTGTTCCCCGCCCGGCTGACGCTGGTGTTCGAGAAGAAGGCGGACCTCCGATACGGCGAGAACCCCCAGCAGCAGGGCGCCTTCTACGCCGATGACGACGACCTGGGCGCCGTCCTGAGCCGCGC
>JBOGTA010000024.1:0-3227 GCA_050695855.1 Candidatus Limnocylindria bacterium
CATCTGGCCGTACATCGTCAGACCCTCGGCCTCGAGGCGGCGGAACTCGTCCCAGTTGTCCCAGTCGCCGACCAGGTTCGAGTTGGCGATCAGGACCCGCGGCGACCACTCGTGGGTTCGGAAGACGCCGACCGGTTTGCCTGACTGGACGAGCAAGGACTCGTCGTCGCCGAGCTCGCGCAGCGACCGGACGATCGCATCGAAGGCCTCCCAGGAGCGCGCTGCGCGCCCCCGCCCCCCGTAGACCACGAGCTCGTCCGGGTTCTCGGCGACCTCCGGGTCGAGGTTGTTCATCAGCATCCGGAGTGCGGCCTCCTGGCCCCACCCCTTGCACGACAGCTGCGTCCCCCGCGGTGCCCGGACCGTTCGCGGCCCCGCCATCGTCCTCATCGGCGCATTGTGGGGCAAGGCTCAAGACGCGGCCGACAGCACGAACGCCAATGCGAACCCCAGGACGGTCACCAGACCCGCCCGGTCGCCGCTGTCCTCGTAGGCCTCGGGGATCATGGTGTCGACCAGCATCGTGATCAGGCCTCCGGCGGCGAAGGCCTGGGCAAACGGAATGGCCGGTCCGGCAACGTCCAGCACGGCCCAGGCCAGGGCAGCGGCGAGCCCGCTGGCCACCACCACCATCGTCCACAGCCGGAGGATCCATCCCGCTTCATGACCCTCGCGCGTGAGGTCGGCTGATGCGGAAAAACCCTCGGGCACGTTCGACAACAGGACCGCTGCGAAGAAGGCGGGCGACACCACGCCGCCAGTCAGCAGCATCGCGCCCAGCACGATCGACTCGGGGATCCCATCCAGCACCGCACCAAGGACGATGGACAGCCCCTGGCCCGTCGCCGCCGGACGTACCGTCTTCCCTCGCCGCGCGCCTCCTCGGTGCTTGAGCCACCAGTTCCCCACGAAGTAGGTGAAGGCCCCTGCGGACAGCCCGGCGGCCAGAATCGGCAACCCGCCGTCGCGGAACGCTTCGATCGTCAGCTCGAAGGCGATGGCGCTGATCAGCGCACCGGCACCGAAGGCGAGGGCGAGCCCAACCCACGTTCTCGGAATGCGATTCAGCGTGATCCCGGCCACCGCTCCCACCATCAGAGCGGAGGCCGCCAGGGCAGCCCATCCGAAGGCCTCGATCATCGGTCGGTCCGCCTGGTGGTCAGTCGTCCCCGAATGGATTCGGTCGCTCGGGCTTGGGAGGCAGGCGGAACACGTCCTCCTCGCTCGGCCCCTTGGGCAGGGGCAGGGGCCATGCCTCGCTGTCGTCGGGCGGCCGGGCCTTGGCCAATAGATCACCCCAGCCAACCTCCGCGTCTCCCGCCAGGTCGCGCCGGTAAACGGGATATCGGTCATCCCCGGCCGCCCGCACGAAACCCGCCGACTCGTACACCGATGCCGGTCCGCCGGGGGGCAACCACCGGTCGGATGCTCGCTCCGGATAGACCTCGACGGCGGTCACCCCGCGCCGATCGACGTCGGCGCACACGGCTTCGGCCAGTGCCTGCCCGACGTCGAGACGGTTGGTGGCATCGGGGACCACCTGGAGGCAGGTGATGACCCACGGCGCCGGTGACTCCGGAAGCTCCGGGTAGCGATCGCGGATGAGCTGGGCCCGCGGGTATGCGCTCAGCGGCCCGAACTGCGCGTAGCCGACCGTCGTTCCACCGCGATCGGTTGCCAGCATCCCGTATGCACCTGCCAGCCGCGCCCCGGCCAGCAGAGCGGCGCGCTTGGCGTCGCGACGGAGGGCAGTGTCCTCGCCCTCGCGACTGCCCTCCAGCCGCTCCCAGTAGTCGCACGTCTGACACCGCGCCCCGGGCTTGGCGGGGGCTGGAATCGCATCGATGCTCGCCTCGTCGACGAGCGCGAACGTCAGCTCAGGCATCGATCGCCAGACCGCCGTCGCTGATCAGCTGCGCCAGGGCTGTGATGTCCGGACCCGGCGGGCGATCCGCGCCAAGGGGAGGGACAGCCGCGCGGACCACCGCGTGGGCGGCGGCCACGCCCCGCCCGGGACGGAGCGGGGCGCGCAGGTCGAGACCCCGCGCCCCACACAGCGCCTCGATGGCCAGGACCGTCGTCACCCGATCGACGACCTCGCGCAGTAGCAGTGCGGAGGTGGCGCCCATGCTGACGTGGTCCTCCTGGTTGGCGCTGGTGGGGATGGTGTCCACGCTCGCCGGATGGGCCGCGGTCTTCAGCTCGTTGACCAACGCGGCCGCGGTGTACTGCGCGATCATCAGCCCGCTCTCCAGCCCTGGCTCATTGGCCAAGAAGGCGGGCAGCCCCGAAAGGCGGGCATCGACCAGGCGCGCGGTCCGCCGCTCGGAAATCGTGGCCAACGCGGTCAACGCCACGCGGGCGGAGTCCAGGGCCAGGGCCAATGGCTGGCCATGGAAGTTCCCCCCGCTGATCACCCGCCCGTCGGGGAAGACCAGCGGGTTGTCGGTGGCCGCATTCATCTCCACCACCAGGACGCCCTCGAGGGGGTCCAGCGCATCGCGCACCGCGCCGTGGACCTGAGGCATGCAGCGCAGCGAGTACGGATCCTGGAGGCGGTGGGGGCTGTCCCGATGACTGGTCCCGATCTCGCTGTCCGCCAACAGCCAGCGCAGGCGGGCGGCCGATGCGATTTGTCCGGGGTGAGGACGAGCGCCGATCAGCGCCTCGTCGAACGCTGCCGCCGTCCCGAGCAGCGCCTCCAGGCTCATGGCCCCCACCACGTCGGCGCTGATGACCAGTTCCCGTGCGTCGGCCATCGCCAGGGCGCCCAGGGCGGCCATGAGCTGTGTTCCGTTCAGGAGGGCCAGGCCCTCCTTGGCGTCCAGATCCATCGGCTCCAGACCAGCCGATGCCAGGGCTTCAGCGCCCGGCAATCGATTCGGGCCCACGAATGCTTCCCCTTCCCCGATCACGACCAGGGCCAGGTGGGCGAGTGGTGCCAGGTCGCCGGAGGCGCCCACGCTGCCGCGGGACGGGACGAGGGGATGAACGCCGGCGTTCAGCATGGCGACCAGGAGGTCCGCCAGCTCGGGGCGCACGCCGGACAGCCCGACGGCCAGGGCGTTGACCCGCAGCACGACCATGGCGCGCACCACTTCCTCGGGGAGCGGCTCACCCACACCGGCTGCGTGGCTGCGCACCAGGTTGCGCTGGAGCGTGGCGGTCTGCTCGGGCGAGATCCGGACGTCGGCCAGGTCCCCGAATCCGGTCGTGACGCCGTACAC
>JBOGTA010000025.1:0-10973 GCA_050695855.1 Candidatus Limnocylindria bacterium
TGCCGGACCCGGCCCGGGCGCTCCCCGGCCGCGCCGAGCCCATCCCCACCGCCAGCAAGCACTTGCTCAATGGGCAGCCCTTGAACGGGCCGTATCCCGAGGGCGCCGAGATCGCCGACTTCGCGGCGGGCTGTTTCTGGGGCGTCGAGAAGACCTTCTGGCAGATCCCCGGCGTGATCGTGACCGCGGTCGGCTACCAGGGCGGCGATACCCCCAATCCGACCTATGGCGAGGTCTGCTCCGGCGAGACCGGCCACGCCGAGGCGGTGCGCGTCGTGTTCGACCCGGCCCAGGTCACGTACGGGCAGTTGCTGAAGGCCTTCTGGGAGGAGCACGACCCGACACAGGGCATGCGCCAGGGCAACGACGTCGGAACCTCGTACCGGTCTGCCATCTACACCCATACCGATGCTCAGCGCGAGGCCGCGCTGGCCTCGCGCGAGATGTACGGTCGCGAGCTGGCCAAGGCCGGGTACGGACCGATCACGACCGAGGTCGCCGAGGCGGGACCGTTCTATTTCGCGGAGGACTATCACCAGCAATATCTGGCCAAGAACCCGAATGGGTATTGCCCGGTTCATTCCACCGGCGTCATCTTGCCCGTCGAGCAGATGGAGCAGGTCTAGTTCGGTCTTTTCCCAGCGGCCATTACCGCCGATTCACCAGCGGCTAAGCCGAGAAATAAAGGGTCGCTTCGCCCAGCCGATCGGAGGGACTAAAGGCCCTCCGTATTGGCCAAGTGACCCTTTAGTGACAGACTCGAGGCATGGCTCAGCAGCGAACGGGTGACCAGGCCCGATGACTGACAACGGCGGGCAGATCGGCGCTGACCTGACCCCGCGGGAACGCGAGGTCCTCGCGATGGTCGCCGCCGGCATGACCAATCGCGAGATCGGCGGGGCCCTCTTTATCTCCGAGAGCACCGCCGGCGTCCACGTCTCGAACCTGATGGCCAAGCTTGGCGTCAGCACCCGGACCGAGGCCACCGCTGTGGCCTACCGAGCCGGTCTCGTTGAGTCCGCGGCCGGGATTTCACCTACCGAAGCGGTGCCAGTCTCCGGCGCGACGCTCGAAGGCGCGCCGCTCCCGCGCGGATGGTGGGCCCGCCTCTCCCACACCTTCCAAAACCAGATGGAGCACCACCCAGGTCGAGTCGCCGCCGTCGGGATCGGCGGGCTGGCGATCCTGTCCTTCATCACCATCGGGCTGGCCATGGCGGTCTTCGGCGAGCCGCCGGTGGCCGGTGACGGAGAAACACCCACGCGTTCTCCACGGCCAACGGCCAGCGAGGTCGCCAGCGCGTCTCCCAGCCCGAGTCAAGAACCGAGCGAGACACCGATCCCGATTGGCGGCGTCGGGGTGGACCTCGATGTCGACGGCCTGGCGGAGATCCTCGTCGATGACCTGATCTTGCGCGCGGGGCCCGGAACCGGCACCATCCGGCTCGGCCAGCTGCCGGGCGGAGCCACCGCGTTCGTGGTGGCCGGGCCGCTCATCGAGGACGGCTATGCCTGGTATCAGCTGGCTGCCGTCGATCCGTTTGGAGCCGGCTGCGGGTCCGCTCAGCCTGCGGACTCGCTCGTCTGTCGGGATTGGTTCGGCTGGGCGGCTGCCGGTGGCCAGGATGGCGAGGCCTGGCTCGCGAGAGTGGAGCCCGTCTGCCCGGCGCCCGGGAACCCGGCGACGATGATGACCCTGAAGCCGCTTGAAGGACTTGCCTGCTTCGGTGGGAGCTCGATGACGCTGCGGGTGTACGCGACCGCCAACCCCCAGGGCGGCGGCTGCGCGCCGGGCGACCCATTCGCGCCGGCTTGGCTCGCCCCCTGCGCCGCCGTCTCGCTCGAGGAGGCGGAGTCGTTGTATCCGGCTGTTGACACCCTGTGGATCCAAATCGCCCCGACCCTCGGCAGCTGCAACGGGCAGGGGTTTGGACCGAATTGCCCGCTGGCGGCCCTCCACGGGCGTTGGATCCGGATCACGGCTCACCTCGACGACCCGCAGGCGCAAAACTGCACCGCTACGGCGTCCACTGACCAGGAACCGACGATTCTCCAATGCCGGGCCGCCCTGGTCGCGACCGCCATCACCCCCGACGACGGGCTGGGCATGCTCGACCAGCGCCAGGAGACCTGGGTCCCCGAATTCCCGGTTGGCTACCAGCCGCATGCCAGCGACAGCGCATTCTCGGCCGGCGTGGCACAGACCTTCAGGGCTGGACGGACCGGGGAGCTGACAGCTATCCAGATCCCGTTGAACCGCCTGGCGAGCACAAGCGGGCCCCTGGTCGTCCAGATTCGCCGAGGCGATCCCGATGGAGAGCTGATGGCCACCAGTCCGTCATCGAGCTGGTCTGGCCTGCCCACTGATCCCGGTTCGTGTCTGCCTCCGCAGTGTCTGGCGCTGGACCGAGAGTTCGCCTGGGTCATGATCCGCTTCGACCAGCCCGCCGACCTGGTCGCGGGCCAAACGTACGCCATCGTCCTGCCATCGGGAACGATCACTGGGTCCCCGAACCCAACGTTCCTGCTGGCCAGCTCGACGGCTAACGCCTACGCGAATGGTGTCGAATGGGGTCGCGGCCCAAACGAAGGCGATCCGTGGCAGGCCTATGGCAGCGGGGCGGACCTGGCGTTTCGAACGATCGTCCGCTAGGCGCAGGCTCGCCGGGGCAGCGCGACCCGCCTGGCTGGGGCGGCTACTTCTTCTTGGCCGCAGGCTTCTTGGCCGCAGGCTTCTTGGCCGCAGGCTTCTTCGTGTCGTGGTGGCTCACCCTGATTCCTCCGTTGAGCAGCCCGATCCCGGCGTCGGGATTAATGGCCGGATTCTAGGGCCGAAGGGATGCCCACTGCGGGGATTCAGGCACTCCGCCGATCCGGATGGCTAGCGGGGTGTGCGCCGAACGTTCGAGTCCCCAGCCACGTCGATTCCGAATCGCCTGGCAGCTCGCAGGATCCGACGCCGGGCAGTGTCCGTCGCCGGCTTGCGCTGGACGTGGTCTGATTGAATCGGGCAATGGCGTTCCGGACGTGAGATTCATCGTGGATCGGGAGATGCTCGCCACCTTCGCTGCCGCGTACGCGAATTGCGACGACCGGAGCTTGTCACGGGCTTTCGTACTTAGGTCAGCCGTGGGTCAGCTCCGTAGCTGAATGCTAACGACGCACGCATCGCGAAGGCTTCACACGCCGACGGGGCTCGGGCTTGAAATCTGTTGCAGATTCAGGGTGTGGGCAACGCGCTCAGGGGAGCCGCATCTCGGCCACTCCCCGGACGTCGATTCGCGTTCCGCTTGGCGTACGGACGTAGCGCAGGACAACTTCGCGGCAGATCGAGCAACGCAGGACCACGCCCGGCCCATTGACGAAGGCGTATAGGGAGGCCATGGGCCCCAGGTTCCGGCAATGTGCACATCGATGGACGACCTCGGTCATATCGAGGCCGAAGAACTCCTCCAGGTCGCCCGCCACCGCGTTGCCATCCAGTACGAGGGCGTCCACGATGAGCTCCGGCATCAGCTGGTCGGCCCAAAGCGTTCGGTCCGAATCCGGGGAGGCGACGCCCCGAGATCGACCAGATCGTTGGCGACGGCTTCGACGAGCAGCGTCGGACCGCAAACATAGACCAGGGGCTGGGGGCCAAGGCCGGCATGCACCTCGGTCAGCATCGGTCCGTCGATGCGGCGAGAGAATCCGGCCCATCCCGGAGGTTGCGTGCGGGTGAACGTATGAACGACCTTCAAGTTGCCACCGTTGGTCACCAGGTTATCGAGTTCGGCGCGGTAGATGACATCGTCAATCGTGCGGGAGCTGTAGAGCAGAGTCGCGGCGGCTGACGAGTGGGCCGCGGCCCGCGCTCTGATCATGGCCATCAAGGGGACGACTCCGGAACCGCCCGCGACCAGGAGAAGCGGGCCGCCAAGGCCCGGCTCCCAGACGAAGTAGCCGCCGATCGGCCCCCGCACCTCAACCTGGTCGCCGACGACGATCACGTCATGGAAGTAGGGCGACACCTCGCCGTCTGGAATCCGGTCGATGGTGACATCCACCTGTCCGTCGCGACCGGGTGCCGAGGCGATGGAGTAGCTGCGCTGCGCCTGGTAGCCATCGGGCGCCGTCAGCCGAATGTCGAGATGCTGGCCCGCCCGATGGGTCGGCCAGCGCGGAACGGCGAGCGTGATGGACTTGACCGTGGGTGTTTCGTCGCGAATGGCCGACACGGTCGCGATTTGCCAGAGCAGGGGCTCACTCGGCACGGGGTGAGGTCCGTCTCAGTCGCCCGAATAGCGCTCTTCGCGCCACGGGTCGCCCCGGTTGTGGTACCCCAGCGACTCCCAGAAGCCCGGCTCGTCCTCCTGAAGCAGTCGCAGCCCACGAATCCACTTCGCGCTCTTCCAGAAGTACAGGTGAGGGACCACGAGGCGGGCCGGTCCGCCGTGGGCCGGCTCCAGCGGGGCACCGTTGTACTGATACGCGACGAAGGCCTGGTTGTTCAGGACGTCGGTGAGGGGCAGGTTCGTCGTGTACCCCCCGTAGGAGTGAGCGGTCACGAAACGCGCCCGCGGGTCGAGCTCCGCGGCCAGCAGGTCGTCGACGCTCACCCCATACCAGGTGGTGTCCAGTTTCGTCCATTTCGTGACGCAACTGATATCGACGGTCCAATCGCGGGCAGGGAGGCCCTGGAACTGCTCCCAACTCCAGCGAATCGGCTCGCCCACCAGGCCATCGATCGTGAACTCCCACTGGTCGAGCGGGATTGAGGGAGTGGGCCCGGCAGACAGAACGGGAAAACCGTCGGTCAGGTACTGGCCCGGTGGGATCCGGCCCGCGCGGTCCGCGTCGATGTCCCGTCGGCGCCCCACGAATCCGCGTGAAACGAAGCGGTCCGTCATTGATCGAGTCTAGTCGCCGCCACCGGCCGCAGCGGCTTCGATGACGTCAGCGGCCTCGCGAAGGCGGTCCGCCGCTTCAGAACTGATGCGGTCGTCGTGCTCGAACTCGTCGATGGCGCGACGAAGATCGCGGAGGGCCCGATTGACCCGGCCGAGGTTGCCGTCTTCGGCCTCACGGGCAACCTCATCGGCGAGGTCATCGAGGTCGCGCGCAGCCTCCGATTCGATCAGGCCGTCCTCTTCGCCGCTGTCCACCAGATCCTTGAAGGCTTCGACGGCCTCGGAGATCGTGAGCGGCGCAGGCGGAGAGGGCGACGGGGTGGGAGCCGAAGTCGTCGCCGCTGGCGATGCGGTTGGAGACGGGCTTGACACCGGCTTATCAGGAACGCTGACCGCCGCCAGGAGCAGAACCAGGGCGACGAACATCACCGCGGCGGCAATCACGACCGCGGTCAGCGGCGTCAGGCGTCGGGGCCATCGCGGACCACTCGGGGTTGACCCTGAGGCAGTGGCCGAAGCCGGAACGTCGGATGAGGGCGGACTGGGAAGAACGGGAGGCACGGCCAGAATACCGGGGAGCAGGACAGCAGGAGGAATTGGGGGGACGCCCGAGGCCGGGGGCACGGCGGGAGCACTCGGAAGCGGGATGGCGGGAAGGGTTGGCGCGTCTGAGGTCGTGTCGGTCGCATCTGGTGCCGCATCGGTCTCCAGCCAGCTGCGCAGTTCGGCGGCCAGCGCCTCGGCCGAGGGGGGCCGACGGTCCGGATCCGGGTCGAGGGTGGGGCGAATGATGGCCGACAGGGACGGGGACGCACCCTCGATGGCCATCGGCGGCGTGCGCTGCGCCTCGACGAGCTCGACGGGCGACGTGATCTGGTAGGGAGGCTGTCCACTCAGCATCTCGGTCAGGAGCACGCCGACGGCATATACGTCGGCGGGCGGGCCGGCCGGTTCCCCCCGGAGCTGCTCGGGGGCCAGGTAGCGCAGGGTCCCGGCGATCGTGCCGGTGTCGGTCAACCGTTGGGCTTCATCCTCCAGCAGCCGGGCAATCCCGAAATCGGCCAGCCGCGCCTCCCCATCCGCGCCCAGGAGCACGTTCGCCGCCTTGATGTCGCGGTGCACAACGCCTCGCTCATGGGCATGGGACAACGCCTCGGCGACTTCGGCCCCGATCCGAACCGCCGCCCGTGGTGGAAGCGCGCCCTCGCGCTTGAGTCGATCGGCAAGGGACTCGCCCTGAACCAGCTCGAGGATGACCGCGGCCGACGCTTCCTCATCGATCGCAACGTCGTAGACGGCCACGATGCCCGGATGCGACAGCGAGGCGGCCGCCTTGGCCTCCTGTATGAGGCGAGCCCGCGTCGTGGCATCTGCCAACAGGTGGCGGTGGAGCACCTTCACCGCCACCGGACGATCCAGGACGGTGTCGCGTCCCCGCCACACCTCCGCGCTACCGCCGAGCGCCAGCCGTTCCTCGAGGACGTAGCGCTCTGCCAGGGATTCCGGAAGGCGCGGCGGTTCCGGTTTGGGCGTGGTCACGCGCACATGCTACGAGACGGGGCCGGCATCTCCGGTGGGCGGAATGTTCTGGTTGAGCCGGAACAGGTTGTCCGGGTCGTAGCGCGCCTTGATCGCCGTGAGGCGGTCCCAGGTCGCACCGGGGTAAGCCGCCCGCACCCGCTCCGCACCTTCGTCCCCCAGGAAGTTGACGTATGCGCCGGCATCGTCCTGGCGCACGGCGGCCGCGAAGTCAGCGACCCAGGCTTCACGCTCCGGCCGATCCGCGCCCTCGTAGAACGCGGCCACGTTGATCATGATCCGGCTGGCCCGGTGGGCGTAGGCGGTCGCGTTGGCCGGCACGCGCGCCATGGCCCCGCCGAGCACGCGCAGCTGCGCCACCCGCATTGCCGCATCGGACGCCTTCAGGAATTTCACGATCGTCTCCGCGACCTGCAGGTCGATGGCGTCGACGAACATGGTCTGGGCAACGGCTAACGGGTGATACGACTCGTCGTCCGGCATGAACAGCTCGGGGTACGGCATGGGCCGCACCATGTCCGCGATCGGTTGGGCCAGGGATCGGAACGGCGCGATGGCGCGCTCGCCGGCTTGGGCCTCGCCCGCGTACGCGAGCATGCCCAGGATGACCAGCTGGCCGTGGATCTCCTCGGGCAGGAACGGCATCGGCGGGGCCGGCATGACGTTGGCGATGGTCGACAGCTCGTCCGGGGCAGCCTCGGCCTCCGCGATGAAGCCGGCAATGACCTCCGCTTCCGCGGGGAGGACGAGTATTCCGCCCAAGATCCCGTCCAGCTGGTGGAGTCTGTACTGGAATCGGGTGGCGACCCCAAAGTTTCCGCCACCGCCACGAATCGCCCAGAACAGATCCTGGTGCGTCTCGGGGTCGACGCGCAGAAGCTGTCCATCCGCCGTGACGATCTCCGCCGCGAGCAGGTTGTCGATGGTCAGCCCGTGCTTGCGACCGAGGAAGCCAACGCCTCCCCCCAGCGTGATCCCGCTGATTCCGACCGACCCGGTGTCCCCGAATCCGATCGCCAAACCGCGCTCGGCGAGGGCAGCGGTCACCTCCCCCGCGGTCAGTCCCGACTCGGCCCAGGCCGTACGCCCATCCGGACTGATGTCCAGGGCCTTCATGCCCCGCAAATCGAGCACGATCCCTCCGTCGGTCGTGCTGTGGCCGGCGGCGCTGTGGCCGCCCGACCGGATGGCCAGCTCCTGCCCCGCCTCACGGGCCAATGCGATGACGCGCGCGACGTCGGCGGCGTTCGCCACCCGGACGATGAGCGCCGGTCGGCGGTCGATCCCGCCTGCGACGATCACTCGCATCGCGTCGTAGTCCACATCGTCGGGTGTAATTACGCGGCCCATGATTTCGGCTCGAAGCTGGGGGATATTGATGGCCGTCGAGGTCGAGGTTGGCACTGTCCACACTCCTTCTATCGTCAACGGTCACCCTAGTCAGCGGCCTTCGCGGGGTCAAATGAGCGCGGTCGGGCACCGCACGGAGGCTAGCGGTTGGACGGGCCCTGTCACACTCAGCGCCATGTCGGAGCGTGTCGGGGCGGTTCGCATCTCCCCACTCCTGCGCCTGGCGTGGCGCCTGCATCGCTGGCTGTACCGCGCAAGCGGTGGGCGGATCGGTTCTCGCGTTGGCCCGTGGTCCGCGCTCCTGCTGGATACCCGTGGCAGGAAGAGCGGCGAGCTCCGGACTGCCGGCCTCAACTACCTGACCGATGGCGGCCGGCTGGTGGTGGTGGCCTCCTACGCCGGTGAGGACCGTCACCCGGCCTGGTGGCTGAACCTGCTGGCCGACCCGCGCGGCGACGTGCAAGTCGGTACCGAACGCTACCCGGTCACCGCGCGGGAGCTCGACGGAGCGGATCGCGATCGCCTGTGGCGGCTGGTGGTCGAGACCGATCCGAGCTACGCCACGTACCAGGAGAGGACCACCCGCCGGATCCCGGTCGTGGCCCTCGAACGCGTCCCACTCGATTCATCCCCGGGCGGGGAGTAGGCGCCCTCCGCCTGGTCGGCTGCTACTCTCCTGCCATGAAGGGCGATCGCGTGGAGGCGGTGGTCGACACCGGCCAGGGCACCCAGTCCTTCGTGATCGAGGCCACCCGCGCCGGCCGCCGCCTGGAGGTGACGACCAGCCGGGGGGTGGTCGAGGTCAGCGAGGTGACTCGATCCGGGACACCGGTCCGTACCGGGCGATTCATGGCCAGCCGTTTGATCGCTCTGGTCGAATTCCCGGCCCACGAGGGGCGCGAATCCCAGGTCGAGGTCTCCACTCGCCGCCGGATCACGACCGTCGGCGAGGACTGACCGAACCGGCCGCTCCCCGACCGAGGGGCACGTGACCCACGCTGACCTCGTGCTGGTCGGCGCACGGGTCGAGCCCATCGCCTCGCTCCCCGGGCCCGCCGATGCGGTGGCGGTGGGCGCGGGACGTATCAGCGCGGTCGGGACGGCGGCGGATGTGGAAGGGCTGGTGGGCCCGCGGACGCGGGTCATTCGCCTCCACGGAGAGACGCTGCTTCCCGGATTCCAGGACGCGCACGTCCATCCGGTGTACGGCGGCCTCACCCTCCGCAGCTGCAACCTCCACGGCCTGCCCGACCAGGATGCGTACCTGGCCGCCGTGGCGGCCTACGCCGCCGCCTACCCCGAGCTCGAGTGGCTCACCGGGGACGGGTGGACCTATGCTCCGTTCCCGGGTGGCATTCCGCGTCGCGAGACGCTGGACCGGGTCGTACCCGATCGGCCGGTGTTCCTGACCGCCTACGACGGCCATTCGGCCTGGGTCAATTCGCAGGCCCTGGAGCTGGCCAAGGTGAGGGCCGAGACCCCCGATCCTGAGTTCGGGCGCATCGAGCGCGACCCCGATGGAACGCCGCTGGGGCTGTTGTCTGAGACGGCGCAGCGTCTCGTCGAGCGACTGGTCCCGGAGCCGACGCCGGCCGAGCTGGTGGAATCGCTCCTGGACAGCCAGCGACACCTCCACGCCCTGGGCATCACCGCCTGGCACGACCCCGGCGTCAATCCGGAGTGGCTGCCCGCCTACCGCCAGCTGGCGGAGTCGGGCCGCCTCACCGCCCGGGTCGTGGCCGCGCAGCAGTGGTGGCCATGGGGGAAGGCCAAGGAGCCCGATCCCGTGCCGCGTCTTGTCGCGCAGCGCGAGGCGCTCCGCATCGGTTCACTGCGGGCGGACGTCGTGAAGTTCTGGCTGGACGGGGTGTTCGAGAACGGGACCGCAGCGGTCCTGGAACCCTACCTGGGGACCGATGGCGCGGCGACCGACAATCGCGGCACCTCGAACTACGGCGGCGAGGAACTCATTGCGGCGGTGATCGAGCTGGAGCGCAACGGATTTGACTGCCATTTCCACGCCATCGGCGACGCGGCTGTCCGGCAGGCGCTGGATGCGGTTACGGCCGCGCGGGCGGCACACGGCCCGCGTGACGTCCGCCATTCGATCGCCCACATCGAGCTGATCCATCCCGCCGACATCGGCCGCTTCGCCAAGCTGGACGTGGCCGCCAACATGCAGCCCTTCTGGGCCATGGACAACCAAGACACGCGCGAGATCCTCTTGCCGCGGCTGGGCGCCGGGCGGGTCAACGCCCGCTACGCGTTCGCTGACCTCCATCGGTCAGGGGCCCGCCTGGCGGGAGGCAGCGACTGGACGGTGACCACCGCCAACCCCCTGGAGGAGATCGAGGTCGCCGTCCGCCGGGTGGATCCCGGTGAGCGCGACGCGGAGCCGTTCCGCCCCGACCAGCGGCTGGACCTCGACACCGCGCTGGCCGCCTTTACCATCGGTTCGGCGTGGGTGAACCGCCTAGAGGCCGATACCGGGACGATCGAAGTCGGTAAGCGGGCCGACCTGGTCGTCCTTGACCGGGATCTTCGAGCCGTACCCGATGGTCGGCTGGCGGATGCGAAGGTGGTGACGACCTTCGTCGAGGGGGCGCCCGTCTTCGAGGGGTAGGCCCGGCTACGGGGTGAAGCTCACCGCCAGGAGGGCCATGTTCGTCGCCTTGCCCGAGGTCCAGCTCATCGTCACCATCGGCGCGCCAGCCTCCGCCGAGCCCGCACCGCGGAGGTTGTCCAGGCTCTTGGTCGTGTTCGTGTCCCAGTGCTCGGTCTGTCCCGCGCCGGCGGTGTAGGACGTGGTGCTGTTGTTGCCATACAGCACGTCGAGGACCAGGCCGCCAGCCTGGGACGCCACGTTGACGCTGATGCTGCCGCCGCTGGTCGCCGCTCCGACCGCCGTCCCGACCGTTCCCGCGCCGGAGAGGGCATGGACACCCATGACCCGTTTGGCGCTGGCGCTCAGGACGTGGGTCACCGCCGAGCCGCTCACCGTGGGCATCGGGTTGGCGAGGGTCCAGATCTCGACTGATCCGCCCCCTGGCGCCGTCTGGCGACCGACAAACGTGAAGGCCTGATCCTGGGCCGGGTTGCCGGCATTGGGCCGCCAGGTCACGGAGGTGAGGTGAGTCGACGTTGAGCTGATGCTGACCATGGCCACCAGCCGGTTGCTGCCCGCCGGCAGGGTGAA
>JBOGTA010000026.1:0-4796 GCA_050695855.1 Candidatus Limnocylindria bacterium
CGCGGCAGTGGGATACGAGGAGGCCCATGACACTGCGGCCGCAATCGACCGGGCCGAAGGCATCCTGTTCGAGATCAGCCAGCGCCGGACGGTTGCCGGATTCGAGACGCTCGCCACCCTGCTCGGACAGGCCTACGACCGGCTCGAGTACCTCCACGAGCACCGTGGCCAGATCCTGGGGATCCCCACCGGGCTGGCCGGGCTCGACACCCTGCTCGGCGGATTCCAGCCGTCGGACCTCGTCATACTCGCGGCTCGGCCCAGCGTCGGAAAGACGAGCCTGGCCCTCAACGTTGCCCTCCACGCCGCGATCCACGAGCAGAAGCGGGTGGCCATCTTCTCCCTCGAGATGAGCCGCGAGCAGCTCGCCCTGCGGCTGCTGTCATCCGAGACGGGGATCAACCCGCGCCCCCTGCAGACGGGATTCATGGAGGAGACCGACTGGTCGAAGATCGCGCGAGTCATGAACGACATGGCCAGCGCCCAGATGTGGATAGACGATTCGCCCACGTTGTCCGTCCTCGAGCTTCGGACCAAGGCTCGCCGCCTGGAGGTGGAGCAGCGTGGCCTGGACCTGATCATCGTCGACTACCTCCAGCTGATGGAGGCGTCCACGTCGACCCGAGAGCCGAACCGCGTCCAGGAGGTCAGCGAGATCAGCCGCGGCCTGAAGAACCTGGCTCGCGAGCTCAAGGTCCCGGTCCTGGCGCTGTCCCAGCTGTCGCGCAACGTCGAGCAGCGAGGCGGGATGGGAGAGCCGCGCCTATCGGACCTTCGCGAATCCGGATCGCTCGAGCAGGATGCCGATGTCGTCATCTTCCTGTACCGCGCAGAGGGCGAGCCCATCGCCGACGCGGACCTCGAGCTGGTCAAGGCCAAGGTCGCGAAACACCGCAACGGACCGATCGGCGAGGTCCCGCTCCAGTTCCGACGGACGCAGACGCGCTTCTACTCGGTCAGCGCCCGAGAGGATGTGGAGGTCGCCCCCTACTAGCGAGCCGGTTTCATGCCTTCCCTCCCTCTTGACAGCCGCGTATAGTCGGCCGCTGGAACGTCCGGAACACCAGCTCATCCCAGGGCGCGACCCACGGCCCGAGGAGCAGGACAACCGAGGGCCGGGCGACCATGACACGGAGGAGAGGGCAGGTGTTCACCGACAAGACCATCACGTGCCGCGACTGCGGGATGGACTTCGTCTTCTCGGCCGGGGAGCAGCAGTTCTACCAGGAGAAGGGGCTGACCCACGAGCCCCAGCGCTGCGCGAGCTGTCGCGCGGTGGCCAAGCAGAACCGCGCGCTGGGCATCGGCACGGGTGGGGGAGCTCGCGAGATGCACGCCGCGGTATGTGCCGAGTGCGGCGGCCAGGCCCTGGTGCCCTTCCTCCCGCGCAACGATCGCCCGGTCTACTGCAGCAGCTGCTTCGACAAGGTTCGCGCCCGCTCCTGAGCCTGGCCTGATCGGGCTCACGCCCGCCTATACTGCGGGCCCACATGGAGCCCGGCGCGCTGCTTCGCCCACCGACCGAGGTCGGCGGCCGCCTGCGTCGGGCATACGGCTTCGAGGAGATCTCCCTGGTGCCGGGGGCCACCACCCTCGACCCAGCCGAAGTCGACACCGCGGTCGAGATCGGGCCGCTGCGCCTGGAGATCCCGTTCCTGGCCGCCGCCATGGACGCGGTCTGTGACTCCGACATGGCCGTCCGCATGCATCGGCTGGGCGGCCTGGCGGTCGTCAACCTGGATGGTCTGTACACGCGGTACGCCGACGCGGGGCCGATCATCGAGCAGGTGGTCGAGGCCCCCAACGCCGTCGAGGCCGGACGCGTGCTGGCCGATGCCTACGCGACACCGATTCGCCCCGACTTGATCAGCGCGCTGATCACCCGCATCAAGTCATCCGGGGCCGCGGCGGCGGTGGCGACCACACCTGCCTCCGCCTGGGATCACGCGGCGGTGGCGGCCGAGGCCGGGGCCGACGTGTTCGTGGTCCAGTCCCAGGTCTCGAGCGCCCGTCACATCTCAACCTCCGGTCGGGTCCTGTCCCTGTCGGACCTCACCGGCGCGCTTCGCCTGCCGGTCCTGGTGGGCAACACGGTGAACGGCGACGCCGCGTACCAGCTCATGGAGCAGGGCGCGGCCGGCATCCTGGTGGGGGTGGGGCCGGGCGCCGCATGCACTACTCGCGAGGTGCTGGGGATTGGCGTGCCGCAGGTGTCCGCCACGCTGGAGGTGGCTGCGGCCCGGGACCGGTTCCTGGCCGAGACGGGGCGCTACGTCCCGGTCATCACCGATGGCGGCATGAAGACCGCGGGCGACATCGCCAAGGCGATTGCCTCCGGAGCCGATGCCGTCATGCTGGGGACTCCACTGGCGGCAGCTCTGGAAGCCCCGGGTCGTGGGTTCAACTGGGGCATGGCGGCGCCGTCCCCGACCCTCCCACGCGGCACGCGGATTCAGCTCGGGGAGCGTCTACCCCTCGAACAGATCCTGTTCGGCCCTGCCCGCACCACCCACGGCACGCAGAACCTGGTGGGCGCCCTGCGCCAGAGCATGGGCGCCCTGGGGGCGCGCACGATCCGCGACATGCACCGGGTGGAGATGGTCGTGGCCCCGGCCATCGCGACCGAAGGCAAGTCCTGGCAGTTGGCCGTGGACGACCCGCTGCGTTGATCCGGATCTCGCGGCGTGTGTCGCTGGCGGCGCCACCGGATGCCGTATGGCCGTGGATCGCCGACCCCACGCGCTTCGCCGAGTGGCGACGGGGTGCCGGGGTGACGAGCGGGGGCCCCGTCGACGACGGACCCATCGGGGTGGGAAGCCGATTCCGGCTGGATGTCACGACTCAGGGCCGCTCCGGCTCGCTGGAGTGCACCGTCACCGCGTATGACCCGAACCGGCGCTTCGCCTTTGCGTCCAAGGACTCATCCGGCTTCTCCGGCTCCGCCGACACGCGCCTGGAGCCGGAGGGAGCGGGCAGCCGACTGGACTTCGCCTTCGAGCTCCAGCTCCCCGGCGGCTGGCGCCTGATGCAACCGGTCATCAGCCGTGCCCTCAACCAGGCGGCGGACACCGACTTCGCCACGCTTCAGGGCAAGTTCGCAAATTGAGCGAAGGGACGCGACGTTGCGCACGTTAAATGTCGATGTCGGTCCGGCCGTCGCCGAGTCCTCGGTGGAGCCGCAAACCGTCATCGTCCTCGACTTCGGCGGCCAGTACGCCCAGCTCATCGCGCGCCGCGTCCGCGAGCTGAACGTCTACTCCGTGGTGCTCTCGCACGACACCCCCTGGGAGGAGATCGTCGCCCGACGCCCGGTGGGGATCATCCTGTCGGGCGGCCCGGCATCGGTCTATGACGACGATGCGCCACAGGCGGACCCACGCATCTGGGAGGCGGGAATCCCGGTCCTGGGCATCTGCTACGGGATGCAGCTCATGGCCCACGACCTCGGCGGCCGGGTGGAGCCCGCAGACCGACGCGAATACGGCCCCGCCACCATTCACGCCGAGCCTGACGAGCCGCTGCTCGAAGGCCTGCCGGCGGCGGCCCCGGTCTGGATGAGCCACGGGGACGCCATTCTTGAACCGCCACCTGGCTTTCGTGCCCTCGCGTCGAGCGACGCGACTCCCTACGCGGCGATCGCCAACGACCACGGCCTGATGGGCCTCCAGTTCCACCCCGAGGTCGTCCACACGCCCCAGGGTCGGGAGATCCTGGCCAACTTCGCGCTCCGGATTGCCGGCGCGCGAGGTGACTGGACGCCGGCCGGATTCATCGGCGCCAGCGTGGCCAGCATTCGAGCTGACGTGGGGGAGGGCCAGGTGATCTGCGCGCTGTCAGGCGGCGTGGACAGCGCGGTAGCAGCGACCCTCGTTCATCGTGCCGTGGGCGACCAGCTGACCTGCATCTACGTCGATACCGGGCTCATGCGCAAGCGCGAGTCGGAGCTGCTGCGAGCTACCTTCGAGCAGAACCTCGGCATGCGACTGCGGATGGTCGATGCCCAGGACCGATTCCTGCACCGGTTGGCTGGAGTCACCGATCCCGAAGACAAGCGGCGAATCATCGGTGACGAATTCATCCGCGTGTTCGACGAGGAGGCCCGTGGGCTGGGGCCGATTGACTTCCTGGTCCAGGGGACGCTGTACCCCGACGTGATCGAGTCGAAGACCATCGAGTCCAAGGCGGCGGCGAAGATCAAGACCCATCACAACGTCGGAGGCCTGCCCGCGAACCTGCGCTTCCGGCTTGTTGAACCGCTGCGCCACCTGTTCAAGGACGAGGTGCGGCGAGTGGGGACGGAGCTCGGCCTGCCGGACGCCATGGTCCAGCGCCAGCCATTCCCCGGGCCGGGCCTCGCCATTCGGGTCATCGGTGAGGTGACAGCCTCCCGCCTGGAAACCCTGCGCGGCGCGGATTGGATCGTCCTCGACGAGATCAAGGCCGCCGGCCTGTACCGAGAGCTGTGGCAGTCCTTTGCCATCCTGACACCCATCGACACGGTGGGCGTGATGGGTGATAGCCGGACCTACGCCAACGTGGTCGCCGTGCGGGCGGTGACCTCCGAGGACGGAATGACCGCGGACTGGGCCCGGCTGCCGTACGAGGTCCTGGCCCGGATCAGCGCCCGCATCGTCAACGAGGTGCCGGGCGTCAACCGGGTCGTCTACGACATCAGCTCCAAGCCGCCGGCCACCATCGAGTGGGAGTGACCCAGCCGACGTAGGATGGGCGGACCGATGTCGTCCTGGTTCGACAAGCTCCTCGAAGAGATGCAGCGCCGGCAGATGGAGCAGGAC
>JBOGTA010000027.1:0-8385 GCA_050695855.1 Candidatus Limnocylindria bacterium
GGCAGGGCCTGGTGGGCACGTCCCAGGTGTCCCTGGTGCGCACCGTCCGACTGTGGCAGGACGGGGCCACGTTGCGACTGGCCGACACGACCACCGGCGTCGGCCTTGAGAGCGTTCTGTCGCCGCCGATTGGGATGAGCATCACGGCGCTGGACATCACCGGCCAAGAGGCGCGGGTCTGCTTCACGCGGATAGGCGCCCAGGACCCGTGCCTCCGGATCTTTGCCGTTCAGGACGATGCCGTGGTGGAGGCGACTGCCGATGGCGGGCTGCGCATTCGGACCGCCGGCTCCTCGAGCCTGGACGTCCTGGTGACGACGCTGACCGCGTCGGGGCCGTCGGTGGGCCTGGGCGTTCTCGATCCCCGCGGCCTGGTAGCGACCCATCAGGTTGGCGCGGCCCTCCTGGTCACCAGCGACCCGTCATTCGCGTTCCGCCGCGATCGCCTGGAGACGCTCGGCTTCCACGTGGCGCACGTCTCCGGTCCGTACGCCGTCCTGATGCGCGACGACCTGGTGCTCGAGGGTCAGCCGTGACCGTCGAGCCGGCATCGAGTCAGCTGCCCGAACCAATCCTGGTGGTCGGCGGATACGGCTACCGCAACGTTGGGGACGAGGCCATCCTGGCCAGCCTGCTCCGCACGTTCGAGGGGCGCGCGATGACGGTGGTCTCGCGCCTGCCGGCCGAGACGGCGGCCATGCATGGGGTCCGGGCCGTCCCGATCTCCGCCGCGGTTCCCGAGCTGCGACGGCATCGGACCCTGCTGATCGGGGGTGGCGGGTTGTTCGGCTCGGATGTGGGGATGGTGGGCCGACTCCTGCCGGCCTACGGACTGGCGGCAGCCGCGCTGGGTCGGACCGTGGCGCTGCACGGGGTCGGAATCGACCCCGACATGCCAAGACCGACAGCCGTCGCGCTGCGCCACCTGGCTCGCCGCGCGTCGCACGTCCTGGTGCGCGACCGACGGTCGGCCGACGTGCTTCGAGGGTGGGGGGTGGATGCGGCGGTTGGCCCCGACCTCTCCGCCTGGCTGCCGGCGGCCCCGCCGTCGGCCGGAACGGCCCTGCTTCGAGCCGCCGGGCTCGATCCCCGGCGACCAATCGTGGGACTGAGTCTGACCGCGGTAAACCCGGCCGTGTCGGACGCCACGGTGGAGGCCGTGACGGAGTGCGTCGACGCCCTCCCCGAGCTGCAGTTCTGCTTCATCCCGATGAGCCAGCACCCCTTCGTCGCGGCCCACAACGACCTGCTCCTGGCGCGCCAGGTCCAGGCTCGTCAGCCGCGCCTCCGTGTCCTGGGGGGAACGCCACAGCCGGCCCAGATCCTGGCCCTCTACGGCCACCTGGCGGCGGCAGTCTGCATGCGCTACCACAGCCTCCTGTTCGCGGCGCGGGCCGGGATCCCCATCATCCCGATCGCGTACGCCGAGAAATGCCGGGCCTGGCTCGCCGAGCGGGGCGAGGCAGCGGTCGAGCCCACCGCTGCGGCTCTGGTGGACAACATCCGGCGCGCGGTATCTGTCCAGGGGGCGGCCTCATGAGACGCTGGAACCTGGTGCGATGGGCGATGGGGATCGCGATCCTGGTCGCCCTGGTCCTGACCCTTGATGCGGCAGCCATCGGGGCCCTGCTGGCCACTGCCAGCCTCCCCCTGGTCATCTACGCAGTGGCGGGCCTGACCGCGCTGCATCTCCTCGGCGCGGCTACGTGGCGCGTGCTGACGCGGCGGCTGGTCGGTCTCCAGCTCGACTGGTGGCCGACGGTGCGCCTGTACTACGCCGCACAGGCGCTCGGCGGCTTCACGCCCGCGAACGTTGGCAGCGACGCGTACCGGGTGATCGCATTGCGAGGGGCGGGGGAGAGCGTCCGCCGCTCGGTCCTGCCAATCCTGGTCCAACGCGCGACGAGCTACCTGGCGGTCAGCCTCCTGGGGGCCGCTGCCCTGATGGTGGCGTCCCGCCCGGCCCCATTCACGGTTGGGGTGACTATCGGAGCCCTCGTACTGTCCGGCGTGGCGCTGGGCGTCTCCAGTCTCGTCTCGGTCGGGCCGGGGCGGCTGCGGTCCCTGCGGGAAAGGCTGCTCGGCCCCGGCGACCACGACCGGCGGCAAATGGCGGTCGCGGTCGGCATCGGTATGGCCCTGGGACTGATCTTCCATTTGGTCGGCGTCGTGCTGACGTACCTCCTCGTCCTCGCCGTTGAGCCGGCAGCGGCCACCGTGGCTGCTGTGGCGGCCGTGGCCATCGCCCGGGTCAGCCTCCTCATCCCGCTGACGCCGAGCGGGCTTGGCGTGCAGGAAGCGGCACTGGCGCTGCTCTTCATCGGCATTGGCCTGCCGGCCGAGTCGGCCATCGCCGCCTCGCTGCTCTCTCGGCTGTCCCTGGTCCTGACTGCGGGGATAGGCGCCGCGGCCCTGCTGCTCCCGGCGGGCAACACGGAGATTGCGGCCGGACGGAGGTCCCGCAAAGTAGACTCCGCCCGGGTCTAGCTCCCGTCGGCTGTTGCGGCCCGTACCCGCCGCGGGCGGTACCCTGTGGCCGTGCGGGCACTCATCTTCGACCTCGACGGGACCCTCATCGACACGGTCTATGCCCACGTCTTCGCGTGGCAGCGCGCGCTGGCCGAAGCCGGCATGCCGATCGAGGGCTGGCGCATCCATCGGCGGATGGGGATGAGCGGCGGGCTGTTCACCCGGGCCGTGGCCCGCGAGCTCGGCCGGCCGCTGAGCGACCAGGAGATCGAGGAAGTCCAGCGGCGCCACGGCCAGCTTTTCCGCGAACAGCTGCTCGAGCGGCGGCCGCTGCCGGGAGCCGTTGACCTCCTGCGCCACTTGCACGAGGCCGGCGTGCCGTACGGGATCGCCACCTCTGGGCGGCGGCCGGAGATCGATGCCTCGCTCGACGCGTTGGGCGTGGGAGAGGGCGTGGTCGTGGTCGAGCGGGGGGACGTCCTGCGTGCCAAGCCCGAGCCAGACCTGTTCCTGGCCTGTCAGGAGCGGATGGGGGTCGAGATTCGGGACGTGACCGTAGTCGGCGATGCGGTGTGGGACCTGCTCGCGGCGCGGCGGGCCGGGATGTTGTCCGTCGGGCTGCTGACGGGCGGCTACGGCGAGGACGAGCTGGCGCAGGCCGGGGCGTTCCGGGTGTATCGCGACCCCGCCGAGCTGGACGCCTCGCTCGACGAGCTGGGGATCGGCTAGGGACGCGCCGTCACGGCCTGACTCGAGAGGTAGCGACCCATGAGCCCGCGACCAGACAGCCGCACGCGCCCCTGCAACGTGCTCGTCATCGGGACCGGCGGGGCCGGCCTCAGAGCCGCGATTGCGGCCCGCCAGGCAGGTGTCGACGTGGTGATCATCGGCAAGCGGAGCCGGCTGGACGCCCATACCGTGCTCGCCGCCGGTGGGATCAACGCCGCGCTGGGCACCGTCGACCCGGAGGATTCGTGGCAGCAGCACTTCGCAGACACCATGCGCGAGGGCTACTACCTGAGCGATCCGCGCGTCGTGGAGATCATGACTCGTGAGGCACCGGCGGCAATCAATGAGCTCGCTGACTGGGGCTGCCCGTTAGCCCGCACCAGCGACGGCAGGCTTGACCAGCGCTTCTTTGGCGCCCACACCTACCGGCGCACCTGTTACGCCGGGGACTACACCGGGCGGGCGGTCCTTTCTACGCTGGCCGAACAAGTGCTGAAGCTGGATATCCCGGTGATCGAAAACCAGTACGTCTCGCGCTTGCTCACCGCCGACAGCCAGTGCTTCGGCGCGCTGGCATTCGATATCCAGACCGGGGATCGCACCGTCTTTGAAGCCGATGCGGTCGTGCTGTGCGGCGGCGGGCACACCCGTATCTGGCGTCGCAGCTCCTCGCGGCGCGACGAGAACTACGGCGAGGGTATGTGGCTGGCATTCCAGGCCGGGGCACGGCTGATGGACATGGAGCTCGTCCAGTTCCATCCCACCGGGATGCTGCTGCCGGAGGAGGCCGCCGGAACCCTGGTCACCGAGGCCGTGCGGGGCGAAGGCGGGCGGCTGTACAACGCCGGAGGCGAGCGCTTCATGCAGCGGTACGACCCGCAGCGGCTGGAGCTGGGCAGCCGCGACCGCGTCGCCCTGGCCAATTACACCGAGATCAAGGAAGGCCGGGGCGGTCCCAATGGCGGCGTTTTCCTCGACGTGACCCATCTCGGCAAGGACGTCATCCTCGAGAAGCTGCCCCGCATGTACCGCCAATTCGTGGAGTATCAGATGCTCGACATCGCCAAGGAGCCGATGGAGGTGGCGCCCACGGCTCACTACTCCATGGGCGGGATCGTGGTCGATCCGCCGACCCACGCCACCGACGTAAACGGACTGTGGGCCGCTGGCGAGTGCACGGCCGGACTGCACGGCGCCAATCGACTGGGCGGCAACTCGCTGGTGGACACCTTGGTGTTCGGCCGTCGTGCCGGCGAGGCAGCGGCGCACTCTTCGCTGGAGCGCGAATCGCAGCTGCGCTCCAAGCGCGTAGTCGACGAGGCCCACGCCTACCTCGACAGCATGATCCACAACGGGACCGAGCTCAGCCGGGCAGTACAGCGCGAGATCAGAAACCTGATGTGGGATTCCTGCGGTGTGGTACGCGAAGCCGGCGACATGGAGCGAGCGCTCGGCACGCTGGACGAGATCCGCTCGACGCTGCCGAGCGTCGACGTGCGTCCCAGCGAGGAGGGGTGGGGCGACCTGGCCCACATCCTCGACGTCGAGGCGATGCTGGGAACCGCCGAAGCCACCCTGCGAGGGGCGCTCGCGCGCCAGGAGACCCGTGGTGCCCACAACCGCGCTGACTTCCCGGATCTGGATCCGGAGATGGAGGTCAACTTCATCGTCACGCGCGACACGAACGCCAGGATGACCCTCGAGCGTGCCTCTGTTCCGCTCGTCTCCGACGAGCTCAGGTCGTGGCTCGCGCCGGGTGAGGACCTGGATCCCGCCGAAAGGCTGTTGGAATAGCGCGCGTCACCGCCGCAGGCGGGCGCCCACCCCGCCGGCAAGCCGTCCCGCGCCGCGAGCCAGCGTCCGCGCCGCACGTGCTCCGACCCGCAGCCCAGCGCGCGCCATCCAGGCGTAGCAGGCGCGAATGGTCGCCAGGTCGTCCTGAATGTCGCCGGCAGCCAGATTGGCCGACTCCAGCGCGGCCGCCCGCTCTTCCGAGGTCAGGCTGCGCAGCGCCACGCTGAGGGCGATCAGCACCGCCGCGGCGTCGTCGAGCTGGCCGGCCACCGGAATGAACCCCGGGACCAGGTCGATCGGGGACAAGACGTAGACCACGCCGGCCAGCAGGGCTGCCCGCCGTCGACGGTTAACTTGGGGATGTCGGCTCAGGGTCCATGCCAGGCGGCCGTATCTCGGCAGCCGGCGCACCAGCGCCCCGAACCGATCTCGCGGAAACGGGTCGGTCGCGCTCACGGACGAAGCTCGGTCGGGATGATGGTCAGGTCCTGCAGCTCCCCGAGGCGCAGGATGCGGAGCGCCAGCGGCGTGCCGATCGTCTCGCCCACCATGAGCCGCTGGAGGTCGCCCGCGTCAGCCACGGCCTGGCCGTCGACGTCGAGGATGAGGTCGCCGTCGCGCAGCCCCGCCGCGGCCGCCGGGCTGTTGGCCATGACCTCGGTCAGCCCGATGCCCGCCTCACGCCCCAGCGCCCGAGCCACTCGCGGCGGCAGCGGCCGGCGCATGCCGGCGATCCTCAGGAACGCGCGACGGAAACGCCCGTCGCGCATCAGCGCACCGATGATTCGCCGGCTGGCGGCGTTGATGGGTACCGCCAGCCCCACGCCCGTGGCGGCGACCGCGGTGTTGATGCCCACCACCCGACCGTTGGCATCGGCCAATGCGCCGCCGGAGTTGCCCGGGTTCAGGGCAGCATCGGTCTGGATGACGTTCTCGACGATGCGGGTCGCGCTGCCGGTGCGGGTCGGCAGTGAGCGACCCAGGGCGCTGACCACCCCCGCGGTGACCGAGCCCGCCAGACCGAGCGGCGACCCGACCGCCACCACCAGCTGTCCGACCTTGAGCCGATCCGCATCGCCCAGCTCGGCGGCCTCGACCCGGCCGCCGTCGACCCGCGCGACCGCCATGTCGGACAGCGGATCGCGGCCGATGATATCGATCGGCAGCTCGCGGCCGTCGAAGAAGGCGGCCACCCCCTCGCGCGCGACGTCCAGGACGTGGGCCGAGGTCAGGATGTACCCGTCCTGGCTGACCACTACCCCCGAACCGACTCCGGCCCGATCCTGGCGGGCGTTCGCACCCCCCACCCGGAGCAGGACGACCTGGCTCAGGAGCCGCTCGGCAACGGCGGTGACGACGCGCGAATACGCATCCAGGGCTGCCTCGCCAGGCTCGCCGGGCGGGATCGGATTCGCGGAGGACGCGGCCATGGACGAGGAGTCAGTGATCAGCCGCAGCCGCCGACTCGAATGTGAGCGTGCTGGCATCGGTCTATTCCTGGCGGTTGAAGGCCCAGGCTGCCACCGACAGGAGGGCCACGGCAAAGCCGGACATCAGGGCCACCTCCTCGGGGAGGGTCATGGTATGGCCGAGGACCGTGACGCCCAGCTGGGCACTGGCCTCACTCCCCAGGAACACCTGGCGTATGGCGTCCACGCCGTAGGTCAGCGGGTTGAACTTGCTGATGACCTGGAGCCAGTCGGGCGCCTGGTTGATGGGGAAGAACACCCCGGCCAGGAAGATGAGCGGGAAGATCAGGAGCTGGATGAGGAGCTGGAAGCCCTGCTGAGATCGCATGAAGCTCGCCACCAGCAGGCCCAGGCCCGACAGCGCGATCGACAGGACGAACACGATCGGAATGAGGCGGATGACGGTCGAGACCTCCACCACGACGCCGACGATCGGCGCGATGAGCAGCATCAGCGACACCTGGAGCATGGCCACGATGCAGGCGCCCAGGGCCTTGCCCAGCACGATCCCGGTGCGGCCCAACGGCGCCACCAGCAGCTCACGCAGAAACCCGAACTCGCGGTCCCAGACCACGGACACGCCCGCGAACAGCGCCGTGGTGAGGACGCCCATGGCGATGATCCCCGGGTACATGAACTGGATGAAGTCCACGCCCGGAGCCACTGCGCCGATGAGGTTCCCGAATCCCGCCCCGAAGATGACCAGGAAGATCAATGGCTGGGCGAACGAGCCCACCAGCCGCGAGCGCTCGTTCACGAATCGGAGGAGCTCGCGGTAGGAGACCACCCAGGTCCCGCGGAAGATCTCGGTCATCGACGTGTCTGGCGCCCGCGGAAGCGGGCCATGCCCGCCACCAGCTGCTCCTGGCTGTCGAGCTCGCTGTCCCGTATCTCCCGGCCGGTGAGGTGGAGGAACACGTCGTCGAGGGTCGGTTGGCGGACGGTGACCGAGGTCAGCGGCTGACTGAAGGTGCGGACGAACTCGGGCAGGAACTCGGCGCCATGCGCCACGTTGAAGCTCACCGTCCCGTCTCGGAGCGTGGCCTCGACGCCGTAGCGAGCGGTGATGTCGGCGGCCGCGGCCTGGTTGTCGGCCGCGGCGATGGTCACCAGATCGCCGCCGACCGACCGCTTCAGCCCGGTCGGCGTATCCAGCCCCACGATCCGCCCGTGATCGATGACCGCGATCCGGTCGGAGTGCTCGGCCTCGTCCATGTAGTGGGTGGTGAGGAAGATGGTCAGGCCCTCCTGCTCGCGGAGCGCGAGGAGGTAGTCCCAGATCAGGCGACGGGTCTGCGGATCGAGACCCAGGGTCGGCTCATCGAGGAACAGGACCTTGGGGTGATGAAGGAGGCCGCGGGCGATCTCCAGGCGGCGCTTCATGCCCCCCGAATAGGTCCGCACGCTTCCCTTTCGACGTTCCGCCAGGTCCACGATGTTCAGCAGCTCGGTCATCCGCTGCTCCCGCAGCACGGCCGGAATGCCGTAGGCGTAGGCGTGGAAGCGGAGGTTCTGCTCGGCGGTCAGGTACTCGTCGAGCGTCGACTGCTGGAACACGAGGCCGATCGAGCGGCGGACCTCGCTCCGCTGCCGCTCCACGTCGAAGCCGTCGACCGACGCCGTTCCGGCCGAGGGCCGCAGGAGCGTACAGAGCATGTTGATCGTGGTCGTCTTGCCGGCGCCGTTCGGCCCGAGGAATCCGACCACCTCGCCGCGCTCGACCGAGAAGGAGACGCGGTCGACCGCGGCGATGTCGCCATAGCGCTTCGAGAGATTGTTGGCCTCGATCATGAATCGCTGATCTCCCGCGTCGAATGCACGGAGAACGGGGCGGGTGCCTTCGGCGGAGGCGTACTATACGAGCCGTGATCGCCTTTGCAATGGCGCTCGGCGCATGCGCGATGCTGAGATGACGGTTCGGCTC
>JBOGTA010000028.1:0-5760 GCA_050695855.1 Candidatus Limnocylindria bacterium
CGCCGGTCCGGTCGCTCACCGCTCCGAGGGCCGGCGAAACGAGGGCATTCAGCAACACCGACAGGCTGCCGGCCACGGTGAAGGCCAGCGTCCCGTTGGCCTCGCCCAACGCCCGCACCGTCCAGGGACCCATCGCAAAGCTGACGATGGCGAAGGAGAAGATGGTGTTGGCGAAGTCGTACAGCGCCCAGGACAGGCCTTCGACCGGGCTGCCCGAGCGTGTCAGCGCGCCGAGACCACGCCACCAGGTGGCCGGCGCCAGGACCGTCACGCCACGGACCGATAACTCATTTCGGGCCGATGATATCCGCGCCCGGACGCCCTCCTGTCGCGTTCCGGCGTGATTCGATTCGGTCGGATAGAGTGGCGGCCGTGTTCGCCGCCCTCGGTCGCTTCTCGTACCGCTTTCGGCGCTGGCTTCCACCCATCGGCTTGGCCCTCGTCATCAGTCTGACGGTCTGGTCGAGCCTGGCTGGCGGCGAGCTGTCACAGGGCGGGTGGCAGATCGAGGGCTCGGAGTCGATGGCCACCGAGCAGCTGCTGGCGGACCGCTTCGGGGCGCAGAGCACCGCCATCTTCGTAATCGTGCACGACCCGAACGGCGACGCGGCCTCGGACGCGTTCCAGGCGGTCCTGGCCGACATCGTGGGCCCCCTCGCGGATGACCCCGCCGTGGATGAGATCTTCACCTACGCCGATACCGGCGATCCCCGATTCCTTTCGGCCGATGGGACGACGACATTTGCCCAGATCCGCCTGAACTCGCCCGACGAGGAGGCCCTCGACGACTCGCTCCGGTTAGTCGAGCTGGTTGAGCAACCAGTCAGCGTTCATGAGATGTGGGTCACCGGCGTCCCGGTCGCAACCAATGAGTTCAACGCGGTGATCGAGGACGACCTCCGCCAAGCCGAAATCATCAGCTTCCCGGTCGCCGGCGTCATCTTGCTCGTCGTCTTCGGGACGCTGGTCGCGGCTGGGCTGCCATTGCTTATCGCCGGGCTCTCGCTCATCAGCACATTCGCGGTAATCGGCCTCCTGGCCAACCAGCTCGACATGTCGATTTTCGTTACCAACCTGGCGACCATGATCGGCCTTGCCCTTGGCATCGACTATTCGCTGTTCCTGGTAAGCCGGTTCCGCGAGGAGCTGTTGCATCACGAGGTCGATGTTGCCCTGGAGCGGACCATGGCGACTGTGGGCAAAGCGGTCGCCGTCTCGGGTCTCGCCGTCGCCATCGGCCTCGCGGCCCTGATCGTATTCGAGGCTGATGCCCTGCGGTCGATGGGCATCGGTGGCGTGGTCGTGGTGCTGGCCACCATGCTCTACGGGCTCACCGTGCTGCCCGCCCTGCTCGGGATGCTGGGCCATGGTGTGAACCGCCTCACGGTACCCGTGCCGCGCGCCCTCCGCTTCGTCGAAGTCGATCCTGTTGAGGCCGAACGGCGCCACGGCCGCGGATTCTGGTCACGGGTCGCGGACCGGGTCATGCGTCGGCCGGTCCTCATTGGTGGCTCGATCCTCGTACTGCTCCTCGTCGCCGGCACCCCATTCCTTCGGATCGAGCTGTCGACCGGGCAGAACCTTGAGGACCTCCCGGACACGCCGGCCAAGGAGGGGTTCATCGTCCTGCGCGACGAATTCCCCGGCGGCGACACCAACCCGATGGTGGCCGCGGTCACCTACGCAGAGGTGGTCGACCTTGCCGATGGCGGGCTGACGCCAGATCGGCTGGCGTACCTCCAGGCCTTCGTCGACGAGGTGAGCGCCCTCGACGGCGTCCTGTCGTTGGATAGTGTCCTCGATCCTCCGCCGGGCCTGTCCGCCGACCAGTACCACGCCATCCTCGTGGCCCCAGTCGAGGCTTGGCCGCCGGGCCTGGCCGACTGGGTTGCCCAGACCGTGGCAGGCGATACCGCACGGGTCACCATCTTTCCGAGCGTCCTCGCCGATTCGGAGGAGGGTCGGGGGCTCGTGGCCGAGGTCCGGGAGCTGGCCGACCCGCCTGGCTCCACGGTCGGAGTCACCGGCCTCGCGGCCCGCTCCGCGGACTTCATGGACAGCTTCCGGGCCAGCGTGCCGGTCGCGGTCGCCATCGTCATTGCGGTCACCCTGGTCGTCCTCTTCCTGACGTTCGGCTCAGTCTTCCTGCCGGTCAAGGCCGTCCTCATGAGCCTGGTGTCGATTACGGCCAGCTTCGGGGCGCTCGTCTGGATCTTCCAGGACGGGAACCTATCGGGCCTTCTGAACTTCGAGGCCACCGGTTCGCTGGGGGCCTGGATCCCGATCCTCATGTTCGCGATCCTGTTCGGGCTGTCGATGGACTACGAGGTCCTCCTCCTGTCGCGCATCCGCGAACGCTGGGTCGCCACCCGCGACAACACCCGTTCCGTCGCCGAGGGGATCGGGATCACGGGCGGCATCATCACCGGGGCGGCACTGATCATGGTCGTCGTCTTCTCGGCCTTCGCCATGTCGGATGTCCTCTTCCTCAAGGCCATCGGTTTCTCCATGGCCCTCGCAGTCCTGATCGACGCGACGATCGTGCGGGGGATCCTGGTGCCCGCTTTCATGCGGGTCATGGGCCGGCTCAACTGGTGGGCACCGGCCTGGGTCCAACGGGCGGTGGCCAAGCTCGGGCTGTACGAGATCCCAGTTCCAGTGCCGGTGGCATCGTCAGGGGAGAGCGCCTCGCCCTGATCGGGGCGCTAGCCTTTGGCGGAACGCCGCAGCTGAGGTTTGCCCCATGGCCCCCGCGACTCCTGCCGCGCGCCGACTCGCCCACCGGCATCCGGTGAACGTCGCCCACCTCGACGATGCGCCGCCCGGCGCGCGGATCGCCGACCGCGCCACCGCGTTCATTGGCAGCTGGCGGTTCATCATCCTCCAGACCGTCGTCGTTGCCGCCTGGGTCGCCGGCAACGTCTTCCTGCTCTTCAACTTCGATCCGTACCCGTTCATCCTCCTCAACCTCGCCTTCTCGACCCAGGCTGCGTATGCGGCTCCGCTCATCCTGCTGGCCGGGAACCGCCAGGCTGCTCGGGACCGGATGACCCTGGAACACGCCGCGGAGGAGACCGATCTCGCCGAGGAGCAGAACAAGGAGCTGCTCCAGGGGAAGACAGAGATCCTGGAGCGGATCGAGCGCCTCGAGCACACGATCCTCCAGATCGAGGAGCGCGTCCTGGAGCGCCTGCCGGCCAGTGGCTGATCCGCCGACTGAGACTCTTTCGCTGCCGCTGCAGGGCGTCACCGTCCTCGACTGCTCCCGGGTGTTCGCCGGGCCGCACGCCACCATGCTGCTGGCCGATCTCGGTGCCGACGTCTGGAAGCTCGAGCCCCCGTCCGGCGACGAGACGCGGGCCTGGGGCCCGCCGTTCTGGGGCGACCCAGCCGACGGGCGGAGCGCCTACTTCGCGGCCGTCAACCGGAACAAGCGCAGCGTGGTCGTGAACCTGAAGACCGATACCGGGCGCCAGGTCCTCGATCGGCTGGCCGGGCGAGCCGATGTGCTCATGCACAACTACCTTCCGTCGGTGGCCGCCAAGCTCGGCCTCGAGCCGGGGCGGTTGCGCGCGCGCCACCCGCACCTCGTCGTGTCCGCGGTTGGCGGCTTCCCGGGAAGCGGTGCGTTGGCCGAGCGCCCGGCCTACGACCTGGTGGCCCAGGCCTGGAGTGGCCAGATGGCGGTGACCGGCGAGCCGGATGGCCAGCCAGTCAAGATCGGGGTAGGGCTGTTGGACCTGCTGGCCGGCCTGGAGGCTGCGGTGGCGGCGCTTGCCGGGCTGGCGGCGCGCGACCGAGGGCTGAGCCGCGAGGGAGACCGCCAGGCTCCCGCGCCGCAGGCATCGGTCAGCCTGGTTGAAGCCGCCGTGGCGGGCCTGTCCAACGTCCTCGGTTACTACCTGGCCACTGGGCAGGAGCCGCGGCGGTGGGGTACCGGCCACCCGGGCATCGTTCCGTACCAGGTCTTCGCGGCGCGCGATGGACACGTGGTGGTGGCCGTCGGAAACGACGCTCAGTTCGCGCGGCTCAGCTCCCTGCTCGGCGTGGAGCCCCGGTCGGAGTGGGCTACCAATCCGGGGCGCATTCCCCGTCGGGCGGAGATCCTGGCCGAGCTCGCGCCACGCGTCGCGGAATGGAAGCGCGACGACCTGGTGGAGGCCATGATCGCGGCCGACGTTCCGGGAGGGCCGGTCCACAGCGTAGGCGAGGCCGCAGCGGCCATGCTGCGGGTGGAGCCGGACTGGATCGCCAGCCGGGATGGCGTTCAACTACCCGCCTCGCCGATCCGGGTCGACGGTGCGCGTCTCCCGATTCGCCGCCCGCCGCCCCGCCTGGGCGAGCACACCGACGAGATCCTCAGCGAGATCGGCCTCAGCCAGACCGATATCGGGGCGCTGCGCGCCGATGGGGTCGTGGCCTAGATTCCATCCGGCGCCGGCAATACCGGCTCCCACTGCCGAAAGGGCCATTGCGGCATCCGCGCGCCACAGCGTTTGCTATCCTCGTCGCAGGATCGTCTCCGTCCGCGCAGGGTCCGCGTCAGACGGAGATGGAGGAGGATCCGCGGCCTCGGGGGGTAACAGGCAGGCGGAGTGGATCCATAAGCGACCAAGCGCAGCGTCAATTGAGCCGCGCCACGCCCCGGCGGACCGTCATCGGTTTCGCCCGCGCGCTGCTCCCCCCGGTTCTCGCCATCGTCGTTTTCGTGGTCGCGGCCGGTGCGCCCTCCCCGGCCCGCGGCGCCGTCCGTACGTGGGACGGGGGCGGCGCGGACAACAACTGGAATACCCCGGCCAACTGGTCTAGCGACCTTGTGCCTCTGGCGGCCGATACGGCCGTATTCGACGGCACGAGCGTGAAGAACGCGACCATCAACGTTCCCGTGTCGGTATTGGGCATGGCCATCAACGCCGGCTACACAGGAACGATCACCCAGGCGCCGGCGAACACCCTGACGGTCGGGGCGTCGGCCTTCGCGCAGGCCGACGGCACGTTCAGCGGCGGGACTGCGGCGATCACCGTCAACGGAGCCTTCACCTTGAGTGGGGGGTCGTTTACGAGCACCACCGGGACCTTCACCGTCACCGGGGCGTTCACCAAGTCGGGCGGCAGCTTCGCCCATAACGGTGGGACCGTGGCGTTCTCGACAAGCAGCGTCACGATCGACCTGGGTGGGACCGAGACGTTCAACAATGTCTCGTTCCTGTCAGCCACCAAGACCATTGCCGCCGGAACCACACTGGTGGTGACCGGGACGCTCAACCTCGCTGGTGGGACCGTCAACACCGGCACCCTGGCCGCCCAGGGCGCGATCAACGCCCAGCTCGGGTTCACCGGGGGTGGGACCGCGACCCTGCTCATCAACGGCACCGCGGACCAGACCTTCACCGGCTTCCAGACCTCGGCCACCGGGGCCCTGCCCCACGTCACCATCGACAAGCCCTCCGGGACGCTGACCCTGACCGGCACCCTGCGCACCGGGCGCAGCTGGACCTACACCGCGGGCACGCTGGACCCGGGCACCAGCCTGGTCGTGTTCACCGGCAGTGCGGCGGGGGTGATCACCGGGAACCACACCCTGAACAACGTCGAGATCCGAGGCGGCACGGTGACCATCGCAGCCGGCACGACCCTGACCGTGGCCGGCACGACCGACCTGTTCAGCGGTTCGCTCAGCACGGGGACGCTGGCCGCGCAGGGCAACATCGACGTCCAGATCGGCTACACCGGCGGTGGGACTGCGACCCTCCTGATCAA
>JBOGTA010000029.1:0-6800 GCA_050695855.1 Candidatus Limnocylindria bacterium
GTCCAGGACCACACCGTCCTCCGCCAGCTGGGCGGGGAGATCCCCGATCTCGGGGAATGCTGCGTCGGCGTCGGCCAGGCCCGAGACCTGGAGCCGGACCGTGCCTCGTTCGGCGAAGGCCAGGGCCCGCGTCCCCGGCCACCATGGCTCGAAGAGGAAGTCCGCGTCGTCGAACGGGTCGTCGGCCCTGGTCGGCTGCATGAGCGGCAGCCGTGCCGGCAAGCGGAGCGGCGACTCGGGCGCCGGCTCACCCGGGAGTGGGAGCTGCTCGACCGGCACCCCGGCGATCAGGCGGACTTGCGCCGCCGGGTCTGGGTCTGGTCGGCCTCCGCGGCCTTCTTCGCCCGGCTGGCCTTCGCCTCACGCGGTTTGGCCGCCACGGTCTTCGGTGCCGTCTTGCTCGCCGCCGTCTTGCTCGGCGCGGCCGAAGCTCCCGCCCCCGCGTCGCGCCGCGCCTCGCGGGCGGCGGACACGCTGGCCTCGAGCGCAGCCATGAGGTCACCGATCTTGGTCGGCTCGGACTTGGCCATCGGCGTGGGCTCTTCGCCTGCCACCTTGGCCTCGATGACCCCCATCAGGGCCTGGCGGTAGTCGTCCTGGAATTCGTGTGGCTTGAACTCTCCGGTCATGGACGCGATGAGCTGCTCGGCCATCTTGCGTTCCGACGCCTTGATCTCGATCCCATCACTGTCCACCGCCAGCTCCTCCACGGAGCGGATCTCATCGGGCCAATGGAGAGTGGTCAGCAGCATGGTCTTGGCGTAGGGGTTGATGGCGGCCAGCTGCTCGCGGTCCTTCATGACCACCTTGCAGATGGCGCTCTTGCCGGTGTCGGTCAGCACCTCGCGGAGGAGGAAGAACGCCTTCTTGCCCACCGGATCGGGCTCCAGGTAGTACGCGCTCTTGACGAACTGGGCGCCGTGGTCCTCTTTCTGGGCATCCACGAACATCGCGATCTCGATGGCCCGCACGGTCTTCAGCGGGACGGCTTCGAGGTCGTCGTCGGTGATGACCACGTACCGACCCTTGCTCCACTCATAACCGCGAACAGTCTCCGAGCGCGGAACGACCTCGTCGTGATACGGGCAGTAGATCTTCATCTGGATCCGGTTCAGGCAGCTGGCGTGCAGCATGTTGAAGCCGATTCCGGTCGACTCGGTGGCGAGGTAGAGCTTGACGGGGATGGTCACCAGCCCGAACTGGATGGCCCCCCGCCACATCGCGCGTGCCATGGGGTGGGTTAGGTTACACCTGCCCGCCAAGCGTGTCGGCAGGGGGGAAGGAGTGCAGTACTAGTGGTGCCACCGTTCAGCGGCATTGCCGATTCTCGGCATCCGGACGAGACTCCCCGCGTGAGTGAGACCGCCGCCGACCTACTCCCTCGCCCCTTGGGGCCCCGTGACGATCACCAGGGCCTCTTTTTCAGGCTGCCCGGTTTGCCTGAGCCGATAGCGATGCTCGATCGCGACCGATCGGCTGAGCATGGCGGTGACCGCGCAGTACCTGGTGGCGGACAGCTCGATCGCGCGGCGCAGGCCTTCCGGCTCGACCTCGCCGCTGACCTGGTGCTCCACCACGATCCGGGTGAAGACGCGCGGCGAGCGTGCCGCCGTCTCAGCCTCCACCGCGATCCGGTACGAGCCGGGCGCCTGGCGCTGCTTGGCCAGGATGCTGGCCACGTCCATGCCGGTGCAGCCTGCCAGCCCAACCAGCACCGCTTCGCGTGGGGAGGCGCCAGTCGGCGCACCAGCGTCTGCGCTGTCCAACGCAACGATGAAACCGGACCCGGTTTCCACCTCGACCCGGAGCGAGTCCATCGGCGCGGGGAAGGTGGCCAGGACCCGCATCGGCACCCGGCGACTCTAGCAGCCCGCCGGCGGCCGGCTGGCGTGGGAAGCTGAGCCGATGCAGGTGTTGGCACCGGCGGCTCCGCCGCGCCGGATGGGATGGCTGTGGGTCAACCGCCAGGACCGAGGCGCGGAGGCCGAGGGGAGAGCGCTCGAAATGCTGCTGGCCCCGGCCCTCGACGACTCGTACGTGCTCGTCGTGGCTCCACGGATTCCGGGGGTCGACCGCGGGCTCCATGGGCTGCTGATCGGGCCGGGCGGTGTGCGGGCGCTGCTCGTCCGCCACTGGAACGGCCACTTCCGGCAGCGTGGTCGAGCGTGGGAGTACGACACTCGTGGTCGCCGGGGCTGGATTCCGTGCCGGACCGATCCGACCCGCGACGCGCGGCGGATCGTGGATCAGATCGGCCGCTGGATGGTGGATGTCCTGGGCACGCGGCTGCCCATCGAGGGAGCCATTGCCTTCCCGGACCGGCACAGCCAGATCGAGCTGACCAACGACCCGGTCATCGAGGTCGTGACCCTCGACAACGCCCCGTGGTGGGCAAACCGTATCGGGCGGGTCCGACAGCTCGACGGGCGGAGCGCCGGGCGCCTGTTGGAGGCGCTGGGCGCCTGAGGGTTCGGGGCCTGCGCCCCGCTAGGCGGGCTCCTCCGGCGGCAACCAGCTGCGCGCCGCGTCCTCGGGGAGGATGTCCGCCAGCAGCTCCTCCGGCGCCTCGTCGTCGGACGAGAGCAGAACTTCGGCCAGGCTGCGCTGGACCGCGAGCACGGGGGACTGGCGATTGAACTGTGGGTACTCGGCGCATGTGACCGACACATCGGTCAACGCCAGGAAGCGATCGGAGGCATTCAGCAGCCCGTCCATCGGGCGGCTGCCCTGCGGGATGTGCACCATCCCGCTCAGCCAGAAGGGCCGCACCGCGATCTGGGTCTGGACCGGACGCTTGGGGATTCGCAACTCGTCAGCGCCGCTGTCGTCGACGCCGCTGCTGCTTCCGAACATGACGGCGTCGATCGGCACCATGACCTGGCCCGCGGTTCGGGTCGAACCGGAGTCCGCGTAGTCCACAACGACCGCCTCCTCGACCACCAGATGAGTGGAGCTGGTCAGGTTCAGGATGTCGGCCACCCGCCGGAAGCGGGTGGCCATCCGGCCGCTGACCCGGAACCCGGAGGTATAGAGCTCGACCTGGACCTGCACCACCTGGGGGCCAAATTCACCGCTATCGAAACCGGTCATGGTCCGATGCTACCGCTTGCAGGCCCCGGGGTACGGGGCCCCGATGGATTGCCCGATATGACTACTCGCCGGCCAGCTTGCCCTTGGCGGCGATCCTCGCCTCGCGACCCCCGCGCCCGGTGGCCAGCAGGATGCGTCCGCTGGCCTGGGCCTTCAGCAGGGTTTCGACGTTGGCCAGGTCATCGATATCGGCCACCGTCTTGTCGTCGCGGACCCGCACGATGCGGGGGAAGCGCAAGGCGAATCCGCTCCCATGCCGGCCGCTGCGCATGATCCGATCGAACGCGATCTCGACGATCACCTCGGGCACCACGCTTCGGAAGCGGCCGAAGTCGCGCACCGTGGTGCGCTGGAAATGCTCGGTGAAGGCGGCGATCTCGGCATCGGTCAGTCCGGTGTAGGCCTTTCCGATGACGGCCAGCGAGCTTCCGTCCGGTCCGCGGACGGCAAACGTATAGTCCGACAGGACGCCGCGGCGCTTGCCGTGGCCCCACTCCACGCCGACTACCACGCAATCCAGGGTGGCCAACGCCTTCTTCAGCTTCAACCAGCCGCGACCGCGCCGGCCGGGCTGGTAGGCCGAGGCCGGGTCCTTGACCATGAGCCCTTCGTTGTGGCGCTGGCGGGCGGCGTCGAACAGGTCATCCACGTCCTCGATCGAGCGTGCCCGGTCCAGGCGGGCGTACAGGAAACGGGCATCGGTCCGCTCGGGCAACTCCAGGCCCTCCAGCGCCGTGCGCCGCTCCCGCAGCGGCCGTTCGAGCAGGTCGACATCGTCCAGGTGGAGGAGGTCGAACGCGACCATCGCCACCGGGACCCGCTCGAGGAGGGCGGCGTCCGGCCGCACCCGACCCAGGCGCGTTTGGAGAGCCGCGAAGTCGAGGACCGCGCCCGCCTTGAACGGGACCAGCTCGCCGTCCAGCACGATCGTCTCGGGCAGGCCGGCGACGGCTGACGTCACCTCGGGAAACGAAACGGTGATGTCCTTCAAGTCGCGGCTGAAGAGTCGGGCCTGTCCGTCGTGCAGGTGGAGCTGGGCCCGGATGCCGTCGTACTTGTCCTCCACCCAGGCCTCGGCCCCGACCCGCCGCATGACCTCGGTCGAGTCGCCAACCGGGGTCGCCAGCATCGGTCGGATCGGTCGGCCCACGTGGAGAGCGGCCTGGTCCAGCGTTCCGCGGCGGGCCAGGCTGGCCGCCTCGCCCGGCTCGCCGAGCAGCATGAGGGCCCGACGGACCGATTCGAGAGGCAGCTCGAACCCGGCGGCGATGGCCTCCTCCAGCAGACCTTCGCGCAGGCCGATCCGCAGCTCGCGCGCCGCGATGCGCCCCACGTATCGGGCCTCCGACGGTGTCGCTCGCCGGAAGAGATCCGCCATGAGGTTCACCCGCGCCTCGGCGCTGCCGGCCTCGGCCATCGTCCGGTAGGCCCCCGCCACATCGGCGACCGTAAGCGGTGGCCCGGAAACGATCTGTCCGGCGAGCAGCTCGGCAGCCACATCGCCGAAGTCTGAGTGGCGCAGCCAGGCGGCAGACATCGCAGCCTCGTCGGCCCCGCTGGCTGAAACGAGGGCGGCCGCCTGCTGGACCCATCCCATCCCCAGGCGGTCCGTGGCGCCGGGGAGCGGCTTGCCCGACAGGAACGTGGCCGCCACTGGGAGGTCCGCCGCGGGCAGCTCGTGGAGATAGGCGGCCAAACGGTCTCGCTTCGCGAGCTTGGAGCGGGTGGAAGCCACGTCGTCGGCGGCGGCTGCGAAATCGGCAAACGGTGAGCTGCGGGGCGCCATCGGCTGAGTCTAGGCGTCCGCTTGACGGGCGCCATCGGTGCGGCCACCCTGTCGGGCCAATGAATTCCTGGCAGCGCAGCGTTTCGCCGGAGGTCGCCGACCGTCTCCCGCCGGGACAGGTCCTGACCGAGAAATTCCCGGTCCTCCAGTTCGGACAGGTCCCGTCATACCCCGACCTCGCCACCTGGGACCTGCGGATCTGGGGCGCGGTGGAGCACCCCATCACTCTCAAGTGGGCCGAGGTACGCCAGTTGCCCATTCGTCAGGTCACGCTCGACATCCACTGCGTGACCCGTTGGTCGAAGCTGGACACCACCTGGGAGGGCGCACCCCTGACCCATCTGGCCCAAGCGGTGAGCGTCGCCGCGGACGCCCGGCACGTGATCTTCCACTCCGAGTACGGCTACACCGCCAACGTGCCGCTGGAGATCGCGCTGCAGCCCGACGCCCTCGTGGCGTGGAATTTCGCGGGTCGACCCCTGGAGCCCGAGCATGGCTATCCCCTCCGGGCCCTGGTCCCGGGCCGATACTTCTGGAAGAGCGCGAAGTGGCTCCGGGGTGTGGAGTTCAGCATCGAGGACCGGCCCGGCTTCTGGGAGCGGAACGGGTATCACAACAATGCCGACCCGTGGCGCGAGGAGCGCTACTCGGATGACTGAATCGCCCATGACCGCCCCGTCGCCGCCACGGCGCCTTTCGCCGCTCTGGCGCGTCGCAGTCATCTGCTTCGTAGGCCTGACAGTGTCCGGTGCCCTGGTCGCCCTGTCCCTTTTCACCCGCAACGTCGACCTGTTCGTCATCCTGTCCCTGGTGGCGGCGGCCATCTCCGCCGGTGTCGGGGTGTACGCCGGGATTCAGGGGTGGCGGGGGTCGCAGCGGGCGGCGGCTCGCGGGGCGCAGGGCCGTTCGGCGCTCATCGCCGCGGCAGCCGGGCTGATGCTGATCATCACCGCGGTCGCCATCTCGGGCGCGATCTGGATCGGCCTGCTGTTTTTCCTCTAGGCCGATACCCTCTAGGCCGATACCCCCGGGGCCGATATCCGCCTACCATGTGGTGGACCGCCCCCATCGTCTAGAGGCCTAGGACGCCACCCTTTCAAGGTGGAGATCACCGGTTCGAATCCGGTTGGGGGCGCCACGCCTAGACGTGATGGATCTCCATCCGCTCCCCGCACTCCGGACAGTGGAGCAGGAGGAGCTTGGGATCGTCATGCGACGGCCTCCAGGTGTACACGTCGGCCTCGGTCACGACCTCGCCACAGGTCGGGCATTCGGCGCCGAAGGACAGCCACTGCTCACGGGGCAGGGATTGACGGCCCACGGCGCGGCTACTCGGCGTCGGCGTCGGCTGGAGCGCCGGCCGGGAGGTCGGCGGGGGCGTGCGCCGGCGGGTCGGCCGCTGCATGCCCCGTCGCCGATGGGGGTTCCCAACCTGGCATCCGGGTGGGCGGCTCGGACAGGGCAGCGCGGGCGGCCGCGGCATCCTCGGGGCTGGCCAGCAGCGAATACCGCATCGCGTCATACCCGGGCCAGTGGCCCACGTCCCCATCGCGGATCATCACCGCCCGCCGGAGGTGTGTCCCGGTGACGTCTTGGACGGATCGGTCGAGAACCTCGTAGTCGCGCCCGGTCAGCTCGCGGAGGACGGCGGGCAGGGTCTCGACCAGGTAAGCCGGATCGGGGTTCACCGCCAACGCGCGGTCCAGGGCCTGGACCACCGTCGCGTCGGGCAGGTCCCGCGGGAGCGGGCGGCTGATGTGCGCCATCCGGGGGTCCCGGCTGGGACCCAGGAGGGTGCGCCACAGGCTGCGAACCATCGGACGGCGATTGTACCGATGGCCGCCGGCGGGCGGCAGCCCGCCCATCGGTATACTGGCCGCCGCGTGAGACCGTCCGTCCACCCGCCCGGCAGGACCGACCCGCG
>JBOGTA010000030.1:0-9377 GCA_050695855.1 Candidatus Limnocylindria bacterium
ATCGTCGGGCGTGCGGCCTCCGTGCGGCAGGAGCCCCAGCTCGGCACCGCGGACGCGGTTCGAGTCGCTCTCCCCAGCGTGCCGGAGACAGCCGCTCAGCTCCTGGTCACGATGGCCGACGTGCCACTCCTCCCCGCCGAACTGTTCGCTGCCCTGGCCAACGAACAGCGGGACACCGGGGCGGCGGTCGTCCTGCTGTCCGCGCGGCTGCCGGACCCCACCGGATATGGACGAATCGTCCGCGGGCCGGACGGCAGCTGCCGCGCCATCGTGGAGGACTCGGACGCGGATCCCGCCACGCGAGCGCTGGACGAAGTCAACGCCGGCACCTACTGCTTCGATGCTGCCTGGCTCCGTGCCAACTTGGGCCGCGTCCCGCTCGGCCCCACCGGAGAGCACTACCTGACCGACCTGGTTGCCCTGGCCGCGGACGATGGGCACCAGGTTCGGGTCATCGAATCACCCGAGCCCGAGCTGGCCCTGGGCATCAACGACCGGGTCCAGCTGGCAGCCGCCGAGCGCATCCTCCGCAAGCGCATCGCCGAGGGCCACATGCGCGACGGCGTAACCATCGTCGACCCCCAGACCACGTTCATCGATGCCCTGGTCGAGATCGGCCAGGATGCCCGGATCGAGCCCTGGACCGTACTCGAGGGCCGGACGATCATCGGCGACGAGGCGGTAGTCGGGCCGGGCAGCCGGATCCGTGACAGTCGGATCGGCGCACGAGCCCGAGTCTGGGGCTCCTGGCTCGAAGAATCGGAGGTCGGTGAGGACGCCCGGGTCGGACCCATGAGTCACCTTCGGCCCGGCAGCGTCGTGGGTCCCGGCAGCGAGATCGGGAACTACGCCGAGGTCAAGAACAGCCGGCTCGGGGCGCGCGTCCGGCAGCACCATTTCAGCTACCTCGGGGACGCCAAGGTGGGCGATGAGGTGAACATCGGCGCCGGAACGGTCACCGCCAACTTCGATGGCACCACCAAGCACCAGACCGTCATCGGTGACGGTGCCTTCATCGGGGTCGACACCATGCTCCGGGCCCCGGTGACGGTCGGTGCCGGCGCCAAGACGGGCGCCGGCAGCGTCGTGACCCGCGACGTGGCGCCGGGCACGACGGTGGTCGGCGTTCCGGCCCGCCCCATCGAGCTCCGCCGGGGCCACCGCGAGGGCGACCCGCCGGATGCCTGACGGCGGTGCCGGCACTGGCAATCCCTGGCTGGACCTGCTGCTGGTTCTCATCCTGATCCTGGTTGGCGGCGTGTTCGCCGCCGCCGAAATCGCGCTGCTGACCGTGCGGCGCCATCGGCTCGATCAGCTTGCCGACGAGGGTAGCCGGGGAGCGCGCGCCGCCCAGCGGCTGGTCGACGACCCCCAGCGCTTCCTGGCCACCATTCAGGTCGCCATCACCTTTCTCGGCTTCCTGGCGTCGGCGATCGGCGCGGTGGCGTTCAGCCAAGCCATCGCCGGCCTGATCGCGGGCATTCCGTGGGAGCCGATCCGCTCGGCGGCCGAGACCATCGCATTCGTCCTGGTCACCCTGCTCATCGCGCTGACCTCGATCATCGTCGGGGAGCTGGTGCCCAAGACCCTGGCCCTGAACTTCCCCGAGCGCTTCTCCCTCATCGCGGCGCGGCCGCTGGGCGTGTTCGAGCGACTGTTGGCGCCCATCGTGTGGCTCACGACCACGATCAGCGGATTCCTGGTCCGGCTCCTGGGCGGCCGCGAGCGACCCCAGACAGGCCTGCTGTCGGTGGAGGAGCTGAAGCTGCTGGTCCAGACCGGATCGGAGCAGGGGCAGATTGAAGAGGCCGAGAAGGAGATGATCCATGGGGTCATCGAGCTCGGCGACAAACGCGCTCACGAGGTCATGGTGCCGCGCATCGGGATCAAGGCCGTCGAGGCCGATGAGCCGATCGACGACGTCCTTGACCTGATCGTGCGGGCGGGGCACTCGCGGGTTCCGGTCTACCGGGAGAACCTCGACAACATCGTCGGCATCCTGTACGCCAAGGATCTGCTGCCGTACCTGCGGCCCGCCGCCGACCAGGACGAACCGATCGACATCCGATCGCTGGCGCGACCGGCGGCCTACGTGCCCGAGACCAAGCGGGTGGACGAGCTGCTGACCGAGATGCGCTCAGCGCGTCGCCACATCGCGATCGTGGTCGACGAGTACGGCGGTACGGCGGGCCTGGTCACCATCGAGGACCTGGTGGAGGAGATCATCGGCGAGATCCAGGACGAGTACGACGTCGAAGAGAGCCTGGTAGAGCCGATTGAGACCGATGGCGACCGCCGCGCCTATCGGCTGGACGGTCGGGTCACGATGGATGACCTGCGGGACCTGTTCGAGCTGGGCGATGCCGAGGAGCCCGACGAGGAGGCCTACGACACCGTCGGCGGCCTGATCATTCACCGCGTGGGGCGGATCCCGCTGGTGGGCACCGAGGTCGAGTACCGCGACGTCATGCTACGGGTCCAGGCCGCCGATTCCCGGCGCGTGTCGAAAGTGATAGCCGTCCAGATGATTGGACGCCGCGAGGCGGTCGAAAACTCCCGCTAGCCCTCAGGCCGCGATCATGGCCTCCACGAAGGTAACGAGCTCGGCGCGGGCCAGCGGCTCGAGGGGAAGGTCCGCCAGTTCAGCCAGGGCCTCGTCGCGGTAGCGCCGAGCCTCGCCCAGCGTCGTTTCCCGCGCGCCGCAGCGATCCAGGATGGCCAGCGCCTCGGCCACCTCGTCGTCGGTCAGCTGGCGGCTCCCTTCGGTCGGGGCAAAGAGCTCGCGGAGGCGCGCCTGGTCCGCAGCGCCGGCGTGGTTGAGGGCCCAGATGACGGGCATCGTCTTCTTCCGCCGGCGCAGGTCACCGGCCTCTGCCTTACCCGACGCCGACTCGTCCCAGAACGAGCCCTTCACGTCATCGGCCATCTGGAAGGCGAGGCCCAGCCGGTCGCCGAAGCGGCGAAAGCCCGCGATCACGGTCGGATCCTGGGAGGCGAGCGTGGCCGCGGCCTCAACGCCGGCTGCCATGAGGGCCGCGGTCTTGAGCTCGATCATCTGCAGGTACTCATCGACGGTGACGTCCAGGCGGGCCTCGAAGCTGATGTCCAGGAACTGGCCCTCGCACAGCGCCAGGCAGGTCTGGTCGTAGATCTTCATCAGCTCCAGCACCTGGCGCGCGTCGGGCGCCTCGGGATCGTCCTTTTCTTCGGCCAGGCGGTAGAGGGCCAGGCGGGACAGAGCGAACAGGGCATCGCCGGCATTGATGGCCTGGGGGACGCCATACAGGGCCCACAGCGTGGCGCGGTGGCGACGCTCGCGGTCGCCATCCTGGATGTCGTCGTGCACCAGGCTGAAGTTGTGCCCCAGCTCGACCGCGGCGGCGCCGGCCAGGGCCCGGCGGTAGTCACGCCCCAGCGCGCGGATGACGAGCAGCCCGAGCAAGGGTCGGACCCGCTTCCCGGACGACCCGTCACTGCCGTCCAGGCCCAGGTGGTAGGCGAGCATGTCGTACAGCGGCCGAGCCGGGCCGCTGTGCTCGTCCAGGATGGACCGCATCTCTGCCTCGACGTCGGCGACCAGCTGGCTAAACTCGACCCGGATGTCCACCTCCGAAGCGTACCCGACCGGCTGCCGGTGAGCCCGCGCTCCCGCCTGTACAAGACCGAGGCCATCGTCCTCCGCGGGCTGGACCTGGGGGAAGCGGACCGGGTCCTGACCGTCCTGACCCCCCACCTCGGCAAGCTGAGGGTCATTGCCAAGGGCATCCGGCGGCCGCGCTCCCGCATCGGCGGCGGCCTGGAGCCGCTGGGCGACGTGGACCTGGTCCTGGCCGTGGGTCGCACGTTCGACGTCGTGACCCAGTCCCTCCTCCGCGACCCGCACCTCGGCCTCCGCGCCGATCTCCATGCCATGGCCGCCGCCTGGTACCTGGCCGAGCTGGCCGACCGCTTCTGCGAGGAGCGCGCCGAGAGTGCGGCCGCCTTCGACCTCCTGGGGGCCGGATTGACGGCCCTCGACCAGGCCTCCGAGCGAGCGTCGCGCGAGTCCATCGCCCGCTGGTACGAGCTCCACCTGCTCGAGGTGATGGGCTACCGCCCCGAGCTGACGACCTGTATCGAGTGCGGCGCCGAGATCGGCCCCGACGGCAACGCCTACTCCGCGGTGGCCGGCGGGGTACTGGGGCCGGAGTGCACCCCCGCGGCCCTGAGTGCGACCGCCATCTCCGGCGCCGCGCTGAAGGCCATGCGCCATTTCCAGCGCGTGACCCTTGACCAGGCCACGCGGTTGACGCTTCCGCCATCCACCGGGCGGGAGGTGGAGCGGCACCTGCACGCCACGGTGTCGGTCGTGCTCGAACGTGAGCTGCGCAGCCGCGACTTCCTCGACGAGGTCAGCCGCCGCCGGCCGGCGGCCGGCGCGGCATCGGTCCTGCGCTAGACTCGCCTGCCGTGCCTGCGCCCAACCTGGACGTCATCGCCAGCCTTGCCAAGCGCCGCGGTTTCGTATTCGGCAGCAGCGAGATCTACGGTGGGCTGGCCGGGTTTTGGGACTACGGCCCGCTTGGGGTGGAGCTGCGGACGAACATCAAGGCCGCCTGGTGGCGATCGATGGTCCAGCTCCGAGACGACATCGAGGGCCTCGACGCGGCGATCATCATGAACCCGCGGGTCTGGGAGGCATCGGGCCACGTCGGTGGCTTCGCCGATCCCATGGTCGATTGCCGCAACTGCAAGCACCGGTTCCGGGCCCAGGACCTCAAGGGTCCCCCGGCCGATATCGCGTGTCCGAACTGCGGCCAGCGCGAAACTCTGACCCAGCCACGCCAGTTCCACCTCATGTTCACGACCCACGTCGGGCCGGTCGAGGACAGCGCCTCACTCGCCTACCTCAGACCAGAAACGGCGCAGGGCATCTTCGTGAACTTCGGGAACATCGCCACCGCCATGCGCCGCAAGCTCCCCTTCGGGATCGCCCAGATCGGGAAGAGCTTCCGCAACGAGATCACGCCGGGCAACTTCATCTTCCGGTTGCGCGAGTTCGAGCAGATGGAGATGGAGTACTTCGTACCGCCCGCTGACGAGGACGAATGGTTCGCTTACTGGGTCGACGAGCGCCTCCGATGGTGGACCGATGTGATCGGGATCGACTCCGCCCGGCTCCGCCTTCGGCCGCACGATGCCGACGAGCTGTCCCACTACAGCCGCCAGACGACCGACGTCGAGTACGAATTCCCGATGGGCTGGTCCGAGCTGGAGGGGATCGCGGACCGGACGAATTTCGACCTGACGGCCCACGCTGCCGCCTCCGGCAAGGGGTTGAGCATTTTCGACGAGGCCAGCGGCGAGCACGTCGTGCCCTACGTCATCGAGCCGGCGATGGGCGTCGATCGGGCGGTGCTGACCGTGCTCGTCGACGGCTACGCTGAAGAGGAGGTGGCAGGCGAGAAGCGGGTGGTGCTCCGCATCAAGCCCAGCCTGGCCCCGGTCCAGGTCGCCGTGCTGCCCCTGCTCCGCAACCGGCCCGAGCTGGTCGAAATCGCTCGGCGCCTGACGGCCGATCTCAAGCGGGACCTGGCCGCGATGTACGACGACACGGCGTCCATCGGCAAGCTCTACCGGCGCCAGGACGAGATCGGAACCCCGTTCTGCGTGACCGTGGACGTCGAGTCCCTGACCGATGGCGCGGCGACCATTCGGGAGCGTGACACCATGACCCAGGAACGGGTGTCCCTCGAGGCCATCCCGGGGCGCATCGCGGACCTGGTGGCCGGTCGCGCCGCGTGGTCGGCACTCGCGCCGGCGGCCGAGCCCGAATGACCGCGGCCCCGGACTTCGGCGAGCTGTCCTCCGCCGCGGCCCGGGGCGATCACGTCGCCGTCATCCGCCTCGCCGGCGAGCTCCTGGCGCAGCGACCGGGAGACGACGCGGCGCACGAGCTCCGCGCTCGCGCGCTGCTCGCGCTGGGCCGGCTTGACGCAGCCGAAGCCGATGCCAAGGCCGCGGTGCGGCTCGATCCGGAGGAAATCCGATACCGCGAGCTGCTGGCCCAGGTGCTGTCCGCAGCCGGCGCTCACCGCGAGGCGGCCGAGGAGTACGCCCGTCTGGCGCGCCTCGATCCGCACCAGCCGCAGTGGATTCGGGCCGAGGCGGCCGAACGGCTGGCGTCGGCCGACGCCGAGTCGGCGGTGGAAGCTGCCCGACGGGCCCTGCGCCTCGATCCCGGCGACGGGGAGGCGCAACTGGCGCTTGCCCGTGGGTTGTTGCGAGCGGGCCAGGCGCAGGCCGCCTTCGAAGCCGCGGAACGGGCGATCGCCCTCTCTCCGGGCGACTTCAACGCGCGCGAGGCCGAGGCCGACGCTCGATGGCTCGCCGGCGACGAGCGCGGAGCGCTGGCGGCCTACGCGGCGCTGGCGCGGGAGGGGAGCGGGGCGGTGGCCACGATGGCAGTAGAGAAGGCCCGCCGCCTGTACCGATCCCGCGCCGGCATCGGCGCTCGGCTGCTCGCCGCCTGGCGGCCGTTGTTCGCGGCGGTTCTCAGAGCTGACCGGCTGCGACTTCCAGGGCCTTCTGCCGCCACCGGCGGTAGCGCCACGCCCCCACCACGCCGCCAACCATGATCAGCAGCCCGCCGCCGAACAGCAGATAGCTGGCCCCGGTCGCCCCAAGCGGATCGCGGAACAGGTTCTGGGCTGAGAGCACGACGAACGTTGCCCCGAAGCCGATCGCGACCTTGGCCCCGATCGACGTCACCTTCCGCGGCAGCAGGAAAGCGACCAGCATCAGCGCTACCACGACCAGCAATCCGACGAGCGTCACTTCGGGCAGGAACCGCGACAGAAGGGCAACCAGGACGCCGATCGCCAGCCACAGCAGGGTCGCCATCGGTCTCAGCCTACGCCGCTTAGAATCGTCGGCGCGACCCCTTACGGAGCCTGCCTCCCGTGGCTGAAGCCGTGACCCCCACCGTCGAACGCGCCCATCGCGCCGCCAAGCGCTACATCTATGCCTGGGCCGACGGCCGGGCCGAAGGCGACGCATCGATGCGCGACCTGCTGGGCGGCAAGGGCGCCGGACTGGCGGAGATGACGAACGCCGGGCTCCCGGTGCCGCCCGGTTTCACGATCACGACCGAGGCCTGCGTCGACTACTTCGCGGCTGGGGAGACCCTGCCCGACGGGCTGTGGGAAGACATCCTGGACGCCGTTGCCCGGCTCGAACGGTCCAGCGGCAAGCGGTTCGGCGACCCCGCCAGCCCACTCCTGGTCTCGGTGCGCTCGGGAGCCAAGTTCTCGATGCCGGGCATGATGGACACGGTCCTGAACCTCGGCCTCAACCCCGAGACCCGCGACGGCCTGATCGCGCTGACGGGAAATCCGCGATTCGGCTGGGACGCGTTTCGGCGCTTCATCCAGATGTTCGGGCGGATCGTGCTCGACGTGGACGGCACGCTGTTCGAGCCGATCCTCGACCAGGTCAAGCACGAGCGGGGAGCGGCGACCGACGGCGACCTCGACGCGGCGGCACTCCAGGAAGTCGCCGAAGCGTATCTCGAGGTGGTCCGCATTCATGCCCGCCGCGAGTTTCCGTTCGACCCCCTGGAGCAGCTCGACCTCGCCATCCGGGCGGTGTTCGCCTCGTGGTACAGCCGCCGGGCCCACGACTACCGGGAGTTCAACAAGATCTCCCATGACCTGGGCACCGCGGTCAACGTGGTGGCCATGGTCTTTGGCAACCTGGGGGCGGACTCGGGCACGGGCGTGGCCTTCACCCGCGACCCGAACACCGGGGAGAAGGTGCTCTACGGCGAGTATCTGACCAACGCCCAGGGCGAGGACGTGGTGGCCGGCGTCCGGACGCCGTCACCCATCAGCGCCCTCCGCGTCGAGCTTCCCGAGGTGTACGCCGAATTCAAACGTATCGCGGAACGGCTGGAGGGCCACTACCGCGACGTTCAGGACATGGAATTCACCATCGAGCGCGGCCGGCTGTACATGCTCCAGACCCGATCCGCCAAGCGGACCGCACCCGCCGCCATCCGGATCGCGGTCGAGATGGTGGGCGAAGGGATCGTGACTCGCGAGGAGGCGCTGGGCCGCGTCGAGCCGGCGCAGGTCGTGCAGCTCCTGCTGCCCCGCTTCGACGAGGCGGCCAAGACCGCCGCCGGCGACCGCATGGTGGCCGCCGGCCTCAACGCATCGCCCGGGGCGGCGACCGGGAAGGCCGTGTTCGAGCCGGGTCGCGCGGTCGAGGCTTCGCGCCAAGGCGACCCAGTGATCCTGGTCCGCATCGAAACCAGTCCCGACGACGTGCACGGCATGCTGGTCGCGAAGGGCGTGCTGACCGCTCGGGGAGGCGCCACCTCCCACGCCGCGGTGGTCGCCCGCTCGCTGGGCCTGCCGTGCGTTGCCGGCGTCGAGGCCCTGGACATCGATTACGCCGCCCGGACGATGACGGTGGGCTCGAACACCGTGCGCGAGGGCGACACGATCAGCATCGACGGGACCACCGGACAGGTCTACCTCGGGGCCTTGCCGACCATCGAACCCAACTTCGCCGATGAGCGCTACCTGCCCACCCTTCTGGAGTGGGCGGATGCGGTGCGCCGCCTCCAGGTGTGGGCCAACGCGGACTACCCACGCGACGCGGAGCGGGCGCGCGGCTTCGGGGCCCAGGGCATCGGCCTGTGCCGCACCGAGCACATGTTCTTCGAGGAATCCCGCCTGCCGACCGTGCAGCGCATGATCCTGGTGGCCCTGGATGCGACCGATGCCAATCGCCGGCGCGAGGCGGGGCAGAGCCTGACGGCCGACGACGAAGAGGCGATCGCCATCTTCGACGCCGCACTGGCCGAGCTGGAGGTTATCCAGACCGATGACTTCGCGGGCCTGTTCCGGGTTATGGACGGCCTGCCGGTCGTCATCCGCCTCATCGACCCGCCCCTGCACGAGTTCCTCCCGCCGCACGACGAGCTGCTGGTCGAGGTCACCCTCCTGCGCGAGCGGAAGTCCGATGCGGCCCGGCTGGCCGAGCTGGAGGAGACCCTCGCCGCGGTCGAGTCCATGCGCGAGCAGAACCCGATGCTCGGCATGCGCGGGGTCCGGCTGGGACTGATGATCCCGGACGTGGTTCGGATGCAGACCCGAGCCATTCTGACCGCCGCTTCCCGGGTAGCAGCTGAAGGTGGCAGGCCCCTGCCCGAGATCATGATCCCGCTGGTGGGTCACCGGAACGAGCTGCATGAGACCCGCCTCATCCTCGAAGCGGAGGCTGCCGCGGTGCAGGCCGCTTCCGGGCAGACCGTCCACTACCAGTTCGGGACGATGATCGAGGTCCCGCGCGGCGCGCTCACCGCGGACCAGATCGCGGAGGATGCCGAG
>JBOGTA010000031.1:0-13695 GCA_050695855.1 Candidatus Limnocylindria bacterium
ACGTCCTGCCGCTCGTCGAGCACGGGGAATCGATCCCGCATCTGCTGGTGGGCCAGCCCCTGGCGGGCCTCGGTCCCGACCAGGGACGGGACCGGGGTCGGGCGCACCGTGGAGGCGTAGCGGGGGCCCTCGGCCGCGGTCAGCGACACGGGCGGGTCCGGCGCCCGCGCGGGCGGCGCGGGTGGGCCGCCCGGCTCCCCGAGCGGGGCCATGAGTGGCGGTTCGACCGGGAGTGGATCGCCGATCAGGCCCACCGGGGCGGGGGGCAGGTCCTCGTCCGCGTCGGCCGCCGGCTCCACCGCCGGTTCGCCAGCCTGCGGGCGCGGTGCCTCCAGGCCCAGCTTCGCGTAGTCGGTGTCGTCGACCGGTGCCACCCGCTCATCGGCGCCGCCCAGGGCGATGTCACACGCCGTGCATCGGTACACCTTGCGCCCGGGCGCGTCCCCGTCCCGCGGCCAGATGAACTCCTCGGCCACCACCGGCCGATTGCAGACGGGACAGCGAGATGCGTACAGCTCCTCGATGTGCTGGCGGAGCGGGATGTCCACGCGCCGCGACGACGCCAGCTGTGCGAAGGCGGCATCAACCGCCGCGACCTCAGGCGCCAGCAGGAACGCCTGCGCCGCCATCTGGGCAAAGGGACTGGCCTCCGCGGCCACCACCCGCATGCCGTGCGCCACGGCCCGGCGGGCGGTCCACCCGGTGCCCGACCAGGGATCGAGGATGGTGTCGCCGGGGGCGGCGAACGAAGTGAGCTCGGCGTCGAGGACGTTATCGGCCGGAGAGGGGAAGTAGCGCTCCAGCAGGGCGAGACCGGGAAGCCGCCTCGGAAGGACGACATGGTCGAGTCTCTTCCGTTCCCCTTCGGTCATGCGCGCTAGGTCTCTTCGAGCAGTTCCTCTTCCTCATCGGGCTCGCTCGAGAGCTCCGGAAGGGACGTGTCGAGCTCCTCGACTTCTTCCGGCTCCTCTTCGGACTCCTCCGACTCTTCCTCGTCATCGTACCGGAGGGCGGTGCCCTTCATGTACGGTCGGACGTCACCGGTGCGGCCGACGGCTGCGCCGGGGAAGGACACCGTCCCGAAATTCGCCGGGTCGGCGAACACTTCGCGGATGATGAGGCGCAGGTCGTCGTCTCGGATGGTGGTCAGGGCCGCCTCGTACCGATTCCCCTTGGCCATCAGCTTCAGAAGCCGATTCGCCACCCGAGGCTCGACCTGGCCCACCTTGAGGCCCCGGACCCGCGCCTCCAGCTCGCCGTCTGTCGCGCGCAGCTCGATCGCGTCGCCCGGAGCCAGCGGAGCCAGCTGCTTGGCCGGCGCCAGGTTGATGAGGCGGGCGCTGCCGGTCTTGCCCATCTCTTCGATGAACAGGGCGGCCGGTGCGCGTGCGGCATGGCGGTCGCCGCGAGCCGTGTCCGCCGCGGTGAGAAGCGCCTCCAGGCGTTCGATGTTGCGCTCGGCAATCCGGTTGGTCCGGTCCCGCTCCAAGGCGGCCTGGTAGGCCACCAGGGCCTCCGCGAGCCGGTCCAGCTCGGTCAGCGCCTTGCCGAGCCGGTTGTAGGCGTCCACGTCTCCGCCCAGCTCGATGATCTGCTGGTTGGTCTCGACCGCAGCCTCCCACTCGCCGCGGGTGGCCTGCGCGATGGCGATATCAGCCAGCTGGCGGCGCTGCCGGACGGTAGCGTCAGGATCCCCGGCGGTCATGGGCGAGCGACTCTCCCCGCAACGTCATCAAGGGCGAAACGGCACCGCGTGCGGCAGGCGGGACCGTCGGAGGGCGCCAATTTGTATCACCGCCCCCTCGTGGTGTCAACGCGATTCCAGCGTGGGCCAGGCGCCTCAGGCGCGGCTCAGGAAGAGGGCGACGATGGCGCCGATCGCGGCGAGCGACCCGTATTCCAGGACCACCGCCCGCGACGAGGTTCCCGACTCCAGTGCGTCGGCGGCGCCGCTCCACGAATGGAAGGTCAACGCCACCAGCGCCGGCCCGACCGGCTGGGGCAAATCCAGCAGGGTGAGGGCAGCGGCAATCTGGAGGACCACCAGGAGATGCAACACCCCGTGGCCCACGGCCGGCACCCCCAGCGCCCCGCGGGCCTCGGCCGCGCGCAGGCAGGGAACGGCAGTGAGGATGCCGAGCAGGACAATCTCCAGCAGCCATAGCTCCTCGGGCATCAGGCCCGCCAGGCCGGCCGCGGCGGCGAACACGGTGAGGACCAGGAGCAGGTCGAGCGCCAGCCGGCCACCCTGGCTGGTCGGGGCCTTTCGCTCGGTATGCAGCGTCCACCACAGCACCGCCCATGCCGCGGGCGCGGCCAAAGGACCGATTCCGGGCGGCAGCAGCCGCCCGGCCAGGGTGAACGAGACGGCGACCACGGCCAGGATGGCATACCGGGCGTACCCGATCGACGGACGGGCGGCGCCCAACAGGGCGGCCGTCCCGAGCCCGGCGACCGCCAGCTCGAGGGCCAGGACGATGGCCAGTCCAACCAGATCCACGGCCCATCCAGCAGCCACCATCGCGGCCAGCAGGAGGGGCAGGAACAGCGGCCCGGCGCGCTTGACCGTCCGCGCCCCGCGCACGCGCCCCGCGCGCAGCATCCGCCGGCCGTCGGCCACCGCACTCATCCGAGCAGGTCCCCCGCCTTCCGGGTGGTGGCGATCTGATCCGGCGCCAGCCACGCCCGGCGGGCGACGCCAACGGCGTAGTCGAGGTAGACGAGCTCCTCGGTGCGGTGGGCGTCGCTGGCGAGGGTCAGCCGCACCCCGGCGCGCGCCGCATCGCGGGCCAGCCGCTCGTCAAGGTCCAGCCGTGGACTGCCGTTGATCTCGAGCAGGGTCCCCGTCCGTGCCGCCGCCTCGAACAGCTGCGGCCAGTCGAAGGACACCGGGTCGCGGCGGTTCACGATGCGTCCGGTCGGGTGGGCCAGGATGTCGACGTGCGGGTTCTCGATGGCGGCCAGGGCGCGTCTGGTCAGCTGTTCGGTGGGCTGGCTGCGGGCGACATGAATGCTGGCCACCACGACGTCGAACCCTGCCAGCAGCTCATCGGGATAGTCGAGCGACCCGTCGGCATGGATCTCCATCTCGGTGCCGTGCAAGATCCGAAAGGGTCTCAGCTCCGTGTTCAAGCGCTCGATCTCGACAGCTTGCTCGGCGATCCGTTCCGGGGACAGGCCGCGGGTGACGCCCAGCGACGGGGAGTGATCGGTGAGGACCATGTATTCCAGGCCCGATGCCCGGGCTGCGGCAGCCATGGTCGCGATGTCATCCACGCCGTCGGTCCATGACGAGTGGGTATGGGTGTCGCCTCGGATGTCGGCCCGCTCGACCAGGCGCGGGAGCCGGCCTTCCGCGGCAGCGGTGATCTCGCCCTCGCCCTCGCGCAGCTCGGGAGCGATCCACGGCAGGTCGAGGCGGGCGTACACGTCTTCCTCCTCAGCTGCCAGGAGCAGCTCCCCGCTGTCCACCACCCGGAACCCCTTCTCGCTCAGCGACAGGCCGCGGTCCAGGGCACGGGCCCGGAGCGTCACGTTGTGCTCCTTGCTACCGGTGAAATGGACCAGGTGCGAACCCCACGCCTCGGGCCGGCACAGCATGAGGTCCACCTGCCGGTCGCCATCAATGGCCAGCACGACGCTCGCCTTGTCGGTCCCTGCCGCAATCACCCGGTTGACGGTGGCCAGTCCCTCGAAGGCGCGGACCAGCTCAGCGGGGTCGTCGCAGGCGGCCAGCAGGTCCAGGTCGCCGATCGTCGCCACCCGGCGGCGCAGCGAGCCCGCCGCCTCCAGGCGGTGGACGCCCGGCACCCGGCGCAGCCCGTCAAGGATCTCGTTGGCCAGCCGATCCGCCTGGTGCAGCAGAAGCCGGTCGGACTGGCGATCGAGCCGGGCGATGCCCTCCAGGATGTTCCGCTCGGTGCGGGCCGAGAGGCCCGACACCCCACGGACGCGCCCGGTTTCGGCGGCCGCCCGCAGCTCGTCGACCGAGGTGATGCCCAGCTCAACGTGGAGCTGGCGCGCGGTGCGGGGGCCGACCCCGCTGATGCGGAGGACGTCGAGCAGCCCGGGCGGGACCTGCTCGCGCAGGCGCTGGTGATACTCCAGCTTCCCGGTGGTGGCCAGCTCGGTCAGTCGGGCCCCGATGGCCGGGCCCACGCCCGGTACCTTCGGCGTGCGACCGGCCACCACCAGCGGGGCCAGGTCGGCGGGATAGCGCTCGACCGCGTCGGCCACCCGGCGGTAGGCGACCGCCTTGTAGGGCACCTCGTCGAGGAGATCGAGCAGATCGCCGATCTCGCGGAAGGTGGCCGCCAGCTCGGCGTTGGACAGCCCCGTGGAAGCGGAGCGGCGAGCGGCCTGGGGGCGCGGCATGTGGGTCATTCTACGGAGCGCCACCCGCGGGAAAACGAAAGACGCCGGGCCCGTCGGCCCGGCGTCATCGGTTCTGTGTGGTTATCGCGTCCGGCGCAGCGCTCGCGGCAGGCTCAGGCCGAAGATCCGGCCTCGGCGGCGACGCGGGATCTCGGCCTGATACCGGTCCCGATGCGCCTCCTCAAGCAGCTCACGCTGGCGGATGGATGCGATCAAAGCCATGTAGGTCAGACCGCGGCTCATCCTGGTTCCTCCTGTTCTCCCGATGTTCCCCGCCGGGCGAACCGGATGGCATCGGTAACTGTTTGGTATGTCACTATCGGTTACTGATGATACGGCGCTGGTAGTAACTTGTCAAGGCCCATATAATGGTTACCTCATGAACCGGACGCGTGACAACCTCCCCGAGCCGCCCTCCAGCGACCTGTGGGTCCGCTTCGTGAACACCCTGGCGTTTGCCCACGGCCGGCCCGCGGATGACCTGCCCGATGCTGATGCCCTCGTGGGCTGGCTCCGCAAGGCCAGCCTCCTCTCCGACCGGGCAGCGAGCGCCGAACGGGCCCACCTGCGCGACGATCCCGAAGAGGCCGCCCGCCGCATGGAGCGATTCCACTACCTGCGCGATCTCATCCGCGACATCGCCACCGAGGTCGGCGGCACCGGCGAGGTGAGCCGCGACAACGTGCGGGCCCTGAACCACGTCCTTCGTCAGGGCCTCCATTACCACCAGCTCGAGGTCAGCGCCGATGGGACGCAGTACGGCCTGGCCCGGGTGGGCGACCGCCTCGACCAGGCCCGGGCCGCGATCGCGGGGACGCTGGCCGACTATCTGGCCGGCAGCGAGGTTCGGCGACTCCGAATCTGCGACAACGACGGGTGCCGCGAGATCTTCATCGACCGCTCCCCCACTGGGCGACGCCGCTGGTGCGACATGCGGACCTGCGGCAACCAGGCCAAGGCGGCCCGTCACCGCGCCCGCTTGCGCGAGGCAACCTTCCCGCAGCCCTTCCCGCAGCCCTTCCCGCCGCCGGTGGCAGCCACTAGAATCGGATCAATCCGCACCTGAGGCCGAAATCGCCCCAGTGGACGCTGGCTGTAAACCCGATACGCGAGCGCCGAAGGCCGGCGCCGAGATATCCGCCTAGCGAAACCTGACCTGGCGGACCCGGCGACCGAGGGCCACCTGGCGCGCGCACCCCTATCACGGGCCGCGAGTACGAGGTGGTCTTTCCATGCCCCCTCGCGGCGCCCACGAGGAGGTGGTCCGATGAGCTCCGTGGAGACCGGCGAGCTGCTCGCCGAGGTGCAGGCCCTCATCCGCGAGCGCGAGGAGGAGGGGGTGCGCGGCCTGGCCGAACGCATCGGCCCGCCGGAGTGGGCTGACCTGGTTCCCCAGCTCGAACCACGAGAAGTGGCGGTCCTCCTCCAGTGGCTGCCTGACGAGGAGATCCCCGCCCTGCTTGAGGAGCTCCCGCCGCTCGAGGCGGCGCGCATTCTCCGCACCCTGGCCGCGCCGGAGGCCGCCGAGCTTCTGGTGGAGATGGATCCTGACGATGCGGCCGACGTCCTGGAGAACCTGCCGTCGCCGACCATGGACCAGATCCTGGTCCGGATGCGGGCCGAGGACGCCGCCGAGATCCGGGTGCTGGCGGCCTATCCACCGGACAGCGCCGGCGGGATCATGACGCCCGCGTTCGTGGCGGTCGCCGCCGACGCGACCAGCGACCAGGCCCTGGCCGCCATTCGGCGCCTGGTCGACGAGGCGGAGACGGTGAACTACGTGTACGTCGTGGATGCCGATCGGCACCTGCTTGGCGTCCTGTCGCTGTATCGGCTCCTCCTGAGCCCGGGCGAAACGCCGGTACGCGAGCTCATGGCGCCGACCACCGTCCGAGTTCGGGCATCGGCTGACCAGGAGGCGGCGGCCCGCCTGCTGACCGATCGCAACCTGCTGGCCATCCCGGTGGTCGACGACGACGACCACCTGCTGGGCATCATCACCGAGGACGACGTCGCCGACGTCCTGCAGGCGGAGGCCACCGAGGACATCGAGCGCCTGGGTGGTTCGCAGCCGTTGAACCTGCCATACCGCTTGGCCAGCGTTTCGCTCCTCGTCCGGAAGCGGCTCGTCTGGCTGCTCGGCCTCGCCATCTTGTCGGCCGCCTACACCGGCCTGGTCCTCCAGAGCTTCCAGGCCGAGCTGACCGATGTCGTGGCGCTGAGCTTCTTCATCCCACTCCTCATCGGCACAGGAGGCAACATCGGAAGCCAGACCGTGACCCTGATCGTGCGGGCCATGGCGCTCAACGAGGTCGCGATGCGGGACATCGCGTGGATCGTGTTCAAGGAAATGCGGGTGTCGCTGGTCCTGGGCGGGATCATGGCGGTGGCCGCGTTCGCCTGGGCGTGGCTGCTGGGCGTTGAGCCGACGGTGGGGATTGTGGTGGCGGTGACCGTCGTCGTCATCTGCCTGTCGGCGGCGACCGTGGCGGCCGCCCTCCCGCTCGTCCTCCGCCGGCTCCGCATCGACCCGGCCGTCGTCTCCGCTCCCCTTATCACGACCGTGGTGGACGGGACCGGGCTGATCATCTACTTCGAGATCGCGCGGCTGGTGCTCGCGCTGTAGGAAGGAATGGCTCCAACCGCGGCGCGCGGCTTCATCCGCAGGTGCATCACAGGCCGAACCAACCAGGCTCGACAACCCGTCGTGGGGGATCGCACTCACAGGTGAATGACGGGCCGAACGACGGGGTGGCCGATCGCGTTGTCATTCACGTGGCGTGACCGACGCCTCGGAGACCCGACCCACAATGTCTGTTCGGCGCTCGCCGGACTGAGCAGCAGGACATCGGCAGCCTGGCCGCGTTCGCCTCCGACCGGAGCTTCAAGAATCGGCCGCCAATCGGCATGCGCTGACGCCTGAATGACCCTGGTGAGCGCGATTTGGCCGCTATCTCGCAGTCGGACGCCGGGACCGGGGAATGCGCGCACCGAGAGGTCCATCCCCAGTGCCGAGAACACGCCGGCCACGATGGCCACCGAGATCTGTAGGTTGCCGGACTCCACCCGCGAGACGCTGGCCTGCGATACCCGGGCGCGTCTCGCGACGGCCAGCTGAGACATGCCCTCCGCCACGCGCGCCGTTCGCGCATCGGTGCCCAGGCGTCGAAGTTGCCCCTCAAGACGAATCCGAGCAGCGTAGGTGGGTTCGCTCCGCGCACCTCCCATCCCCTAAGCCTAGGCCACAGGCGGGTATGGCCCGGCTATCAGACGCCGATGGGATGCCAGACGGTCTTGATCTCGACGAACTCGCCGATGAGGTAGGGCGACTGGGCGGCCGGGGCGAACCAGTCGTAGCCGTTCAGGCCGCCTGACGGGGGGCGCGCGAAGCGCTTGACGTTGTCAGTGGCCGCCTCCTCGACCGCAGTCACGGCTGCTGCCTCCAGGCCGAAGCCGTCCAGGGCGTTGACGTCCATGTGGCTCGCCAAGTGGCCGACCAACTCGCGGCGGAGGCCGGTGATGACGTTCACCACGCCGCCCGGAACGTCGGAGGTTGCGATCACCTCGGCCAGGGTGATGGCCGGCAGCGGGCGGGCCTGGCTGGCGATCACGACCGCCGCGTTGCCGGACACGATGACCGGCGCCAGCCGGCTGACCAAGCCGAGCAGCGACGATTCCTCGGCGGCAACGATCCCAACCACGCCGGTCGGCTCGGGAATGCTGAAGTTGAAGTACGACCCGCCGACCGGGTTCACGTTGCCCAGGATCTGCGGGAACTTGTCGGCCCAGCCGGCGTACCACACCCAGCGGTCGATGGCCGCGTCCACGAGGCGCGTCGCTCGCCGGCGGCCCACGCCCTCGGCGGCCATGACCTCGGCCACGAACTGATCGCGGCGCCCCTCCGTGAGCTCGGCGATGCGGTACAGGACCTGGCTCCGGTTGAAGGCGGTCTTGGCCGCCCATTCCGGCTGCGCCTTGCGCGCGGCGCGCACCGCGTCGCGGATGTCCTTGCGCGTGCCGCGGCAGGCGTTGGCCAGCGGCTCGCCCCGTGCCCCGTACACCTCGTACGACCGACCGGATTCGGTGCGCGGGAACTCGCCGTCGATGAACAGCTTGTAGGTCTTGCGGACCCCGAGCCGCTCCGCGGACGCTCCGGCCACCTCCCGCAGGGCCAGCGGCGCCGGCGCGCGCGGGTCCAGGACCGTGGCGCGGGCCACTCGACGTCGGGTGGCGGTGGGCCGTCGACCGGTCGTCACGGCGCCACCTCGCCGCGGGCCACCCGCAGCGGCGGGCCGACGACTTCGATGCCGTAGCGCTCGGCGATCGGACCCAGAACCTCGGGCTTTGGCACCTCCAGGTCGGCCGGCGGCTCAGCGCCCACCGCGGGAATCCCCAAGTCGGCGGCGAACTGCTCGAATCCCCCAGGGGCAGCCAGCACGAGCACGCGGGTCGGCTCGATGTCGACTGTGAAAGCGTGGGGAATCCCTTTCGGAGCGAAGGCGAAGCAACCAGCGGTGGCGATCAGCGTCTCTTCCCCGACTTGGAGGGTCATCTGCCCTTCGACGACGTACCAGGCCTCATGCTCGCGATGGTGGACGTGGAGGGGTGGCTCGGTCGATCGCCAGGCGCGCGCTTCCACCAGGGAGACGTTCCCTTCCGCGTCGGCGGCAGACAGGAGAGTCGTGAAGTGCCCGCCGAGCGACCAGATCGGCTCACCCTCGCCCGGGCGAACGAGGAAGGGCCGGCTGGTCTCGGTCACCATCGGGCTAGGCCGCGCCGTCCAGGCGCAGATAGGCGCCGAGCCCGTGGCGGCCGCCCTCCCGACCATGGCCGGACTCCTTGTAGCCACCGAACGGGGAGGTGGGGTCGAATCGGTTGAAGGTGTTGGCCCACACCACCCCGGCCTTCATGGCACCGACCATCTTGAAGATCCGGCTTCCCTTCTCGGTCCACACCCCGGCCGACAGGCCGTAGGGGGTGTTGTTGGCCTTTTCGACCGCCTCTTCCGGGGTCCGGAAGGTGAGGACCGACAGGACCGGGCCGAAGATCTCCTCCTGCGCGATCCGATGGCTCTGCGACACGCCGGTGAACAGGGTGGGCCGGAAGAAGAAGCCCTTCGCCGGCAGCTCACAGTCGGGCTGGAAGATCTCCGCGCCTTCCGCGATCCCCGAATCCACCAGCTCGGCGATCTTGGCCAGCTGGCCGGCCGAGTTGATGGCCCCCACGTCGGTGTTCTTGTCGAGCGGGTCGCCCACGCGCAGCGTGGACAATCGGTCCTTCAGCTTGTCCAGCAGCGGCTCATAGACCGATTCCTGGACGAACAGGCGCGAGCCGGCGCAGCAAACCTCGCCCTGGTTGAAATAGATGCCGTTGATGATGCCCTCGATGGCCTGGTCCAGCGGCGCGTCGTCGAACACGATGTTTGCCGCATTGCCGCCCAGCTCCAGGGTCACCTTCTTGTGGGTCCCGGCAATGGCGCGCGCGATGAGCTTCCCGACCGCGGTCGAGCCGGTGAACGCCACCTTGTCGACCTGCGGGTGGCGGACCAGCTCCATCCCGATCTCGCCCGGCCCGGTGATGATGTTCACGACGCCGGGCGGCAGCTCGGCCTGGCGGACGACATCGGCGAATAAGTAGGCGGTAAGCGGCGTGGTGGAAGCGGGCTTGAGGATGACCGTGTTGCCGCAGGCCAGGGCGGGAGCGATCTTCCAGGCCAGCATCAGGAGCGGGAAGTTCCACGGGATGATCTGGGCCGCGACGCCGAGGGATGAGGGGCGGCGGTTGGGGAAGGCGTAGTCCAGCTTGTCGGCCCAGCCGGCGTAGTAGAAGAAATGGGCCGCCGCCAGCGGGACGTCCACGTCACGGCTCTCGCGGATGGGCTTGCCGGAGTTCATGGTCTCGACCACCGCGAACTCGCGGGAACGCTCTTGCATGATCCGCGCAATGCGGTAGAGGTACTTCGCGCGCTCGCTGCCGGGCAGGCGTGACCAGGTCATGTCGTGAGCCTTGCGGGCGGCGGTCACGGCCCGGTTGACATCCGCCTTGCTGGCGCGGGCGACCTTTGACAGCACCTCTTCGGTGGCCGGGTTTATGACGTCGAAGTTGGCCTTCGGCCGGGCGGGCGTGAACGTGTTGTCGATGAACAGCCCGTATTCGCGCTCGATCGTGACGTGATCGGTCGACTCCGGGGCGGCGGCGTACTCCCACGGCACGCCTCGGGCCGCCATCCCCCACGAGGCGGGGGCGGGCCGAGTTTCCGGCTTCTTGGTCAGCGCCATATGCTCCGGATTATGGACCGATGGGCGCTCCTCGGCGTCGGCTTCGCCGGCCTCGCGCGCTGGGTCTGGCGCCGGCCCACGGGTCCCGGCGAGTTCACGTACCACCGCCGGTGGCAGGGACGATCCGGAAGGAATGGCAGCCCGGCTTCATTCTCGGCTGGATGTGACTCAGGTCGGTCGCGCCCCCTCCAGGCGGAGCAGGAAGCGCTTGGTCTCCAGGCCGCCGGTGTAGCCACCCAGGCCGCCATCGGCGTGGATGACCCGATGGCAGGGCACCACGATTGGGATGGGATTGCCGGCCAGGGCGTTGCCGGCCGCGCGCGCGGCGCGCGGTGAGCCGGCGGCGGCCGCCATGTCTCCGTAGCTCGCCACCTCCCCGTACGGGATGGCCGCGGTGGCCCGCAACACGCTCTGGTTGAAGCCGCGGACCAGGGTCCAGTCGATGGGCAGGTCGAAGGCCCGTCGGCCCTTGGCGAAGTAGGCGTCCAGCTGCCTGCGGAGCGGATCGGTGCGGCGCGGGGCCAGCAGGACGCGGGGGGATACGTGCTCCGCCACCTCGTCCGCCACCTGCGCGAAGTTCTCGCGGTCGTAGGCCACCCGGACCACGCCTCGTGGTGTCACGAACACCGCGATCGGTCCCAGGGGCGTTTCCAGCGTGGCCCATGCCACATCGAGCAACCCGGCTGCATCGGCGCGGCGTGCCAGCTCGGCGCTGACCCGCGCCGGGTCAAGCGTTGGTGCGGCGGGACGGGCAAGCCGCCGCTCGAGATCGGTCATCGGTCCACCTCAGCTCTCAGCCGGCGCAGGCCGGCACTCACGTTCTGTCGAGCCGCCTCGGGGCTGGTGCCCGTCCGCTCGGCGATCTGGCGGTAATCGAGGTCGAGCACATACCGATGCACCACGGCCTCGCGCTGTCTGGCGGGCAGCTCCCGCACCGCGGCCCACAGCCCATCGTCCGGAAGCGGAACGGGCCTGGTTCGAGGCTCGGATGGCCCCATCCCGTTGAGCGGCACCGTCCTCGGGCGTCGCGCGCGGAGGCGCGCGGCGTCGGTCGCCTTGCGATGAGCGATGGTGTACAGCCACGCGCGCAGGTTGTCCCCGTGGCGCAGGCGCGGGTACGCACGCAGCGCGGAGATCAACGTTTCCTGGAGGCAGTCCTCGGCCAGGTCAGCTCCCACGCAGCCCACCAGGAACCGGTGCAGCTCGGTCGCGTGGTCGTCCACCAGGCGCTGGAACGGTGGCAGGCTCACACCGGTTGAAACGCGGCGTCGGGGCGAAACGTGAGGCACGGGGCAAGGGTACGGCGTCGCGTCGGTCGGGCGCTGCTACCCTGCCGGCCATGCCGGTCGAACCCCTCCTCGCCGCGCTGGTCGGCACGTGGCGAGGCGAAGGCTCCGGCGAGTTCCCGACCATGGACTCGTTCGGCTACGAGGAGGAGGTCCGCTTTCTCGATATCGGCAGCGGTGACCTGGTCTATCTGCAGCGGGCCTGGGCACCGTCCAGCGGTGAGGTCCTCCACGCCGAGGCGGGAATTTGGCGGGCCGTGCCGGACGGCAAGCTGGTGGTCACCATCGCCCAGCCACGGCGAACCGAGGTGTCCGAGGGCAGGATCCAGGACGGCGTGATCGAGATCGCGTCGACGGGCAGCGGGCACGCAATCGATGCGGCCCCGGTGAATGCCAGCCGGCGCCGATATCGGCTCAGCGTAGATGAGCTGACCTACGAGTTCGAGATGGCCACGCCCAGCGTGGCGGAACCGACGCGGCACCTGCTGGGGACGCTGCGGCGGCTGGGCGAGCCGCCGCCATCGGCCTAGTCGATGGTGAAGTAGTCGCCTCCGCTGTAGCGCCCGGTCCGCTCCTTGCGGATCTGCATCAGCACATCGTTCAGGAGGGTCGACGCGCCGAACCGGAATCGGTCGGGTGTCATCCAATCCGGCCCCAGCGTCTCGTACAGGATGGTGAGGTAGGCGATGGCCTCACGAGAGGTGCGGATCCCGCCCGCCGGCTTCATGCCAACTGCGCGCCCGGTCTGGGCGTGGAAGTCGCGGATGGCCTCGAGCATGACGAGGGTCACCGGCAGGGTGGAAGCGGGCTGGACCTTGCCGGTGGAGGTCTTGATGAAGTCCGCACCGGCCGCCATGGCCAGGACCGATGCCCGCCGCACGTTGTCGTAGGTCTCCAGCTCCCCGGTTTCCAGGATGACCTTGAGATGGGCTTCCCCGCACGCCTGCTTGACCGCCACGATCTCGTCGTAGACCTTGCCGTAGTCGCCGGCCAGGTACGCGCCGCGGTCCATGACCATGTCGATCTCGTCGGCGCCCGCGGTCAGCGCCTGGCGGACGTCCTCGAGCTTGACGGCGAGCGGCGCCTGGCCCGACGGGAAGTAGGTGGTCACCGAGGCCACCTTGACGGTCGAGCCACGGAGGGCCTCCTTGGCCGGCCCGATCATGTTGGGGTACACGCAGAGGGCGGCGACCGAGGGGATGGTGGGGTCGGTGGGATCGGGGCGAACCGCCTTGCCTGCCAGGGCCCGGATCTTGCCCGGCGTGTCCTTCCCCTCCAGGGTGGTGAGGTCGATCATCCGGATCGCGAGGTCCAGCGCCCACAATTTCGACTCGCGCTTGATGCTTCGCTTGGACAGCATCGCGGCGCGCTCCTCGATCCCCACCTGGTCCACCGGCCACACGCGGCCGAGCAGGTTGCCCAGCGCCTGATGACGAGGGGCGCTCAGGCGGGCGGTCTTGCGAGGGGCGAGCGAGGTTCGAGCCACGGAGCCGATGATACGCTCTGGCGGTGGGCACTCCCGCTGAGCCATCGGGCCGGTCAGCCCAGACGGTCGTCTACTGCCTGACGCGGGATCGGGAGCTGGCCGCGGCCCTCGACGAGCGAGGTGAAGGCGCGCTCACGTTCTTCTACAACGACGCGGCGCGGCTGCACCAGGCGATCGTGCTGCGTCCGCCGCACCTGGTCGTCATCGACACGGCGGCCATTCGGCCGGAGTTCGGCGACGCGGGCCTGGGCCCGGTGGTCGCGTTCGTCCG
>JBOGTA010000032.1:0-2694 GCA_050695855.1 Candidatus Limnocylindria bacterium
AGGCAAACGCCTCGCTGCGGGCCAAACGGTCTCCGTATCGCATCAGCGAGGTCGTCATCTCGGCCGCCATCCCGCCCCAGGTCAGCTTCACGATCGCGCGCATCGACGACGTCGAGGAAGAGATCAGCGGCGAGGTCCGCGAGTCCTCCGAGCTGGTGGCGCCGGTCGCGGGCGAACAGGGAGCCGTGCTCGCACTCGACGGCTCAGCTCCACCGGTCGACGAGTTGGGCGAGCCTTCCGAGGGCTGAGTCTGTCCGCCTTGCGCGGGGTCAGCGGAAGTGCCGATCGAGCTCCGAGTGATATTCGCGCCCCAGGTCCGCGGCATGGTCCGCCGCCCAGCTGCCCAGGCTAATCGTCCCCCGCGGCGGCTGGTCGGAGACGAGCAGGCTGTGGGTCAGCTCGGTCACCTCGTCGCGGGTCAGCATGACGTCGCGCACCAGGACCGCCAGCGTCCGGCTGGCGGCCCATGACAGTAGAGGCGGCGCGTGGATCAGCCACGCACGGCTGTGAACGGTGCCGGCCAGGAGGCGCACGAATCGGTCGAAGGTGAGGATCTCGGGGCCGGCGGCATCGGTTTGCAGGTCGTCCGTGTCCAGACCGGCCTGGATCGCGATTCGTGCGACGTCCTCCACGTGGACCGGCTGTAGCCGATAGCGCCCATCGCCCGGAATGGCGAATATGGGGAAACGCCGCAGGACCCAGCACAGGTTGTTGACGAGGATGTCGCGGGGCCCGAACGTGAGGGTGGGGCGCACGATGGCGTAGGACAGACCCGAGGCCCGAACGTCCTCTTCCAGCCGCGCCTTCGCCCGGAAGTACCCGGTCGGCGCCTCTTCCGAGGCGTTCGCCACGCTGACGTGGACGACGCGCCGGACGCCGGCCTGGCGTGCGCCGGTTAGGAGACGCCGGGTGCGCGCCATGGCCAGCTCATAGGTCACGTGCCCGCGCTCGAAACGGATCCAATGGGTGTTGTAGAGGGTGTCCACGCCGCCCAGGGACTTCGAAAGCGTCGCCGGATCATCCAGGGTCACCAGCCTGGTCTGGATGCGGGAATCGCCCGGCTGCGGCGCCGGGCGCCGGACGAGGGCCACCACCTCGCGACCCTCGTTCAGCAGACGCCCGGCGATGGCTCGCCCGGTGAAGCTGAACGCGCCAGTCACCGCGTCAGGCATGGGTCGTCACCCTACACTGCCGTTCCCAGATCCGAAGGCTCGGAGGTTCAGGAATGTCGCCCAACAACACCGCGGCCGGGACCAGGGAAGATCCCTGGGTCCTGAAGACGCCACCCGGCACGTCCGAGTACCGGATGTGGCGCGACGAGGCGGCTGACCCGCCGGCGGTGGTGTGCCAGGTCGGGTCGACCCAGCTCAAGTACCACCTGCGCGCCATCGAGGACCTGCACGCCGCGCTCAAGAAACACGGCGATTGGATGCCACTCGGCGCCGCTGATGAGCAGAAGCCGGCAGCCGAAGGGACTGTCGAGGCCTGGGGCCGCTCAGCCATCAACCCGGTGGGCGGCTGGTACGGGCTCCGAAAGGGCTATCGCGGCCGATTCGGGATGTACCTCCCGCCGCTGCTCGAGGCCCTGGGCATGGCCGAGCTCACCCACGATGCGAAGAACAACCAGATGCGCGCGCGCTAATCTGTAGGGCTGGAGCGGGAGACGGGGCTCGAACCCGCGACATTCTGCTTGGGAAGCAGACTCTCTCGTCGCACACCATAACTTTTCGGACCCGTGCTCATTCACACACCATAACTGGAGGAGAGCGCTTAACACTGCCCTGCTAGAGAGTATAATTCGGTCATTGTGACCACCTCGCAAGCTCACGACACATCAGAACTCGGTGCGCCGACCCTGGCGGCCGCGGGCGAGTCGTGGCGGCGTCACCTGCGGGCCGAGAACAAGAGCCCGCAGACGATCCGCACCTACATCTCCGCTCTGGAGCGGCTCGATCGCTTCCTGGGCGATCAGGGCATGCCGCGGACGCTGGCCGGCGTCCGCCGTGAGCACGTCGAGGCCTTCCTCATCGATCTCGCCGACCGCGGTGCCCGTCCGGCCACGGTCAGCATCAACTACCGGTCGATCCGGCCGTTCTTCAAGTGGGCGGTCGGCGAGGAGGAGATCGAGCGCTCGCCGATGGATCGGATCCGGCCGCCGATGGTCCCCGTCGAGCCGCCGCCAGTCCTCGGCGAGGATCAGATGCGCGCCCTGCTGCAGACGGCGAAGGGGACGAGCTTCGAGGACCGACGCGACAACGCCCTGTTGCGGCTGCTCTACGACACCGGCATGCGCCGCTCCGAGCTGGCCGGCCTGGCGCTGGCGGACGTCGATCTCGAGCACGACCACGCCTACGTCATGGGCAAGGGTCGCCGAGCACGCGTGGTTCCGTTCGGCGCCCAGACCGCGCGGGCGCTGGATCGGTACCTCCGAGTTCGGGCGCGTCACCCGCATGCCGATGCGGCAGCCTTGTGGCTCGGGCCGAAGGGGCCGCTCTCTGGGAATGGCGTCCTGCAGATGGTGCGTCGCCGGGGCGCCGAGGTCGGCCTCCCCAAGCTCCACCCGCATCAGTTCCGCCACACCTTCGCCCACCAGATGCTGGCCGACGGGATGCAGGAGGGTGACCTGATGTTCGTCGCCGGCTGGCGCTCCCGCGAGATGCTGGCGCGCTACGGGGCCAGCGCCGCCGCCGAACG
>JBOGTA010000033.1:0-7938 GCA_050695855.1 Candidatus Limnocylindria bacterium
GGCCTACCTCATCCTGACCGGCGTTGCGGTGCTGTCGGCTGGGCTGCTGGTGGCGAACATCTGGTTCCGCACCCTGTGGCTGATCGGGCTGGCGGCGGGTGCCTGGTTCGTGCTTTCCTTGTTGGTCGGCGGCTTCTACCCGGGCATCATCCAGCGCTTCACGGTGGAACCCAACGAGCTGGACCGCGAGCGGGTCTACCTCGAGCGTCATCTGGCAGCCACCCGTGCCGCCTACGACTTGGAATCGATCGAACTGCGCGCGTTCACCGGGGAGCAGGTCCCCAGCCGGGCACTGTTCGACCAGAACGCGGAGACCCTCAATAACCTCCGCCTATGGGACTACCGACCCCTGCTGGTGACCTTCGGCCAGCAGCAGATCCTGCGCCAGTACTACAACTTCCTCGACGTCGACATCGACCGCTACGAGATCGATGCCGAGCAACGGCAGCTCATGCTCTCCGGCCGCGAGATCGAGATCGATCGGCTGGCCGATGCGGCGCGCACCTGGACCAACGAGCGGCTGGTCTTCACCCATGGCTACGGCCTGACCGCGGTGGCGTCCAACGCCATCACGCCCGAAGGGCAACCGGATTACCTGATCAGCGGGATCAACCGGGAACCCGATCTGCCGGTGGGTGAGCCGCGGATCTACTTCGGCGAGGCGACCGATGACTACGTCGTGGTCCGGACCCAGACGGCGGAGTTCGACTTCCCATTGGGGGACGAGGGTGGGGAGACGACCTCATGGGCCGGCGAGACCGGCGTGGCGGTCGACAACGTCCTCTCCCGCCTCCTGTTCGCCATCCGCTTCGGCGATCTGAACCTGCTCATCAGCGATCAGTTGACGGGCGACTCGGCGGTCCTGTTCCGGCGCGCCATCTGGCAGCGGGTGCCCGAGCTGGCGCCGTTCCTCCACTATGACCGCGACCCGTACCTGGTCAGCGCCGACGGCCGGCTGGTGTGGATCTGGGACGCGTACACGACCTCAGACCGCTACCCGAACGCGCAGCCGCTTCCGCCCGAAACCGAGTTCGGTGGGGCGAACTACGTCCGCAACGCGGTCAAAGTGGTGATTGATGCCTACACCGGCGAGATGCGCTTCTTCGTGGCCGACGCAGAGGATCCGATCATCGCGGCCTGGAGCCGGATTTTCCCAGGGCTCTTCGAGCCCTCGGCCGACATGCCGGAGGCGCTGGTAGGCCACCTGCGGTATCCGGAGGACCTGTTCACGGCCCAGAACACGGCCTATCTGCTCTACCACATCGCCCCCACCGACGCGGGCGCCGGCACCTTCTACAACCAGGAGGACCGATGGTCGTTCCCGACGCAACAGACCGATGTTGCCGGCGAGGGGCGGCAGGTGGAGCCGTACTACGTGATCATGAAGGTCCCCGGCGAGGAGGCCGGTGAGTTCGTGCTCATCCAGCCCCTGGTGGCTGCCAGCCGGCCCAACATGATCTCGTGGGTCGCAGCTCGAATGGACCCGGGGGTCTACGGCGAGCGTATCGAGTTCCGCTTCCCGGTCGACACGACCACGCAGGGGCCGGCCCAGATCCAGGCCCGGATCAACCAGGACTCCCGCATCAGCGCCCAGTTCACGTTGTGGAGCCAGGCCGGATCGGAAGTGGTTCGGGGCGACCTGCTGGTGCTGCCGATGGGGGACTCCGTCCTGTACGTGGAGCCCATCTACCTTCGGTCAACCCAGTCCAGCTTCCCCGAGTTCAAACGCGTCATCCTGACCGATCAGACGCGGATCGCCTTCGCCGAGACGATCGAGGAGGGGCTGCGACAGTTGCTGGGCGAATCGGAGATCCCCGAGCCCGGCGGTGATGGCGGTGATGGCGGTGGTGGCGGCGGGGACCTGCCCGACGACGTGGCGCAGCTGATCGCCCTCGCCCAAGAGCTGTACGACGATGCCCAGGCCGCACTGGCGCGCGGCGACCTGGGCGCCTACCAGGACGCCGTGGACGAGATGGGCAGGGTCCTGGATCGCATCGCCGAGCTGGCCGGCTCGCCGCCTTCGTCGCCCGCGCCGTAGGCACACGCCGTTGCGCGACTGGCTGCGCGGGGGGATGGCGGCGGCGCGCGTGGCCGCGAGCCGCGCCGAGCTGTGGGTTCCCGGCGCCATCGTGTCGTTCGCCTTCGCCGGTTGGGTCGCGTTTCTGCTGGTCGTTGGCACGCCGCCGGACGAAAGTGACGTTGTCTACTTCGGAGTCCGCCTGGCGGCCAGCCCGTGGTGGCCCTGGAACCTCGTCGCCCTGGTCATGGCCGCGCTGTCGGGGATCGGCACCATGCTGCTGGCCATCGCCTTTGGCGAGGTGGCGCTCCTGATGGGGCTCTCCGACCGCGAATGGGACCGGATCCTCATTACCGTCCCGCGCGCCATGGCCGCGCTGGGAGTCGCTGGGTGCGGGGTCGCATTGGTGATTGCCGTCCTGATGTGGCTTGCGGCGCCGATCTTCTTCGAGGCGTACACGCAGCCCGACCCGAGCACGCCGTATGCAATCCGGGTGGCCGTTGGCGCGTGGCCGGCGCTGGTCGTTTTGGCGGCCGTAGCCGCCGTGGCGCAGGCCTTCGGCGCGCTGGCCCTGCGACACCCGTGGCGGGTGGCACTCAGCACCCTCCGGCGTCGAGCGCACCGCCTGCTCCCCCAGGCCGCGCTGACGACCGCCGGCTTCCTCGGCAGCCAGGTGCTGACCGTCCTCCTGCTCGGCTCGGTATGGGAGCCGCTCTCGGAGCGCCTGGCCGACGGTCGTTTGGCGGAGCCGGCGACTCCCATCCTCCTGCTAGGCTTCGTCTGGATTTGGCTCGTGCTGGTCCTGCTGGCCGGTGTCGTTCAGGCATGGATCTCGGCCTGGTGGAGTTGGGAGCTGAGTCCGCAACCGGAACGTTGAGCACATCGCCATGACCGCCGACTTGTCGATCGAGCTGCAGGCCGAGCTTGCGCTGCGCCTGGCGCTGAGCCTCGGGCTGGGCGCGCTGATCGGACTCGAGCGGGAGTATCACCGTCAGGCGGCCGGCTTTCGGACCCACAGTCTGGTGGCGCTCGGGGCGGCGCTGTTCACCGTGGTGAGCGCATACGCGTTCGAGGGCGCAGACCCAACCCGGATCGCGGCCCAGATCGTGTCCGGCATCGGGTTCATCGGCGCCGGAACCATCCTCCATTACCGGGGAAGCGTGCGGGGCCTCACCACCGCCGCCTCCTTGTGGGCGGTCGCCGCCGTGGGTATGGCAACCGGGGCCGGCCTGTACGTCCTCGCCATCCTCGGCGCTGCGCTGGTCCTGGTGGCCCTGTGGCTCATGGACCGGCTGGCGGATGCGGCCCGGGAATCCGGCGTGCTTCCGCCGGCGCGCGACGCCGAGCCCGAGGAGCGGGCAGAGGATGACCGATGACCGATGCTTCGGTCTGCCGGCGCTGTGGAACCGCGAACCTGCCCGGGATCTCGTTCTGTGCCAACTGCGGGCAGCGGCTGGTGGCGGCTGACGAATCGACCATGAATCGACCCGGCTCCGGCGCGGAAGCCGCGCCCTGCCCCCGGTGCGGCGCCGTCAACCGCTCGGGATCCGCGTTCTGCTCTGAATGTGGATTCAACATTCGGCCCGCGGTTACCGCGGCGACCGGACCGGTCGCCGCCGGCGCCTCGGTGGCCGTCCCCGGGGCCACGGCGCCGGCCGCGGTGCGCCCAGTCCGCGCCTGGCTCGGTCCCATCGTCCTCACCATCGCCTCCGTCGGCATGGCCACGGCGTGGTTCCTTCCGTTCTCGCTGGTCGAAGGCTCGCTCGCCGACCAGGCTCTCGGATCAGGCGGTTATGGACTGGCCTTCTGGACAGGGTATCCAGCCGACGGCGGCCTCCTGCAATCGATGTATTTCGGGGTAGCGGCCCCGCTGCCCATCCTGGTCGGTCTGCTCCTGCTGCTGGCCGGCGTCGGCGCCATCCGAGGTGCGCCGGGCCGCCCACAGCGGATCGGTCTGGGGGTCGCCCTCGTGTGGTGTGCCGCCCTGGCGGTCCTGTTCGTGGTGGTCGAAATCGGCTCCGGCCTGGGTGACGACCTCATCGGTCTCCTCCGCGGGCTATCGCCGGCGGGCCTGATCGGGTTCCTGTCGGGGATCATCGGCTCCATCGGCGCCGTCACCCGGTTAGCCGGAGGCTGAGGCCGGTCCCGTTCGAACGCGCGCCCTAGCTGGCCTGTTCGGCGGGGCGGAGCTCCGGATCGGCCGCGACGTCACCGGTCGCCGACGGGAGGGTCGAGACCCTACCTCGCGTCCGCCGGGGTGCGGTCCCGCCGGGCGAGTCCGGGACCGCGGTTTCGGAGTCAACCATGTCCGCGTTGACCGTGGCTGCGGCCCCCGGGGCCATCACCTCCAGGCCCCCGTCCGCGTGGGCCTGGAGCCGCTGAATCTCCCGCTGGCCGTCGGACGGGACGTCATCGCCAAAGATCGCCGCGAAGACCTCGACGACAGTGGGGTCAAACTGGGTCGACGCATGGCGACGCAGCTCGGCGAGCGCCTGGGCGTGGGTCATCGCCGTCTTGTACGGCCGCTCGTGAACCATGGCGTGGTAGGCATCGGCCACGGCCACGATCCGCGCGCCGAGGGGGATCTCTTCGCCCCGCAGCCCGTGCGGGTAGCCCGTGCCGTCGTACCGCTCGTGGTGATGGAGGACGATGGGGACCGCGTCGCGCATGCTCGTCGCCTGCTCCAGGATGACCTGACCGATCCGGGGGTGCTCGCCCACGACCTGCCACTCGAGCTCGGTCAGCGAGGAGGGCTTGTCCAGGATCACGCCCGGTAGGGCGAGCTTGCCCAGGTCGTGGAGCAGGGCCGCGATCCGGATGCGCTCCATTTCGACCCGCGACAGTCCCATGTGGAGCGCGATCCCGATCGACATGGCGGCGATCATGTCCGACGGCCGACCGCGATGGTTTGGCTGCGGGGCCAGGACCGATGCCAGCGCCTGCGCGGCGCTGGCGCTGGCCCAGCGACCGATGGCCGCGGCGGCATCCCGCCGCTCGGGGGTGATGGTGGCGCGTGGGATCTGGGTGTCGTCCGTCACGTTGCCGAACAGGTAGCTCCGGTTGCGCCCCTCGGACTTGGCGACGTACATCGCGGCATCTGCGGCGTCCACGATGCGGTCCACCTGCAGATTGGCGCCGTGGCCCCCTGCCACCCCGATGCTGATGGTGGCATCCACCAGGATCCCGACTCCCACGCTGAGCGGCCGCCTCATGACCATCTCCCGCAGCTCCTCCACCAGAGCAAGGGCGTCCTCCGGCGTGGTCTCGGGCAGGATCAACATGAACTCTTCCCCGCCATAGCGGCCGAAGATGTCGCTGGCTCGGATGCTGCGGGTGATGAGCCCGGCCAGCTGGCGGAGCACCGCGTCCCCCACCCGATGGCCGTACGTATCGTTGATCGCCTTGAAGCGGTCGATGTCCATGAAGGCCACCGACAGCGGCTTGGAATGGCGCGTTGCCCGCTCGACCTCGGCGGTCAGCTGCAGGATGAGCGACTCGCGGTTCGGGACGCCGGTCAGCCGATCACGCGTGGCTTGCGCTTCGGCCAGGGCGAACGTGCCCGCCGCGCGGTTGAAGGCGCGTGCCAGGCGGCGCTCGGCAGAGACCCCCGACTCCTTGAGGACGACGGGCGTGCCCTCGTCCACGGTCCGCTCCAGATCGCGGGCCAGGCGACGCAGGCGGAGCCCGAAATAGCCCCAGGTCGCCAGGGCCATGGCCGTGGCGCCGACCCCGATGGCGAGCCCCACCAGGCCGATCGTGAAGCCCCTTGTCTCCGGCGGCTGATGCACCAGCATCGCCCCCAAGAGGGTCAGGCAGACCGCCGCCACGGCCGGGTATAGGAATCCGATCAGCCGCAAGAGCCCGAGCAACCGTTCCTCCAGATGGTGGTCTCCGGAAGCATCGTGGTCGGCTACCCAAAGGGCCATGGCCTGATCGTCAGGTGGGCATTCGCGAGTTGCGACTGAGACGGTCCGCGGAGGCCGTGGTGGGGTCTGGTGCAGTACCAACCCCGGACCACTGGCGGGTCCTCAGGTCCCCCTCAGGGTCCCTGAAGGTCATCTGCTAGGATGACGCGCGCGTTTGGCGCGCCATCTACGGCGCGGTGCACGCGTCCCCAGGAGGAAGGCATCGGCGAATGGAAGGTCTGCCGGATCCCGGCCAGATCTGGAGCGACTTCACCAGTAACCCCGTCGTCCAGCTGGCTGCAACCCTGATCGTCATCTACGTCGTGATGCTGTGGCTGGGCACCGCCTACTGGGCTTTCCGCGACATGCAGGCGCGAACCGAGAACCCGATCCTGCCCTACTTCGCCTCGGCACTCATCATCTTCTTCACCCCGCTCGTCTTTCTGTTCGCGTGGCTGATGTACATCATCATTCGGCCGCGCGAAACCATGGCCGAGGTCTACGAGCGCTCGCTGGCGGAGGAGTCCCTGCTGGCGGAGATGGAGAAACATCGGAGCTGCCCGACCTGCCGCGCGCGGGTCTCCGAGGATTGGATCGTGTGCCCCAGCTGTCGAACGCGGCTCCATCGGATCTGCCCCGCGTGCCAGCGCCTGACCGAGCCGGCCTGGTCGATCTGCGCCTTCTGTGGAACCGAGCTGCCGACCCGGGCCCGCCCGGCGCCCGCACCGGCCCGCGCTGCGGCCGCCGCCTCCGAGCGCCCCACGGAGTACGGACCTGAGAAGGGCGCGGTCCCGCAGGCGGCACCCAACCGCTGACCGACCCGGTCGGCCTGGAGGCTAACGGCTCCTCGCCGGCGACGGATCCGCTCGTCGCCGCAGCGCCTGAACCGCTGCCCCCGGCCTGGCCGGCGTGGGTCATCGCCGGTCTCGGCCTGATCGTGGTGCTGGCCGGCTCCGCGTGGCTGTTCTTCGCAGCCGCCCTGGGCCTCACCGCCGGCGAGTGGCTCCTCCCCGCCGGCCTGACCATCGTCGGCTCGGTCGGTCTGCTGGGCGGCCTGGGCTGGCTCGGGTGGCGCGGTATCCGCGCCCGACGGCACCTCGGACCAGACCGCTACCGCGGGCCCAGCATCATCCTCTTGTTCTTCATGGCGGTGGCGGCGGCCAACGTGGTGTCGTTGGTGCCGCTGCTGGCCGCTATCGCGTCGGGACAGGAGGTGACTGATCCCGGCCCGGCGGCGATCACTGCGCTCCTGCTTGTCACCCCGCTGACCTTCGCCGCGATCGCTGCGGTCTTCGTCCTGCGGCCGCGCGCCCTGGCCGGTGCCCGTCTGGGAGACGGATCGATGACGGCAAGGAACCTGGCTCGCGGGCTGGCCCTGGGCGCCGTCGCCTGGGTCCTCGCCGCTGCGATGTCCGCCATCCTCGGCTGGCTGGTCATGCAGGTCACGGGAGAGGATCCGGTCGACGGTCAGATGGTCGCGAACCTGGCGGCCGCACTGCCGCCCCTGGTCGCGATCGGGCTGATCGGATTCCTGACACCCATCGCCGAGGAGCTGTTCTTCCGCTGGGTGGCCATCAACGCCTGGGAGCGCGAGCACGGTACCCGTGCCGCCGTCCTGGGCTCAGCGGTGCTGTTCGGCGTGGCGCATATCTCGGGGGGAACGCTGCTTGCCCTCCCGCCGATCTTTCTGCTGGGCCTGGTGCTCGGAGTGGCCTACGTCACCACGCGCAGCCTGCCGCTGGTGATCGCGACCCACGTCACGTTCAACTCGTTGTCGCTGGCGGTCCTGTTGCTGGTCGGGGTCTGACCGGCCAGCCCAAACGCAGCGGTAATGCTCCGAGGAGGGTCGCGAGTGACCCTCTGGCCCATGACATCCGGGCTGGGAGACGACGCGCTGCTGGCCCTGGTGCTCGGCGGCCCGCAGGCACGCGCCGCGGCCCGCGGCCTGCTGGACAAACACGGGCTCGACCGGCTGCCGACCATGCTCGCCGCCGAGCTGTCGCACGAGCCCGGCAT
>JBOGTA010000034.1:0-8045 GCA_050695855.1 Candidatus Limnocylindria bacterium
GGACAAGGTCGACACCCTGATCACCATCCCCAACGACCGCCTCCGCGAAGTCGTCGACAAGAAGACCTCCATCCTCGATGCGTTCCGGGTGGTAGACGACGTTCTGCGCCAGGGCGTGCAGGGGATCAGCGACCTGATCACCGTCCCCGGCCTCATCAACCTCGACTTCGCCGACGTGAAGACGATCATGCGCGAGGCGGGGAGCAGCATGATGGGAATCGGCATCGGCAGCGGTGAGAACCGCGCCGTGGAAGCCGCCCGGGCGGCGGTCATGAGCCCGCTGCTGGAGATCAACATCCAGGGCGCCCGCGGCATCCTGTTCAACGTCACCGGCGGCAGCGACCTCGGCCTGTTCGAGGTCAACGAGGCGGCCGAGGTCATCAAGGAGGCCGCCGACCCGGAGGCCAACATCATCTTCGGCACGGTCATCGACGACCGGATGCGCGACGAGGTCAAGGTGACCGTCATCGCCACCGGCTTCGACGCCGCCCGAAGCAAGCCGAAGCCGAGCCTGCGGCCGGCCGCCTCGGAGACGGCTGTCGGCCTCGAATCGTCCCTGGACGAGAAGAGCCGGGAGCTCCTGGCCGAGATCGAGCGCGAGCGCGCGGAGCGATCGCCGTTCGCGGTGACGCCAGCCTCGGAGCCGATTGCGGTCGAGCCCGAGCCGGCGGAGGTGACCCGCACGCCGGACCGCGAGCCGGTCACGACGCGTCCGACCTCCCTTGAGCGGCCGGCATACGGCGAAACCGATCTCGACATCCCCAGCTTCCTGCGCCAGCCCAACCGCGAACGCGAGTAAGGCGGCTCGGCATGGACCGATGAGCCCCGGCTGCGGCCGGGGCTCGTTGCATCTGGTGCAATGACCGATTTGGGCGCGACGGCGGCCGCCATCGCCGAGCGATGGAACCTGCTGCAGGTCCGCCTCGCGACGACCGCCGAAGCCGTTGGGCGTGATCCAGCGACGGTGCGGATCGTGGCGGTCACGAAGGGATTCGGGATCGACGTCGTCCGTGCCGCTCGGCGCGCGGGCGTCGAGCGATTCGGGGAGAACCGGGTTGCCGAGGCGGAGGGCAAGGTCATCTCCGTGCCCGACGTCGAATGGCATCTCATCGGTCACTTGCAGTCCAACAAGGTGCGACGAGCCGTGCTCATGTTTCCGTGGCTTCATGCCATCGATTCGGTCGCCCTCCTGCAGCGGGTGGACGGCCTGGCGCTGGAGCTCGGCATGCAGCCGCAGGTTCTTCTCCAAGTCAACCTGACCGGATCGCCTACCCAGCATGGCTTCTCGTTCCGCGACCTGGAAAGTGACAGCAGCGGGCGGACCGCCCTGGTTCAATCCATGAGCCGGCTTCGCGCGGTGCGGGTCGAAGGGCTGATGGGCATCGGGCCATTGACCAGCGAGACCGAAGCCTCGCGCGCGGCGTTCGCCCGGTTACGCCAGCTGCGCGGCGAGCTGGAGGGTGCGGTCGGCAGGCCGCTGCCGGAGCTGTCGATGGGCATGAGCGGCGACCTGGAGTCTGCGGTGGCGGAGGGGGCGACCCTGGTTCGAGTCGGGACGGCGCTGTTCGGAGAGCGCCCCATCACCGACTGAGCATCACCATGGCGCCCCCCACGCAGGCGCCTCCGGAGCGCTGCTATTCTGGCCCCGTGGCGGCGGTCTTCATCACGTTCGTCAAGCTCCTCAGCACGCTGCTGTGGGTGCTCATCCTGGCCCGGGTCATCATCAGCTGGACGAACCCGCGCGGCGGTGGCCCGCTCGTCGCCTTCGTCTACCAGTTCACCGAGCCGATCCTGGCGCCGATTCGTCGTGTCCTCCCGCCCACCTCGGGCATCGACTGGTCGCCGCTGATCGCGATGCTGATCCTGTCCGCGATAACGCGTGCCGTCTACGCCATCTGACATTCGGCGGATTGAGCCCCCGATTCGGGCGTCGGTATACTGACCGCTCCCCAGGGGCGATTAGCTCAGCTGGTTAGAGTGCACGGTTCACATCCGTGAGGTCACTGGTTCGAGTCCAGTATCGCCCACCACTCCACGCCTGAGGCCGGAGGATCGACCCCATGCGGTCACTCCGCACGCGCATCCTCCGCATCCGCATCCTCGAGCCACTCGTCGAGCGCGACTTTGCGCTGCTCACTATCGGCTCGTTCATCTCGCTCCTCGGCGATGGGTTCTTCTACGTCGCCCTGGCCTGGCAGGTGTACGAGATCAGCAACGTGCCCACCGCCCTGTCGGTGGTTGGTCTGGCTTGGACCCTCCCCCTCCTGTTCTTCGTCCTGATTGGGGGCGTGTTCAGCGACCGATACGACCGCCGCTTGCTGCTCATCGGCGCCGACCTGATTCGCGCCGCGGCGATCGGGCTGTTGGGGGTGCTGTCGGCCACCGGCGCCCTCGAGCTCTGGCACATCGTGGTCCTGATCGCGTTCGTGGGCATGGGCGACGCCTTTTTCAACCCGGATGCTGCCGCAGGCCAACGCGCTGCAGGGATTGGTACGCCCGCTGACAGTTCGACTCGTCGGGCCGGCGCTCGGCGGCCTGACGGTGGCGGCCGTGGGGCCCGGGACCGCCTTCGTGATCGACGGTGCGAGCTTTCTCGTCTCGGCCGCATCTGTCGCGGCGATGAGGCCGCGGCCTCGTCGAGAGGTATCCAGCCACGGCGTGCGGCAGACTCTGATCGAGCTGCGCGAGGGCCTGGTATTCGTCCGCGCCACGCCTTGGGTATGGGCGACCCTCGTTTCGGCGATGTTGAGCCTGCTGGTCTTCATCGGCCCCGAAGAAGTCCTCCTCCCGTTCCTGGTCAAGAACCGGCTGGAGCTGGGGCCTGATGCTCTGGGCGCCATCTTCGCCGTCGGTGGAGTCGGGGCAGTGCTGATGGCAATCGTCGTGGGTCAGGTTGGATTGCCCCGCCAGCGGGTGACGGCGATGTACGCCGCGTGGTCGGGTGGGGTGCTCCTCATCGCCGGATTCGGGCTGATGACCGAGCTGTGGCACGCCCTGTTGCTGTCGGCGGCGGGCGCGGCGCTTTTCGAGGTAGGGTCGATCATCTGGATCACGATGCTCCAGCAACTGGTTCCTCGCGAGCTGCTCGGCCGCGTGTCGAGCCTGGACTGGCTGGTCTCCATCGGCCTGGTGCCGGTGTCCTTCGCCTTGACCGGCCCGGTGGCCGGCGCGATCGGAGCCGAAGCCACCCTGGTGGTGGGCGGCGTCGTCGGCGCGATCCTGATGGGCGGGCTGCTCTTCTATCCGGGCGTGCGCGATCCTGAGCGAGGGCTGGTGCCGATCGAGAACGCCGAGGTGGGCGACCCCATCGGGGTCATCGAAGCCACCGGAAAGGCGGCCGCCTCTGGCGCCCGCGACCGCTGAGATGCGCGTCGCGGTCTTTACCGAGTCCTACCTGCCCTACCTGTCGGGTGTCACCGTTTCAACCGAAGCGCTGGCTCGCGGCCTCGGGGCGTTGGGGCACGAGGTCCTGCTCGTCGCTCCTCGCCCGGCAGAGGATGCGCAACCGGGAACGGCGGGCAGCTTAGGTCCTGACCCAGAGCTCGCCTGGCTGCCGTCGTTCCACGCGCCGCCCGCCCCGCCCGGCTACCGCGTGCCGATGCCCATCCCGTCCGGGGCGCTGCGGCGGGCCGTGGCGTTCGATCCGGATGTGGTCCACGCCCAGTCGCCATTCGTCTCGGGCCTGATGGCGCGGTCCGTCGCCCGGCGGACCCGGGCTCCGCTGGTATTCACCCACCACACCCGGTTTGCGAACTACGGCCACTACCTCGGGCCTCTGGCGGGCGTTTCGCGCCGCGCGGCCGACGCCTGGCTGCTGGCCTGGTGGGCCGGCTGTGCGGCGATCGTGGCCCCGTCCGACGACCTGGGCCGCGAGATCCGCGCCGCGCTGGGAACACGCCGGCCCCCGGCGGTGCGCGTGATCCCGACCGGCATCGAGGTGGACGCCATTGCCTCCATGCCCGAGGGTCATCCACGGCGCCGGGCGGGTTGGCCGCATGACAGCATCGTGCTGGTCAGCCTGGGTCGCGTCGCGCACGAGAAGAGCGTCCTCGTCCTGGTCGACGCCTTCGTCCGGGCCTCCCGGAGGCGACCACGACTTCAACTGCTGCTGGTCGGCGGGGGACCTGCCGAGCGTGCGGTCCAGGATCGGGCGGCCGAGGCTGGGGTGGCGGAGCGGGTCCATGTGACGGGCGGGTTGCCCCGGGACGAGGCCCTGGCCCTGGTCAAGGCCAGCGACCTGTTCATCTTCGCTTCGCAGACCGAAACCCAGGGGCTGGTCCTGGCCGAGGCTTTGGCCGCGGGGCTGCCGGTGGTCGCGTTGGACGGCCCGGGCGTCACCAGCACTCTCCGTCCCAGGATCGACGCCGAGGTCGTCTCCGCCGAGCCGGCCGCCACCCGTGCGGAACGGCTGGGCGTCGCCGCCGGGGCGCTGGCCGGGGATGTGGAGAGACGAGAACGGATGTCGGCCCGCGCCCTCGAGGGAGCGACGCGCTTTGACGCGAGCGCCCGGGTGGCCCAGGTCGCCGAGCTGTACGAGGACCTCCTGGCCGCCCACCGATGACCGGGCTTGCGGCGGCCGGGGTGCCGACTACAATGCCCTGACATGCGCGCCCGCCCCTTCGGCCTCCACGCCGTCATCCAATTCGAGACTTCCCGGCCGGCGGGGCGCCGTCACCAGTTGGGGCTGAACCGCCCGACCACGACCTACCACCGTCCGCTGCGCGATCGCCGGACGACTGCGACCGTCCACGCGCTGCGTTGCCAGACAAGCCGGTTCCGTTTCCCGGACCTCGGTCGACTGGCCGCCCACCGGGCTCGCCGGTCTCCGCTCCCGCTCGGCCTTCCGCGCGCCCACCGCTCCTAGCCCCCGCGTGGCGATCAAGCGCAACGCGCGCGCCACCTCCGCCGGTGGCGTGGTCTACCGACAGACGCCGACCGGCCCGGAGATTGTCCTGGCCCATCGCCGCAATCCGCCGCTGTGGGCGTTGCCCAAGGGCACGCCGTCGCGCGGCGAGTCGCTGGAGGAGACGGCCGTGCGCGAAACGTCGGAGGAGACTGGCCTGGCGGTGGAAGTCGAGCAGCCTCTGGGTCCGATCAGTTACGTCTTCGTCCGCGGCTCCACGCGCTACTTCAAGACCGTCTACTTCTACCTCATGCGCCCGGTTGGTGGCGATCTGGCCGATCACGACCACGAGTTCGATGACGTCCGATGGGTCCCCCTGTCGGAAGCGCTCCGGCTCATGAACTATCCGACCGAGCGGAGTGTGGTCGAGATGGCCGAGCGAGTGCTGGCCGCCGCTCCGGAACCGACCGCTCGGCCGGCCCGATGACCGCCGCCGACCTGCGCAGGACAACGCTCGATGCGGTCCACCGGTCATTGGGAGCGCGCATGGTGGCCTTCGCCGGCTACGAGATGCCGGTCCGCTACAGCTCGGAGCTCGAGGAGCACAAGGCCGTCCGGACCGCGGTGGGCCTCTTCGACCTGTCGCACATGGGCGAGATCGCTCTGGCCGGGCCTGACGCCCTGGCGCTTGCTCGGTACGCCCTCGTCAGCGACCCCGGAACGCTGGAGCCCGGGCAGGCCCAGTACTCGATGGCGTGCGCCGCCGATGGCGGGGTCATCGACGACTTCATCGTCTACCGCACCGACCCGGGCTACCTGATCGTGTGCAACGCCGCCAACCGAGAGGCGGTGGTAGGTCACCTGACCGGCCTCGTGGCGGATCGTGGGTTCGACGTGACCGTCGACGACCGATCCGACCAGACGGCCCTGATTGCGCCCCAGGGTCCGCGGGCGGCTGAGCTGGTTGGGGGCCTGACCGATGTCGACCTCCGGACCATCGGGACATATCGGTCCGTCAGCGGTGAGGTGGCGGGCGTTGCCTGCCTGATCGCGCGGACCGGCTACACCGGGGAGGATGGATTCGAGCTGATCTGTGACGCTGCTGACGCCGAGCGGCTGTGGCACGCGGTGTTCGAGGTCGGTGGCCGATTCGGCCTGTTGCCGTGCGGGCTGGCCAGCCGCGACACGCTCCGCCTGGAGGCGGGCATGCCGCTGTACGGCAACGAGCTGGGTCGTGACGTGAACCCCTATGAGGCGAACCTCGGCCGCGTGGTCAAGCTCGACAAGGGGGATTTCCTCGGCGGGGCGGCGCTGGCCGAGGTCGAGCGGCGGGGGACGCGCCGCCGGCTGGTGGGCCTCGTGATGGGGGACGAAGGCATTGCCCGTCACGGCTACCTGGTCGTCGAGGGGGCCGGCGAGGCATCGCAGACTGACGAAATCGGCGTGGTGACCAGCGGCAGCGTCTCGCCCACCCTTGGCCTCCGCATTGCCATGGCGCTGGTGAGCAGCGAGGCGGCCGAGGTCGGTCGCCGGGTGGCGGTGATGATCCGCGACCGACGCTGCCGGGCCGAGCAGGTAAAGTTGCCGTTCTACCGACGCCCGCGCCCCGCTGAGGAACGGACCACTTGACGCTGCCGGACGACCGAAGCTACTCCCGTGAGCACGAGTGGATCCGCCCCACGGATGGGGAAGGCGAGATCGGCTTGACCCGCTTTGCGGTCGACGAGCTGGGGGACATCGTCTTCGTCGAGCTGCCCAGCGTGGGGGCCAACCTCACCCAGTTCGCGAGCTTCGGTGTGGTCGAATCGGTCAAGGCGGTAAGTGACCTCTACGCGCCGGCCAGCGGGACGGTGGCGGCGGTCAACGAAGCGCTGCGCACGCGACCCGAGCTGCTGAACAGCGATCCGCACGGCGACGGCTGGATCTGTCGGATCAGCCTCGCCGACGCGACCGAACTCGACGCCCTCCTGGACGCTCGCGGCTACGCGGAGCTGATCGGGAGCGAATGACCTACACCCCGTACACGGCCGCCGATCGAACGGCCATGCTGGAGGCCATCGGCGTGGCGTCCGTGGACGACCTCTTCGCCGATATCCCCGAATCGGTGCGGGCCACCCGGTTCGACCTCCCGCCATCGATGACCGAGCAGGAGGTGCGGGCCGAGCTGTCGCGCCTGGCTGGGCGGAACCGGATCCCGGAGGTGTCGTTCCTCGGTGCCGGCGCGTATCGGCGCCTCATCCCGGCCGTCGTAGACGAGGTCGTCGGACGGGCCGAGTTCGCGACCGCCTACACGCCATACCAGCCGGAGGTCAGCCAGGGGACGCTCCAGAGCATCTATGAATTCCAATCTCTCGTATGCGAGCTGACCGGGATGGAGGTCGCCAGCGCCAGCCACTACGACGGGGCGACGGCCACGGCCGAAGGGGCGCTGATGGCGTGCCGCCTCACCGGCCGGCATCGGGTGGCGGTCTCGCGGGCGGTCCATCCCCAGGTGCGCCGCGTGCTGGAGACCTACTGCTCCGGGCCCGGCGTAAAGGTGGTCGAGGTTCCGGCCGACCTGTCCGAAACCGGCTCCGGGCTCACCGACCTCGACGCCGTCCGCAGCCTGGTCGGCGACGACGTGGCATGCCTGGTGGTCCAGGAACCGAACTTCTTCGGCTTGCTCGAACCGATGTCCGAGCTGGCCGAGGCGGCTCATGCGGCGGGAGCACTGTTCGTGACCCTGGTCGATCCGGTCAGCCTGGCGATGCTCGAGGCCCCCGGCCGATATGGCGCCGACATCGTGACCGCCGAGGGCCAATCGCTCGGGATCCCGCTCGCATTTGGAGGGCCGTACCTGGGTCTCATGGCGGCGCGCATGAACGCCGTCCGCCAGCTGCCCGGACGGCTGGTGGGCGCGACCCGGGACGCGGCCGGGCGCCGGGGATACGTGCTAACCCTGCAGGCCCGCGAGCAGCACATCCGCCGCGAGAAGGCGGCCAGCAATATCTGCACCAACCAGGCGCTGTGCGCCCTGGCCGCCACCGCGTACCTGTCGGCGGTCGGTCCGGAGGGTTTGCGGGAGGCCGCCGAGCGCTCGACGATCCAGGCCCGCCACCTGGTGGCCACGCTCGAGACGGCCGGCATCGCTGCCCGGCGTTTCACGGCGCCGTACTTCAACGAGGTTGCGCTGCGCCTCGCCGATGCCGGCGCACGACACGCC
>JBOGTA010000035.1:0-9620 GCA_050695855.1 Candidatus Limnocylindria bacterium
GGGTTCCGTCCGCCGAGCGGTCGTACTGCATGAAGACCAGGTTCCAGATCTCGAGCCAGCGTGGACACGTTTCGGAGTGGTCCGGGATGCAATCCGGGCCCTCGCTGAGCTCCGCCCCTCGATCGAAGTGGATCTCACTGCACGGGCCGCAGGGCCCCGTGTCGGCCATCTGCCAGAAGTTGTGGTCGTCGCCGGCGGCGATGTTGCCCCACCGCACGAGCCGATCGGCCGGCAGGCCGATCTCATCGGCCCACACCCGGTGGGCCTCGTCGTCATCGGTGTAGACGGTCGCCGCCAAGCGGTCCGCCTCGATCCCGAGGTCATCGGTCAGGAATTCCCAGGCCCAGTGGATGGCTTCGGGCTTGAAGTAGTCGCCGAAGCTCCAGTTGCCCAGCATTTCGAACAGGGTCTGATGGCGCGGCGTCCGCCCGACCTCCTCGAAGTCGTTGTGCTTGCCGGCGACCCGCAGGCACGGCTGGCTGTCGACCGCCCGCTTGTAGTCCCGCGTCTCCTCGCCAGTCAGAACCAGCTTGAACTGGACCATGCCCGAGTTCGTGAAGAGCAAGCTGGGATCGTCGCTCGCCAGCAGCGGCGCGGGCGGGACCCGGGTATGACCGCGTGCCTCGAAGAACCGCTGGAATCGCTCGCGAATGTCGGCCGCCGGGAGTGGCTGCATGCGGAACTCGTTCAGGCGCGACCGGAGCCGGCCCCCGCCGGCCCTCGTCCGTATTTCGTCACCGATGAAGGCTAGTTTGCGCTCTCCTCGGCCGGGGTCTCGGTGGCGGCGTCCCGCTGGAGCGCCGCCAGCATGGCGGTGCGGGCCTGGTCGGCCGCCGCCTTGCCTTCGCTGACCGCGTCACCAAAGTCGCGCATCCGTTCGTCGACGAATTCACCGACCTGGCCGCGCATCTCTTCGCCCGACTCGGGCGCCAGGAGCAGCCCGACTGCCGCGCCGATCAGGCCGCCGATGACCAGACCGGCCACGAAACTTCCGAAACCGGAGTCATTCATGGCGTGTGTGTTGCTCCTCTTGTTCAGACTGCGTGGTGGGCCACCGATTCTACCGGCCCGGCCCCGCGCCGTCGCGTCGCCGGCCCGATCCATCAGGAGAAGAGAACAGCGTGGCCAGCGCCGCCGTCGTCACCAGTGCCAACTGGGCGCCGATGATCGCGCCGGCCAGATGGAATTCGCCGAGCTTCAGCAGGTCAAACTCGACGAGGCCAGCCAGCGCGTTGCCCGCCGCGGTGCCCGCCAGGGAGGCGAGGGCCAGGATGACCGCCTGGCCGCCCCAGCGGCCGCGGACAGCGACGAACAGGGTCAGGTTGATGGCCCCCACCATGACGGTCCAGATGGCCCACGGCACCATGGCTCAGGCCCGGGCGATCCGGCCTCCGCCCAGGCACTCGTCACCGCGGTAGAGGACGGCGGATTGGCCCGGCGCCGGGGCCCACACCGGCTCCGCGGTCTCCACCACCATCCGGTCCGAGCCGACCAGGGTCACCTCACAACGCACCTCGGCTCCGCGGTGGCGAATCCGAACCTCCGCTTCGAAGCGCTCGGCCGGAGGATTGCCGGCCACGAAATGCCGCGCGTCCGCGACGAACCCGTGGGCAGCGAGGTCATCGCGCGACCCCACCACGACTTCGTTGGTCTGGGGCCGGACCTCGCGGACGTAGTGCGGTTCGGCGCCGCTCAGTCCCAGGCCGCGGCGCTGGCCGACGGTGTAGTGGGCGAATCCGGTATGGGTGCCGACCCGGCGACCCTCGCCGTCGACGATGGGGCCCGACTCGCCGACATACTCCCTCCGCTCAGCCAGCAGGGCGCGGTAATCACCCGCCGGGACGAAGCAGATCTCCTGCGACTCGGGGGTGGCGGCGGTCGGGAGCTCCATGTCCGTGGCCAGCTGACGGACCTGGGGCTTGGTCAGTTCCCCGAGCGGGAAACGGGTGGCGGCCAGCTGCCGCTGGTCGAGGTTCCACAGGAAGTAGGTCTGGTCCTTGGCCGCGTCCACCGCCCGCAGCAAATGCCACGCCCCGTCCCGCTGCTCGATGCGCGCGTAGTGACCGGTCGCGACGCCTTCCGCCCCGTAGGCACCGATCGCACGCCGGGCGAGGAGGTCGAACTTGATCTTCTGGTTGCACGCCTGGCACGGGTTGGGGGTGGTGCCCTCCAGATAGGCCTCGGCAAAGGCATCGATGACCTGGGCCCCGAACTCGGGCTCGACGTTGAGGATGTAGAACGGGATCCCGATGCGCTGCGCAACCCGGCGGGCGTCGTCGGCGGCTTCCGTCGAGCAGCAGCCACGGCGCGGCTCCCACCCTTCGCCGCGGTCCGGGTGGGTCCGCATCCAGACGCCCACGACCTCGTCGCCACCGACGACGGCCCCGCGGGCAAGCAACGCCGCAGCCACGCTCGAGTCCACGCCGCCGCTCATGGCGGCCACGACTCGCGTCATGCGATCGGTCAGGCTCCCGCCGGGGCGGGGGCAACGTCAGCCTGGACTGGCTGGGCGGCCGAACGGACGCGCGCGACGCAGGCAACCACCGCGTCCGCCGCCTCGTCGACCTCCGTGCCGGTGGTGGTGCGACCGAGGGTCAGGCGCAGCGAGCCGCGGATGAGTTCAGCCGCCACGCCCATGGCGCCCAGGACGTGGCTCGGCTCGGCGCTCCCCGACGTGCAGGCGCTCCCGGTCGAGGCCGCCACGCCCTCCAGGTCGAGCGCCGCGACCAGGTCACCGCCCTCCACCTGGCGGAAGACCCAGCTCACGCTGTTCGGCAGGCGCGCCTCGGGGTGGCCGGTGAGCTGGCCGTCCGGGATACCCTCCAGCCGCTGGGTCAGCTGGCCGCGCAACGCGCGCTGGCGATCGTTCTCGGCCGCCAGTGCTTCGGCGTCGCTCCGTGCCAACCGCAACGCCTCGCCCAGGCCCACCGCGCCGGCCACGTTCTCGGTTCCGGCCCGCCGTTGTCGCTCCTGTGACCCGCCCTGCTGCTGGGGAATGAGGTTCGTCCCCTGGCGCACGAACAAAGCCCCGACCCCCTTCGGTCCTTCGATCTTGTGAGCGGCAATCCCGAGCAGATCAACCTCGAGGCTGTCCACGTCGAGCGGCAACGATGCGGCTGCCTGGGTCGCATCGGCAAAGAACGCCACCTTACGCTCGCGGCAGATGGCGCCGATGTCGGCGATGGGCTGAATCGTTCCCACCTCGTTGTTGGCATACCCGATGGCGACCAGGGTGGTGTGCGGGCCGATGGCTTCGGCCACCGCGGCCGGGTCCACCTGTCCGTATCGGTCCACCGGGAGGTAGGTGACCTGGAAGCCGTGGCGCTCGAGGACCCCACACGTGTTCAGGACGGCGCGATGCTCCACCGCCGTGGTCACCAGGTGTCGGCCGCGGGCGCTCTGCGCCCAGGCGATCCCATTGATCGCCAGGCTCGTGTTCTCCGAAGCGCCGGAGGTGAACACGATCTCACGGGGCTTGGCGCCGAGCGCGACCGCCACGGCCTCCCGCGCCTCGTCGAGGCCCTGCCGAGCGCGGCGCCCGGCAGCGTGGAGGCTGGACGGGTTGCCGAAGTGCTCGGTGAGGTAGGGCACCATGGCCTGGAGGACCTCGGGCCGCAGCGGCGTGGTGGCGGCGTGGTCGAGGTAGATGGCCATGGTCGTGGCGATTATGCCCCAGCCATCCGGACCGGCCACAATCGCCCTGCCAGCAATCCCCCTACCGCAGCGGAGGTTCCCATGATCATCCGATCAGCCGATGACGTGACCGGCACCGAACACGACGTGTCCGGCGACGACTGGAACAGTCGCCGGATTCTCACCGCGGCCGACCGCATGGGCTTCTCCCTGAACGACGTCCGCGTGGAACCTGGGTTCGAGATGGCCCTTGAATACCGACACCACCTCGAGGCCTGCTACGTCGTCTCCGGAGCGATCGACATCACCGACCTCGACACCGGCGAGGCGTATGCGGTGAGCGCCGGTGGGGTGTACGCCCTCGATCGGCACGACAGGCACATTGCGCGAAGCCCCGGTGGCGCCCGCCTGGTGTGCATCTTCAATCCGGCTCTGCGCGGGACGGAGCGCCACGTGGACGGCGGCTACGAGCCCTCCGAAGCCTGACCGCCCTCATCGCCGGCGGCCGGATCAGCGAGACGGAGCCCCAGCTCGGCCAGCTGCTCGGGGGCGATGGGCGAGGGGGCGCCCAGCATGAGGTCGCTGCCCGACTGGGTCTTGGGGAACGCCATCACCTCGCGGATGTTGTCCTGGTCGGCCAACAACGCGGTCCATCGGTCTAGCCCGATGGCGATCCCGCCGTGCGGTGGGGCGCCGAACTCGAGGGCGTCGAGCAACGCGCCGAACTGGTCGCGCATCCCGTCGACGGTGTGGCCCATCAGCGCGAACGCCCGCTCCAGGAGGTCGCGGCGGTGGATCCGGATGGAGCCGCCGCCCAGCTCCCAGCCGTTGAGCGCCAGGTCGTACTGCTGGGCATGGATGGCCGCCGGGTCGCGCTCCATGTCATCGGCCTCGTCCCAGACCGGGGCGCTGAATGGGTTGTGGGTCGCATCCCAGCGGTTGCCCTCCGCATCCCACTTGAACATTGGGAAGCGGTGGACCCAGACGTACGACAGGACCCCCGGTTGACGCAGGCCGAGCTGGGAAGCGAGCTCCAGCCGCACGCGGCCCAGGGCCTCAGCCGCCGCGTGCGGATCGGCATCGGCGACGACCAGGATCAGATCCCCGGCTGACGCCCCACTGGCCTCGATCACGCGATCCTGGGCAGCGGATGGGAGGTGGCGGGCGACGGGGCCCTTGAGGGTGCCGTCGGCCTCGACCGCCAGGTGGACCAGTCCGCCGGCGCCGTGGCGGACGGCGAGATCGGTCAGCTCGTCGGTCTGGCGCCGGGAGAAACCCGCGCAGCCGACCGCGACCAGGCCCCGAATCGCGCCGCCGGCGGCCAGGGCATCGGTGAAGACCCGCAGGTCGGTCCCGGCAACGGCCGGGCCGAGGTCCACCAGCTCCATGCCGAACCGGACGTCGGGCTTGTCGGATCCGTAGCGGGAAATCGCCTCCTCGTAGGTGAAGCGCGGGAACGGCACCTCGACGATGGGTCGCTCGGGCATCACTTCGGTGCTCACCCGCGTCACCATCTCCTCGACGGTGGCCATGACGTCACCCTCCCCGACGAAGCTCATCTCGATATCGATCTGGGTGTGCTCCGGTCCCCGGTCGGCGCGGAAGTCCTCGTCGCGGTAGGCGCGGGCCAGCTGGTAGTAGCGGTCATAGCCCGCCACCATGAGGAGCTGCTTGAGCACCTGCGGCGACTGCGGCAGGGCGTAGACCTTGCCCGGCTGGAGGCGGCTGGGCACCACGAAGTCGCGCGCCCCCTCGGGCGTGGACCGGATGAGGGTCGGCGTCTCGATCTCCACGAATCCGACACCCTCGAGGTGGCTTCGCACGGCCCCCGCCAGTCGGCTGCGCAGGAGCATGCGGGCCTGGAGCGGCGGACGGCGGAGGTCGAGGTAGCGATACGTCAGCCGCAGCGACTCGTCGAGCCCCGGTTGCTCTTCATTGATGTAGAACGGCGGCACCTTGGACGGGTTCAGGACGGTGAGCCGATCCACGCCCACCTCGACCTCCCCGGTGGGCAGGTCGTGGTTGATGGTGCCCTCCGGGCGCTGACGGACGACGCCCTCGACCTGGATCACCCATTCCGCCCGCGCCTCGACGCCCGCCTGGTGCGCGTCGGGTGCCTCGTCCTGGTTGGTCACCACCTGCGTGATCCCGTACCGGTCCCGCAGGTCGAAGAAGGTCAGGTGGCCGTGGTCGCGGCGGCGATGGACCCAGCCCGCCAGCGTCACGCGCTCTCCGACCTGCGCCGGGCGAAGCTCTCCACAGGTATGCGACCGGAACAGCTGGGGAGCCATCAGGTGGCCCTCCCGCGGGTGGCGGCCGCAACCTCGTCGAGGGCGACCTCCCGCTGGCTGCCGTCCGCCAGGTCACGGAGCACGATGGCTCCCCGCGTCAGCTCCTCGCCCACGATCACCGCCCACCGCGCGCCGAGCTTGGCGGCGGCCTCCAGCTGGCGCCCGAGCTTTCGGTCAGAGCCATCGGGTCGCACACGCAGGCCGGCTTCGCGCAGCGCGCCGGCCACCAGGAGCCGCTCGGCGACGTCCGCTGGCCGGGTGCCGACCACGGCCACGAGGGCAGGCGAGGGCTCGCCGGGCACGGCCCGCTGGGCGAGGGCGATGACGACCCGGTCCAGCCCCAGGCCGAAGCCGATGCCCGCCGTCGGCGGGCCGCCCAGAAGCTCGACCAGCCCGTCGTATCGACCGCCGCCGGCGAGCGCGTCCTGGCTCCCGCCCCGACCTGGCGGGAACACCTCGAACGTGGTCCGGGTGTAGTAGTCGAGACCCCGAACCAGCCGATGGTCGAGCTCGTAGGCGATCCCCAGCCGGTCGAGGAGGCTGGTGACGCCGGCGAAATGGTCCCGACAGGCGTCGCACAGGTGGTCGATCGACCTCGGGGCGCCGGCCGCAAGGTCGGCGTCCAGGGTCCTGTCGTCGAGCACGCGGAGGGGATTGGTCTCCAGCCGACGGCGGCCGTCGTCGCCCAGTGTGCCTCGGTGGGGCGCGAAGTACGCGATCAGCGCGGCCCGATAGGCCGGCCGGCACGTCGCATCGCCGGTCGAGTTGAGGTGGATGGATACGCCGTCCAGGCCGACCGCTGTGCAGTAACGCGACGCCAGCTCGATCAGCTCGGCGTCGACGGCCGGACCCGGATCGCCGATGACCTCCACGTCCCATTGGGTGAACTGTCGGAAGCGGCCGGCCTGCGGCCGGTCGTAGCGGAACATGGGGCCCAGCATCCAGACCCGGAGGGGACCGGGGCGGACCTGCAGCCCATGCTCCAGGTAGGCGCGCACGATGCCGGCCGTCGGCTCCGGCCGCAGGGCCCAGGCCGGCTCCTCCTCGTCACTGCCGGCCGCCCCGCCGACGCGGAACATCTCCTTGGCCACCGCGTCGCTCCCCTCCCCCAGGCCACGCACGAATAGCTCGGTGGCCTCGAACAGCGGTGTGTCGATCCGCTCAAAACCGTAGCGCGAGGAGAGATCCGCGGCGAGGGCCTCGACCCGAGCCCACGCAGCGCTATCCTCGGGGAGTCGATCGCGGGTCCCGCGCGGGGCCCGTAGGGCAGGCATGACCGCAGTCTACTGGCGGACTTGGCCGGTCCGATGGGTGGATGCGAATCGAGCCGAAGGCCCGGCCGATCCCGCACGCAGGTCGGGTACCGTGTGCCGATGCCGGCAGTGGGACTTGTCATCATGATCCTGGCCGGGCTCGCCCTGCGGCTCGCGGTGTTGCCGCTGCCAGGCCATTTCGGGGACGTCTCGGTCATGGCCCGTTGGGCGGAAAACCTGGTCCTCTACGGGCCGGTCCACTTCTACGAGCACGACTCATCGATCTACCCGGCCCTCCTGCCAGCCCTCTGGATCGTGGGCCTCCTCTTCGACGGCGATCAGCTGTCCACCGCCATCAAGGGCCTCTCGATCCCGTTCGACCTCCTCATCGGGCTCACGCTGTACACCGTCGTCGCGCGTCCCGCCGGCGCGACGGCGGGTCTCGTAGCCGCCGGCTGCTACCTGCTGAACCCGGCGCTCCTCCTGGCCGGGCCGGTGTGGGGCCAGGTAGACGCGGCGGGCAGCCTGTTCTTCCTCCTCGCCCTGGTGGCACTGGCCGCCGATCGCTTCGGACTGGCCGGCGGCCTGGCCATCGTGGCCGGCCTGGCCAAGCCGCAATTCGGGCTGGTCGCCCTCCCGGTCCTGGTGGTCGTCGGACAGCGGCTCTGGCAACGGCGCGACGCTCGGCCTCTGATCATGGTCATCGCCGGCGGTGCCGTCGCCGGCCTGGCGATCGGCGCTTTCCTCGGCCTGAGCCCGATTCGCTGGGCGGAGGGTCTCTCCCGCACCGCCACCTTCCAGCCCGACACCTCGCTGAACGCGATCAACATCTGGGGCGTCCTGGTCGGCTTCGAGATCGACGACGCCCCCTACGTCGGGATCGGCGCCCTCCTACTCGTGGCGGGGCTGATCGTCTCGCTGCTGCCGCTGCGTCGGGGGCATGACCTGGCCACCGTCCTGACCGTCGGGATGATGCTGGCCTTCGCGTTCTACTTCCTGCCCACTCGCGTCCACGAGCGATACCTGTTCCCGGCCTTGGTGGTGGCCGCGCCCCTGGCGGCGGTGGACGTACGCAGTCTGGCGGCCTACGTGTCGCTGTCGATCGGCTTCGCCGGCACCCTGCTGCGCGCCCTGGTGCTCACGACGTCCTTCTCGCTCCCGTCGGAACTGACGGCGCTCCTTACGGCGGATTGGATGGTGTGGGTCCTGGCCATCCTCCTCATTGGATCGGCGGTCACCCTCATCCGGCTCAGCCTGACCGGCGCCAGCGACGCGCTCCGCTCGGCAGGCAAGCCGCGGCCCGCGGCTGACCTCGGCCCGGCTAGTGCTGCTCCCGGGTAACGCCGGTCACGTCGCGCACGCTTTCGATCTTGGCCAGCACCTTCGACAGCTGCTGGAGGGAGGTGACCTTCAGGGTCAGGGTGATGGTGGCGGTGCCGTCGGGGTGGGTGCCCACCGAGGCGGCCACGATGTTGACCTTGTTCTCGGCCACCACGTTCGTGATCTCGTTGAGCAGCCCCGGCCGATCCAGACCCTCGATGCGGATGGTGATCGGGTAGGTCTGCTGGGCGGCGACCTCCCACTCGACCTCGATCAGGCGTTCGATGTCCTTCTCGGACAGGACGCTGGGACATGTGGCGCGGTGGACGGTCACGCCCTTGCCCCGGGTCACGTAACCGGAGATCTCGTCGCCGGGGATCGGGCTGCAGCAGTTTGCAAACCGGACCAGGAGGTCGCCAACCCCCTTGACCCGGACCCCCGCGGTGCTCGGCGCGGCTGGCGGGGCGACCTCGGGCAGGGTGATCTCGACGTCATCGTGGATGCCAAGCCGGCTGACGACCGCCGCCGAGCTGACCGCGCCGTAGCCGATGGCGGCGTAGAAGTCGTCCAGCTCGCGGAAATGGAGCTGACCGGCGATATCGGTCAGGCGGGCGTTGTCCACTGAGACCAGCGTCTCGTGCGCCAGACGCCGCAGCTCGCGGTCGAGCAGCTCGCGGCCCTGGGCGATGTTCTCGTCGCGTTGCTGGCGCTTGAACCATTGGCGGATCTTTTCGCGGGCCTGGTTGGTCTGGACGATGGCCAGCCAGTCGCGGGATGGGCCGTGCGATGCCTTGGTGGTCACGATCTCCACGATGTCGCCATTGCGGAGGCGGTAGTCGAGCGGCACCAGCCGGTTGTTGACCTTGGCGCCAATGGTGCGGTGCCCGACATCGGTATGGATGCGGTACGCGAAGTCGAGCGGGGTGGCGCCAGCCGGCAGGTCCTTCACGTCGCCCTTCGGCGTGAACACGAAGACCTGGTCCTGGAAGACGTCGAGCTTGAGGCCCTCGACGAACTCGGTGGCGTCGGCCACCTCGCGCTGCCACTCCATGAGCTGGCGGACCCAGGCCAGCTTCTCGTCATAGCGCCGGTCGGCGCGGCTGCCCTCCTTGTAGCGCCAGTG